>DASVQO010000084.1:0-18814 GCA_036389075.1 Chloroflexia bacterium | reverse complement strand
AGCCCCGTGGAGGCCGGGAGTGCGGTATTTAGTGTGGTAAAGTGCTCTGGTATAAAATATAGCATGAGTGGCGAAAGTGTGGAAAAGATAAGCACCACCTCGGAGTCCAGGCGCAGGGCAAAACGGGAGGGCACCGGTGCGCCCGCGCCCTGGTCGTGCGACGAAACGCCCCCTCCCCTCCTGTACCTCGGCATCGAGCAGTTCAACCGGGGTGAGTTCTTCGAGCAGCATGAGACGCTGGAAAAGCTCTGGCTCGATGAACCCCGTGAGTTACGCCGTCTCTACCAGGGCATCCTCAAAATCGGCGTCGGCTTCTACAAGCTGCGCCTGGGCAACTACCGGGGCACCGTCAACCACATCACGGGCGGTATCGCCTACCTGCAACGCTTTGGCGATACCTGCCTGGGGGTGGACGTGGCCCGGCTCATACGCGAGGCAGCAGATGTGCACGAGCAGGTGGTGGCGCTGGGGCCGGAGAGGCTCTCCGAATTCGACCTGGCGGCCCTCCCAAAGGTCTGGGCCCTAAAGGCAGAACAGGATTGAATTTTCCGCATTGAGAGGCTGAATGGTATCCCAGACTATCAGGCACGAACCATACTGGGACCAGGATGCGAACTACGCGCCTCTGCTTGATTTCGCCCGGCGCTATGCTCCCCTCCTGGTGCCGGGCTTCAGCGCCCCCTCGGAACCGGAGGCCGATGGGCGGCACGTGCGCCTGGGCGTGGCAGGCGAGTGGGGCTGGCAGTACGGCAGCGGCAGCGGCTTCAAGGTCACGCTGTGGTGGGAGCTTCAGCCGCGCTACGATGAGGTCACACTGGATGGGCTGTCCGTCGAGGCGTTCGGTCTGCCGGAAGGCATAGCGCTCAAGCTCATCACAGAGCGGGCGAGCGGCGGGCCACGCTACATCGAGTTACATGTGTCCGGTCCCGAAGCAGGCGTGAGTGCCATCGTGCGAGCGTTCCGTCCCGAACTTGCCGAACGCTTCGCTCGCACCGGCGAGCAGTTGGACGCCGAACTCGCGAGCGCCCTGACTTGCCTGGAAAGTGGCGACTGGCAAAGTGCCCACCTGCACGCACTCACCCTGCTGAAGTATCGCCCCGACGACCCCGAGGTGCACAGGCTGCTGGGACTTGCCGAGGGGCACCTGGGGGATTGGCAGGGCGCAAAGATCTGGCTCCAAAAGGCGCTCAACAATCGCCCACCCGACGTTGAGGCGCTGTACTACCTCGGAACTGCCTACCGGGAGCTTGGTGAGACGAGCCGAGCGGTAGAGACCCTTCGCCACGTCCTCCAAATCTCCCCTGAGCATCGCCCCGCCCGTGGGGCACTCGCGGACATGCTTGAAACATAATCAAGGATTGCAGCCACGTGGGGCAGCCCACCAGGATGCGGCTTACAAACACTAGGTGAGGTAGGCAGAGATAGAGACTCCGGTCCTGACTTTTGCTATAATAGGACTCAAAATGAGCTAACCTATGTAGCACCTGCTCTTTGCTTTAACCTATCACACAGCCATGTCCTGTTATCGGGCCCCGCTATTGTGATTCACGTCTCGCAGCAGGGTGCAACACGTGGAGGTAGCAGATGGAGTATACCGATGAAGCCCTCGACGCGCTCCGCCGGGTAGGCGACCCGCTCGCGGACGACGTTATTGAGGCGCTGGTCGCCAGTGGCACCGTAGACGAGGTGAACAGCCTCCTGCGCCACTTCGACTACAACGACCAGCCCATACCGGACGAGCTGCCCCCTATCGTGCAGGAGTACTTGCGCGTCACCGACAACCCTCCCGCCTGGGTGGACCCGGAGCGCATAAAGCGAGCGCACAACTTCTTCCTCGACGACGGTGCGCACGTCGCCTCGGTGCTCTGCCTGGGCGGCATGGTGGGCTGCTATGCCGTGCCCCATGGCGCGAAGCTGCTGTCGATGTCCAAGAAGCTGGACTACCCGCAACGGCGCTTGCTGGAGACGGGGCAGTTCTGCTTCTACATGATGGACGAGCAGGCATTCCAGCCGAAGGGACGCTTCATCCCCTCCATCCAGAAGGTCCGGCTCATCCACGCCGCGATCCGCCACCACATCGCCGCCTCCGGCAACTGGCCCGACGAATTGGGCGTGCCTATCTGCCAGGAGGACATGCTCGGTGCGCTCATGATCTTCGCCAACTCCGTGATAGACGGCATGCAGAGGCTCGGCATCCACGTCACCGAGGAGGAGGCCGGTGACTACTATTACATCTGGCGCGTGACCGGTATCATGCTCGGCATCCCCGAAGACATTATCCCGCAAACCCTTGCCGACTCGCACGAGCTAACCGCTCAACTCAGGCGCAGGCACCTCGGCCGCTCGATCGAAGGCGTAGAACTTACGCGCTCGCTTATCTCTATGTACCAGGACATCGTGCCGGGCAAGGTAATGGACGGCGCGATTCCTGCTCTGATAAGGTTCGTGGTCGGAGATGAAGTGGCCGACACAGTGGACGTGCCCCGCTCCGGCTGGGACCGCACCGTCAAGGCGCTCCCCAGGATAGTAGATGTATTTGAGGACGCGGAGGACGAGAGCAGGCTCATGCGCAAGGTGCTGGACCGGGCGTGCTGGCTCATGCTGAACGGCCAGATGCGCAGGTACAGCGGAGGCCACGCCTTCCACTACGACATACCGGAGGACCTGCGCAGCGCCTGGAAAATAGCTGACGACTAGCCGGACCAGGCTGCCGTTTGACCGGGACCAGGTCGGGCCAGCGTCCTCTACGTCCTGACATAGCCCTGGTGATAGATGACCCCTGAAGAAGAACTCGCCCACCTGAGGGCCGAAAACCTCGCGCTGAAGCAGCGACTTGCCGAAATGCAGGAGCAACTCGCCAGTGTAGTAGGCACGTCCTCGACTCGCGCGAATGGACCGGCACAACCGCCTGGCGCCGAGCCATTGACCTCCCCTCCAGCCGGCCCCTCCACTGCCCCGCCCACACTCCCGGTGGCGCACACGACCACGCTGCCCGTAAGGCGCGCAAACTCGGGAGACAGCGGGAATGGCAACGGAACGCGCCATCTCGAACCGGCGGGTGCCGTGCTGCCGCACGTCCAACCCCACGGGCAAACTGCCACTCGCGACATGGAAGCCTGGGTACCAGAGGCACCGCGCCCGGTCGAAACCAGACCAGTTGAGCGCGCTAAGGCAGTCGAGAAGCGTACTCCCGCCGGGACCGTCAGGGGGGTCTGGAAAACCCGGCCGGTCTGGTTGGGGGTGCTGGCGTTCCTGGTGGGCGCGGCCGGACAGGTACTGCTTTTCGAGGAGCCGCAGCGGGCGCTGGGTACCGTGCTGCTGGTGGCGGCGCTTGTGCTTGCGATGGTTGCCTGGAGCGGCCTGCGTGACGCCCCGCTGCTGACCGCGCGGCCGGAGCAGGTCCAGCGTCTGCTGAACATGCGGCCCGAGCTAGTGCTGAGGCTGGTGGGTATCGCTGTCTCCCTCGGCCTCCTGGCGGGCTCCTACATGGCCTGGTACAGGCAACCTAACGATATATTCGGCTGGCAGGGTGTGCTGTGGCTGGCGAGCATGGCCCTCCTGCTCATATCCTGCGCCCAGTGGTACCCCGGCGAACAAAAGCAAGACCCGCTGGAAACGCCCTGGCCCCGCTGGGAATACGCCCTACTTGCCGCCCTGGTTGTGGTTAGCCTGTTTACGCATCTTACGTGGCTGGAGTCAATCCCGTATGAGATCGACGTAAACGAGCACACGGCCTGGTTCGAGTCGATGGCCTTCTACCGCGACCCGCCCTCCGTTTCGATGTTCACCACGGTCTGGCTTAACCTGGGCCTGCCGAGCCTGTGGTTCTGGTTCCAGGCCCAGTTCCTGCACCTGTTCGGCGTGAACCTCGTGGGGCTGCGCTTCATCACCGGCCTCGTGGGCGCGCTCACCGTATTCCCGGTCTACTTGCTGTCCCGGCTCGTCTGGGGACGGACCGCCGCGATCCTGTCGGCAGTGCCGGTCACCTTCCTGATTGTCATCCTGCACCACAGCAGACAGTCCTCCAACAACATCGCCACGGGACTGTTCTGGACCTTCTGCTTCTATTTCCTACTCAAGGGCCTGCGCACGCGTCGCCCGGCAGACTTCGTGTGGGCGGGCCTCTGGGCGGGTATGAGCCAGTACACCTACTACGGCACGCGCCTGCTGCCCTACCTGCTGCTGGCCTTTGCCGCCTACCTGGCGGTCTTCCACTTCCGCGCCTTCAAGGAGCGCGTCGGCCTCCTAGCCCTCACAGCCGTAGGTTTCATGGTGGGCTTCGGGCCGCTGGTCCCCTACTTCACCCGCAACCCCGACAAGTGGGCCGGGAGAGGCATGTCCGAGCTAATCATACCCCTCGAAATTCCGACCAGTTGGGACCAGATCGCAAACATCTGGAACAAGGTCTGGCCCGAGGTATGGAAGAACTACCTGAGCGTTAGCGTGATACCGGCCAACGACACGTTCTTCTTCGCGCCTTTCCTGCGTCCCTTCGAGATGGTGCTGTTGGCCCTTTCTTTCGGGGTGCTCATCTACCGCTGGCGCCAGCCTGCCTCTTTCCTGGTCCTGTTATGGACCGGGAGCATCGTCGCGGTCGCCTCCATCATAGACATCCCCATCAACCCCAATCCCAACTTCACTCACTGGGCCCCCGCCTGGCCGGTGTTCTTCCTGGCTTACGGCCTGGCCCCGGCTCTATGGCTGACAGCCCTCAAACGTACCTCCAAGCGTTGGTGGCAGGCAGGCAGCATCGTTGTGGCCGTGGGTATGGTCTTGCTGGCGTTCGTCAACTTCCGGTTCTACCTGGTTGACTACCCGCCCCGCGTCTGGACCGACCCGGTGCTACGCTCTATCCAGGCCCGGTATCTCATGCAGGTCAAACCAGGCAGCGTGACCCGCTTCGTCAGTTGCTGCTGGTTTGCCTTCCAAACCGAGTTCGGTAGCGCATTTGCCGCCAATACGCCTGCGGGTCAATTCATGAACCCGAGCCGCGACCTGCCCCTCGTGATGGAGCCGCCACGCGACCAGGTGTTCATACTGCCCAGGACTGTGGACGCGTACCTGCCCGTGTTGCAGCACTACTATCCCGGCGGGCAGATAGACAAGATAACCGGCAACGATGGCACCTATGTGGCGTCCGCCTACAAGATACCGGCAGACAGGATCACCAGCCGGTATGGCGTAAGCGCAACTGTAAGCTCTAACGGCAGCGTAGTTGCGACCGGCAAGGTGCCCACCATAGGCTCGCTACCCCCCAACGTTCCCACCGCCCGCTACCCGCTTGATGTGACGTGGAGCGGCGCTTTCTATATAGAAAAGGCGGGACCGGCCACCCTGGACCTCGAAGGGGCTACTGGCAGGGTCTGGGTGATGGGCCAACAGGTAGCCCCCGGTGAAGAGCTTACGCTGGACGCCGGTTGGGTGCCCTTCGTAGTAGACGCTCGCCTGCCGGGTCCAGCCGAGGTCAGGTTGCTACTTGGGTCCGGCGGTGCGATTGCGGCGATACCGACAAGCCACCTCTGGCCTTCAGAACCAACCGCGGGCCTGACCGTCGCCATCCGGCTACCTGCTGCTCCGGCCGGCAGCGCAACCAATGTTGTCACCAGGGTCGATCCCTTCGTCGGCGTCAGTACGCGACGCACGCTGAAGGGCTGGTCCCAAAAGGGCTTCCTCAGCGAGGAAGAATACCAGCGCGTGTACGAGCAGACCCTTCCGCTCGCCCCGCCCGTCCAGGTGCCGCCTGGCGGAAAGGAGGGCGACACCTGGGTCCGGTGGAGTGGTGAAGTATTAAGCGACGAAGGCACGTACAATATGGAATTGCGCACCGACGGCATAGCGCAACTTGTCATAGACGGCAAGCCCGTGGTGAGCAAGTGCGTGCCCACGCAAACCGAGGGCAGAGCGGCGGCGGACGTTGCTCTGAAGGCGGGTTGGCACCGGGTGCAGCTAGACCTCCACCTGACGGAGGCTGAGCAAAGGGGCCTGGAGTGGCTCTGGACGCGGCCCGACGGGGTGACGGAGGTGGTGCCTCCCACCCGTCTGCGCTACGCAGCGACGGCGACCCCCGAAGCGGTTGTCCAGTGGCCCGAGCCACCTACCGAAATTACCTGCCCGCAGTAATAGCCCCTCACACCGCGCCGTGGAGGATTTCCCCGTGCTCGGCCACGTACTCCCGCGCCAGCCGTTCCGCTTCCACCTTGTCGTCTTGCGCCAGCGCGCCGTCGAGCACCAGCCCCAGCAGGTAGTCTTTCACTTCGCCAATCCAGCGGCCCGGCCTGCCCCCGAATAGCTGCATTAGCTCGTTGCCATCCAGGGGGCTGGCTATTTTCTCCACTTCCTCCTGCGCCTTTATCTGCTCGCACCGCTCGTACAGGGCATCGATGCGGCTCAACGCGGCGGCCACGCGGAAGGCGCGTTGCGAGGTGATATCGGCGCGGGACAGGGCGAACAAGCGCTCGTTGATGGGGGCGGTCTCGCGCAGGAAGCGGCGCACCGCGCCATCCGACCAGCCTTCGTCGTACAGGCCGATACGCAGGTGCTCGGCCACAAGCTGCTCCACCTGCTCCACCACCTCGTGCGGGCGGCGCAGGCGTGTGAGGATGCGCCGGGCCATCTGCGCGCCCACCTTCTCGTGCCCGAAGAAATGCACCTCGCCGTCGGTGATGCCATAAGTCTGAGGCTTGGCGACGTCGTGCAGCAAGGCCGCCCAGCGCAAGATCAGGTCGGGCGCGGTGCGGTCCAGCACCTTCAGCGTGTGCGGGTAGACCTCCTTGTAGTGCAGGGGCCCGCGCTCCATCTCGTGCATCTCAAGCAGCTCGGGCACCGTGTATTCGAGCAGGCCCAGGTTGTCCAGCAGGCTTATACCCTCGCTCGGCGGGTCGGACATCAGCAGCCGGTCCATCTCGTCGCCCACCCGCTCGCGCGAGACACCTTCCAGCTGTGGGGCTAGCTTGCGAATCGCCTCGGCGGTCTCGCGCTCGATGAAAAAGTTGAAGTTAGCGGCGAAGCGCGCGGCCCTCAGCAGGCGCAACGGGTCCTCCGTAAAACGCGCTTCCGCGTTGCCGACCGCCCTGAGCAGGTGTTGCTTTATGTCAAGTTGACCGCCGAAAGGGTCGTGTAGCTCGCCCGTCGCCAGGTCGCGCGCCATAGCGTTGATGGTGAAGTCGCGGTGCGCCAGGTCCGTGTGGAGGGCGGAGAGTGGGTCGCCGGGGTCGGCTTCATCGCGGTTGCGGAAGGTGGTGACTTCCACCGTGACCTCGCCCACCTTTGCCGCGACAGTCCCGAACTTCTCACCTATGCCGTAAACGACATCCGCCTCCGCATCTTCGAGCAACGCCTTGATGCTCTCGACAGGTGCATCGGTGGTCAGGTCGAGGTCGTGGAGGGGGCGCGACATAAGCAAGTCGCGCACGCTGCCGCCCACGAGGAAGAGGCTGTAGCCCTGCCGCCGCGCGCCCTGGCTAAGCCTGTCGAGAAAGTTGTCCGCCTCGGTCAGCAAGCTCGGAAACAAGCAGTACATCACCCCAACCGCGTTCTTTCGCCAAAGATGGCGCGGCCCACTCTCACCATAGTCGCGCCTTCCTCAATCGCATACTCGAAATCGTCGCTCATGCCCATGCTCAGGTGCCGCCAGTCGCCAGGATAGCTCTCTCGCATGCGCTCGAGCAGTCCGCGCAGCCGGGTGAACGTCTCGCGCAGTTCGACTTCACCCACCCCGAAGCGGGCGATGGTCATCAACCCGGTGCAACGCAGGTGGCCGCGGCTCTCCATGTCCTCGGCAAGCCGGGGCAGGTCTTCAATGCTCACGCCTGACTTGGTGCCCTCCCCGGTGACGTTCACTTCCAGCAGCACCGGCAGCGGCTCCCCGCCCCTCTCGCGCCCCACCGCATCATCCAGTGCACGCGCAAGGCTGAGGCCGTCCACCGAATGGATGCAATCGAAGTGCCGCGCTGCCTGGCGGGCCTTGTTACGCTGTAACGTGCCAATCATGTGCACGGAAATACCGCGCCGGGGCACCAAACCACCACCTTCACCGCCGGCGTCCCGCTCCGCGAACTTCCCCAGCGCCTCCTGCACCCGGTTCTCCCCAAAGACGCTTACGCCCGCCTCAACAGCTTGCAGAATCCGGTCCACAGGCTGCGTCTTGCTCACAGCCACCAGGGCGACGTCATCGCCCGAACGCCCCACCCTCTCGGCGGCGCGCGCGATGCGCTCCCGCACGCGCGCCACGTTGTCCGCGATTTCGCTACTCACGCCTCATAACCTACAACCAGATTCGAACCTCGAAATTCGAATTTCGCAATCACTCCCTAAGCCCCAGGACCGCGCCGAATAGTCCGCACTGGCCTGCTTCGCCCCGGTGGGAGTAAAAGATGCCCGTGTTGTGCATGGTGCAGAGGCCGTCAACGGCCACGTTGCGCGGGGGCACTCCTGCCTCTACCAGGGCGCGGCGTATACCTTCCCAGAGGTTGAAATATACCTCGCCCTCGTATAGCTCAAGCAGCGGCAAACGCACCGACCACGGCCTCGAATAGGCGCTCTCAACCGCCTCTACCACGCTGGGGCCCACCTTGTAGCAGCAAGGCCCGATGCCCGGCCCCACCACCGCCACGATGTCCTCGGGCCGCGAGCCAAAGTGCCTGCCCATGCTCTCCACCACGCTCGCTGAAATGCGGGCCACTGTGCCCTTCCAGCCCGAGTGCGCCAGCCCAATCGCCCGGTGCGCGGGGTCGTAGAAGAAGACCGGCGGGCAGTCGGCGGACAGGGCCATCAGGTAGAGGCCGGGCGTGGCCGTTATCATAGCGTCACAGTCAGGGATGCCCGGCTGGCCTGGGAGCATGCCTTTGCCCGCGTCCCCATCGCCTACGAGCGCCACCTCGTTCCCGTGCACCTGCTGGCAGCCCACCATTCTATCCAGGGAGATGCCGAGTCTCCGCGCGAGGCTGCCGCGATTCGCCTGGGCCACTTCCGGGTCGGGCGGGTTGGCGGGGGTGCCACGGCGGGCGCTCAGGTTCCAGTCCGTGCCCTCCGGTGACAGGCGAGTGGAGATGCCGTGCAACAGTGCCGTATATGGACGCAGGGCCAACACGCTGTATATGCCGTCGCGCACCGGCACTCCGGCGGGATGTGCGGGGTTACGGCCGCTCGCGGAGTCGCTTGACGAAATCGTCGGCGTTCGCATCTGGCTCCTCGTCCTCGTCGCGAAGGTGGTCCGTGTCCGGGCGCGCGGCCACGCTCGCGCCGTAAGCGCCACCATCATCCACCGAGTCTTCTTCGCCCTCGTCCTCATCGTCTGCGTAACTGCTCACGAACTGGTAATTCTGCACGCTCGGGTAATACACCTCGATCCCGTATTCGCTCGGCACGCCCAACGCGTCGGTGATTTCAGTCATGATCTGGTGGATCACCACGTCGAGGGACTCGTCGTCCTGCGGCCCGTGCGCCTGGTCGAAGCCGGTAATGAACTCGTTCCACAGCAGCAGCGTACCCACCACCTGGTCTTCCAGGTAATGCACGTCTATCTTGCCAATGTTCACCGCCGCTCCATTAGCGTCCCGGTTGTCAGCGTCGAAGATCAGCACCTCTTCCGAAGTCGCGGTACGAGTCGAGCGCCTCAGCATCAGGTTCATACCTACCCCTTTCCCCTCCGGGGAATTATGAATTACAGGTGCTCCCCAGGTCGTAATTAGCAATTGCTACCTCCCCGCTTCGCCTACGTAGCCGAGGATGATCTGGTTGATTACCTCTTCGATCGGGGCCTTGTCGTCGGTGAAAACGAGCTTGGCGAAGTCGGGCTTGACCTCGCGGATGTTGCCCTCTTTCAGGCTCACCTCGAAGATCTGCTTCAGGACCGGGTTGTCAACACGAGCGGCGTTGGCGGCGAAGTTCTCCTTGCGCGAGGGGCTGGCGGTGCCTATCACCATGCTGTTGGCCATTGTGGGCACGTCTATCACGTACACGTTCGGGTAGACTTGCAACATAGTATTTGCTAGTGCGTCCACCAGGCGGGTGTCGTGGAGCGTGCGCCCGGCGTTGATCATCACCGAGCCGTCCGGCGTGAGATGGTTCTTCACTTCCTGGAAGAACTCCACCGTGGTCAGGTGAAACGGGATGTAGGGCTGGCGGTAGGCGTCGATGCCTATCACGGTCCACTTCTGGTCGCGGCCGGTCGTCTGTAGGTACGTGCGGCCGTCCTCGACGTGGGAGGTGACGTTCGGAAGCGTGTCCAGGGCGAAATAGCGGCGGCCCACGGCTACGATCTCAGGGTCGATTTCCACGCCGTCCATCGGGATGGGGCCGTACGCCTCGGTAATGATATGCGAAGCTGTCCCGGCCGCCGAACCTATCATAGCCATACCCTTATAGTCGGACGGCTCGAACCCCTCCGCGAAGTAAGGGGCCACTGCCCAGTAGTCCCACGGCCCGCCCGTGAGCAGTTTTTCGGGGTTATAGATGGAGTGTATGGCTCGGCCCTCGTTCAGCACCAGGGATACGCGTTTGTCCTCCCGCACCACCTGTATGTAGTTGTACGCCGACTCCTTCTCGTAGATAAGCTCGCCCCGCTCCTGCTCTTTGACTATTCCCTTCGGTGCGAACACGGCCAGTACGAGCACCACCAGCAGCATAGCCGCCGACACTATCGCCTGCCGCGTGTTGGAGGTGCTGAGCAAGCCCAACATGGAGAAGGCGAGCAGCACCACGGCAGCCGAGTATAGAGTGGCCGCCGTGCCGATGTAGGGTATCAGGAAGAAGGTCGGTATGAAGGTGCCCAATATGCTCCCCAGCGTGGACAAGGCCGATACCTGGCCCGCCGTGCCCCCCGCCGAAGCGATGCCCACCGACCGCAGCCGTATCGCGAACGGAGACACGAACCCCAGCAGCAACAGCGGCACCGAGAAGAGCAGAATCACGCCAATGAGAGAGCTGTAAAAGATGCCCACCGACACCTCAGCGAACCCGGTGAGCGACCAGTGCAATATCGGCCTCGATAGCATGGGTATCAGGCCCACCGCCAGCCCCGCTATCGCGGTAATGGTGTAGAGCACGGAGGGGCGAGGGTAACGATCGGCCAGCCTGCCGCCGAGCCAGTAGCCAAGCGTAAGGTAGACCATCACTAGGCCGATGAGGTTGGCCCAGATGAACAGCGATGTGCCGAAATAGGGCGCGAGCAGGCGCGAGGCCGACATCTCGACCGTCATAACGGACGCGCCGCAGATGAACACGACGAGCATGAGCACCAGCCCGGCCACCCGGCTGCGGGCCGCAACGGCGGGCACGGCGGGCGTCGTGCTTACACGAGCGGTAGTGGGATTATCAGTAGTAGTTGCCAAATAGTTGCTCCTGACTGATCGCGGGCGCTACGATAGGGCGTATTCGCATGCCGCCCGGCCATTATACCGCGCCGTCGAACCATGCGGCAAGAACGCCCCGGCCTTCAATAGACGAAAACGCAAAGACGCCAAGGACCACGCCAAGATAGTTGAGGTTTAGAGAGTACAAAGAGGACCAGGGTACGTGACTAGCACTCTGGTCGTTTTACTTAGCACACTGTGTGAATCTCAGCGCATCCTTTGCGCCCGCTTTAGTGGGAAAACAGCAGCACTCTTTGCGTGGTCCTTGGCGTCTTGGCGTCTTGGCGTTTCCGTCCCCTGCCCTGTTGCCGTGGTCGCAATGCTAAAAACACTTGCACTGGAAGTGTATGCTATAGTAGATGGGATAGGTTATGAGATTGCCTTACGTTCGAGCTTCAGAGCGCCCTCCTGGACCACCGCCTGGGAAGCAGCGGCTTGTCCCTTTTTCTCGCGATTACATGTCCTATCTTGTGAGTGCGGTTCGTTGATTATAGGAGGCAACAATGGCTAAGAAGCTTTACGTGGGCAATCTACCCTACTCGGTGACGGAGGACCAACTGCGAGAGATGTTCTCCCAGGTAGGCGAAATCTCCGACGCGGCAGTGGTGACCGACCGCTACACCGGGCAGTCGAAGGGTTTCGCTTTTGTCGAGATGGTGAGCGACGAGGCGGCGCAGGCCGCTATCGACAAGTTCGACGGGCAGGACATGGACGGCCGCGCCATGGTCGTCAACGAGGCCCGACCGCGCGAGGACCGCTCCGGCGGCGGTGGCCGCTCTTACGGGGGCGGCGGAGGCGGCGGTCGCGGTGGTGGCGGAGGATATGGAGGTGGCGGAGGCGGCGGCTACGGCGGCGGTGGTGGCGGAGGCCGTGGCGGTGGCGGTCGTGACGGCGGCGGTGGCGGCGGTGGCGGTCGCGGACGCTATTAGTTATTAGCTGCTCGGCTACAGCACATGCCGGGAGGTCACATGGTTGGCCTCTCGGCATTTAAGCCCATGATGAGGAAGCGAGAAGAACTATGTCCGAAACCAGCAACTTGAACAAGCTAGAAGCGCGTTGCAGCCAGGTGATGAGCTCGCCCTACCTGCGCAAAGACACGCCGCCGGAGCTAAAGAACCTGCGCAGCGTATTGCAGACGGTCAGCCTGTTGATAACGGAGGACCTGCCCCCGCTCATCACCGAGGTGAGGCAGTTGCGTAGCCGCAATAAGAAGCTTGAGGCCGAGTTGGAAGCCCTTCGCTCGGCCAATGAATCGGCAGCGAACGGCAGCACCACCGTGGAAGAGACAACCGGCGCCGTGGCAGCAACCGAGACAGCGGACGAGACGGCTCCAAGCGAGGCACCAGGCCAGGCGTAGCCGCGCGGAATGGCATTGACAACGTTGGGGCAGCCACCAGTACGGAACGAGGCAGCCCCGCCCACGCCCATGCGCTTGAGCAGCTTCACCGCCGCACCCAGATGGCGCGGATGCGGCAGTTGGCCGAGGCAGCACTAACCGCTTATGATCTCCTAGCGGCCCGCCCGACCCCGCTAGCTCATCTATTCAACACCACCTTCCGGGTAGACGCCGCCACCGGAAGGCGCTACGTCCTTCGCATCCACCAGGCAGGCACCCCCGCCGTGAAGAGCGTGGGCGCCGAACTAGCCTGGCTGGCCGCGGTACTACTAGACACGCCCCTGTAAGTGCCCTCTCCGGTGCCTACCGCCGGTCCTTTCCTCACAGTGTCCGCCACGCCCGGCGTGCCCAGTCCCCACACCTGCGTGCTGTTTCGCGTCCTTCTACCCGCCACTGACATCTCGTAGTGCGTTCGCCCCGCCTCCCCGCGCCTGTCCGGTTGCCCCGAGCGTTCGCTGGTGCTAAAATAGAGCACCCCATGTGCCGGGCACATGGGCAGGTCCGGCGCTTCGCATGGTGACAATCCGGCTCCCAGCGTACAAGGAGGAACCAAGCATGTTCTCAAGACGTATCCGCACCGGCTCGTTAGCGTTGTCCCTCTTGCTCTTGTTTAGCCTGCTCCTGACTGCGTGTGGTGGCGAGACGCCGCAGCCCGCCGCGACCCCGGGCGCGACCACAGGGCAGGAAGCTGCGCCCACTACCGGCGGTGGCGACCAGACCCCGACGGCCGGTACCGACACCGGGGCGACCGCTACTACCCCCGCTGACACGGAAGCAACCACCACTGCCCCGGCGGGCGAGAGCGGGGGTGGCGGCACGCTCACAGTGGGCTTCGCGTTTGTGACCAGCGGCGATAACGCCGTGTACGGCAATTCGCAGCGCGCGGCCGCCGAGCTTGCGATCGAGGAAATCAACGCCAAGGGCGAGGGCCCCCAGATCAAGGCCATATTCGAGGACACGGCAGCCAAACCCGACCAGGCCATTACGGTCTTCCAGAAGTTCATCAACAACGACCAGGTCCACGCCATCATAGGCCCCACCCTGAGCAACGAGGCCCGGTCGTCCGACCCCGTGGCCCAGACGGCGGGCGTGCCCGTGCTCGCAGTCTCCAACACAGCGGGCGGCATTACCGACATGGGCGACTACATCTTCCGCGACTCGCTGGCCGAGTTCCAGGTCATACCCGAAACGGTCAAGCAGGCCAAGGAGAAGCTGAATATCAGCAAGGTGTCCCTGCTGTATGCCAGCGACGACGCCTTCAGCAAGTCGGGCGCTGACGTCTTCCGCACCGAGTTGCAAAAGAACAACATTCAGATACTCAGCGAGCAGACCTTCGCCACCGCCGACACCGATTACAGGACCCAGCTCACGCAAATCAAGGGTGAGAACCCGGACGCGATAGTGGTATCCGCCCTCGCCAATCCCGCTCAAACGATATTGCAACAGGCGCGGCGCGACGTGGGCATCGACCCCAAGGTGCACATCATCGGTGGTAACGGCTTCAACTCTCCGGCGGTCCTAAAGGCTGCGGGCGATACGGCGGAGGGCCTGGTCGTGGGTGCGGCCTGGAACCTCAACGCCACCGACGAGCTAAGCCAGCAGTTCATCAAGGATTTCAACGCCAAGAACGGTAAAGACCCCGACCAGTTCGCGGCCCAGGCGTACGCCGGTGTGTACATCCTCCACGACGCCGCCACTCGCGCCGAGATCGACGGCAAGCCGCTGGCCGAGGCCCGCACCGCCATACGCGACGCCCTCAAGAGCACAGACGCCGTGCCCACCGTGCTCGGCCCCTTCTCCTTCACCGACAAGCGTGACGCCAACCACCCTCCGGTCGTGCAAATCGTCAAGAACGGCGCATTCGATATCTTGAAGTAGACGGGTCATGAGTGATGAGGACTGAGTGGCGAATAGAAAACCATCAGTGACGTGTGACCACTCAGTCCTCATTACTCCCATCCCCGCCCAGCCATGAACCTTTCACAGCTTCCACAGCAGCTATTGAACGGTATCTTTTCGGGCAGTATCTACGCGCTCTTCGCGCTTGGATACACGCTCGTGTTCGGGGTGCTCGACATACTCAACCTGGCGCACGCGGCCATCTTCATGCTGGGTGCAACCTTTGCGTGGTGGCTCGTGGTAGCCCAGGGGTGGCCCTTGTGGCTGGCCTTCGTGGTCGCGGTGCTCGTTTCGGGGCTGCTGGGGGTGCTGCTGGACAGGGTGGCGTTCCTGCGACTCCGGCTGAGGGGCGCGCCTCAGCTTTCGGCGCTGATTAGCTCTATCGGCATGGCCCTCATCTTCGTGGGCCTGGCCCGCCTGCTCTTCAACGCCGAGCGCAAGCAGTTCCCCTATGCCAGCTTCCCTGCCGTCTTTTTCGACATCGGCAGCCTGCGCATCCGCCTGCTCGACGTTGTCATCCTCGCCGTGAGCCTGGCGATGATGTTCGGGCTGACCTACCTCGTGCGCCGTACCTCCTTAGGACGTGCCATGCGCGCGGTGGCCGAGAACCCCAGGGCGGCGGCCCTCCTCGGGGTGAACATCGACCGCGTAATCATGCAGACCTTCTTCATAGCCTCGGCACTGGGAGGGGCGGCGGGCATCCTGTACGGCATGAGCCTCAACAGCATCGAGCCGGGCATGGGCAACCAGGTCGAGCTAAAGGGCCTCTCCATTATCATCCTGGGTGGCATGGGCAGCATCCCTGGTGCCATGATAGCGGGCTTCCTCATCGGCATGGTCGAGGTGCTGAGCGTGGTCTTCGGTGGCTCTCAGCTAAAAGACGCTCTCGTATTCGTCGCCCTCTTCCTGGTGCTCCTGCTCCGCCCCCAGGGCATCTTCGGCGCGAGGCAGGGACGAGCAGCGTAATAATGAATTACTAATTACTAATTACTAATTACGAGGACCGGGTGGTCCCATCCGCGTAACATCAAATTCTTGCAAGTTCTTTGCGTCCTTTGCGTCCTTTGCGTCTTTGCGTTTCCGTCTCTTGTACTTCGTAAATCTGTAATTCGTAATTCGTAATTCGTAATTCGTAATTACCCGAAGGGCCCATGGTTGAGTTCTACAACAACAACAGCTTCCTCATAAACCTGATAGGCATCAACGCGATTATGGCGTTGAGCATTTACATCACGCTGTCGTGCGCCATGCTCTCGCTCAGCAACGCGGCGTCGATGGCGGTGGGGGCGTATACGTCGGCCTTGCTGACCCAGCAGGTGGGTTGGCCCTTGTGGCTGGCGGTCGTGGCGGGGGCGGTCGTGGCTGCGCTGGTCGCGCTGCCGCTGGGGCTGCCCATCTTGCGGCTCAGGGGCGTGTTCCTGGCAATCGCCACGCTCGGTTTTGGCGAGGTAGTACGCATTATCGTGGTGAACACGCCCGCGCTTGGAGGGCCGGAGGGCTTCAGACTCAACGCGGGCGACCGGGCGGCCACCGTGTCGGGCCTGGAGATTTTCGGCACCCTGGTTGTGCTGGCCTACTTCTTCGCCCGTATGAAGGGGTCGCGCATGGGGCTGGCCCTGGAAGCCATACGCGAGGACGAAAGCGCCGCCCGCACGATGGGCATCAACGTCACTTTCTACAAGGTGGTGGCTTACGTCACGGGCGCGGCTGTGGCCGGGTTGGGTGGTGCCCTGTACGCGCACCTGAGAGCCTACATCAGCCCCGGCGACTTCGGGTTCCAGCGGGCGGTCGATATCCTGGTGTTCGCCGTGGTGGGTGGCACCTTTGCCTGGCGGGGGGCTATACTGGGCGCGGCGCTCATTACCCTGTTGCCCGAGATCACGCGCAACGCACCCGTGGTGGGCGGCCTGAACATCAAGGACCACCCGGAGATCTTCAGCGGCCTGATCCTATTGCTCGTGATACTGTTCCTCCCCAGGGGCCTGCTCGCCGTCCCGCTGGGCCTCAAGCTGCGCCGCCCGGCACCACTCGCCTCCGAGAAAGAGGCGGCACCTTGACCGGCCACGCCCCCACACCGCAAGCCGGGAAGCCAATGTTGAGCGTGCGCGACCTTACGCGCTCGTTCGGCGGCCTCCTCGCTGTGAACGGCGTCTCCTTCGACGTCTACCCCGGCGAGATCTACGGCCTGATTGGGCCTAACGGCGCGGGCAAGACCACCGTGCTGAACATATTGAGCGGCCTGCTTCCTCCCTCCAGTGGCGCAATCACGTTCCAGGGAGAGCGCATCGAACGCCTCCCCGCCCACCGCATCGCCAGGCTGGGGGTGGCGCGCACCTACCAGAACATCAGGCTCTTCGCCGCCATGAACGTGCTGCAAAACGTGGTAGTCGGGCAGCACTCGCTCATGCGAGGCACGCTGGCCGAACGGCTGGTGTTCTCCCCACGCGTGCGCCGGGAGGAAGAGGCGGCCCGGCAGAAGGCCCTCGCGCTGCTCGCGAGCGTGGGGCTGGCGAACGTGGCGGAGGAGCCTGCATCCGCCCTCGCCTACGGCAATCAGCGCCGCCTCGAACTGGTCCGCGCCCTCGCCTCCGACCCCAAACTGCTACTGCTGGACGAACCCGCGGCAGGCATGAACGCCGCCGAAAGCCAGGCCCTGGGTGCCCGCCTCCGTTCCCTCGCGGACCAGGGGCTTACCCTCCTCGTAATCGAGCACGACGTGGCCCTGGTCATGAGCCTCTGCGACCGCATCGGTGTGCTCAACTTCGGCAACCTCATAGCCCAGGGCACACCCGAAGAAGTCGCCGCCAACCCGGAAGTGATAGAGGCGTACCTGGGGACGTGAGGAATTACGAATTACGAATTACGAATTACGAACTTCGGATTACGAACTTCGGATTACTGAATACTCTCTTGAATTCGTAATTCGTAATTCGTAATTCGTAATTCCCGAAGGGGTAAGCTATGTTGGAAGTGACCGACCTGGCAGTGAGCTACGGGCAAATTGAAGCGGTTAGGGGTGTGACCCTGAGAGTGGAGCAGGGGCAAATCGTGGCGCTCGTGGGGGCGAACGGGGCTGGCAAGTCCACTACTCTGGCGGCCATATCGGGGCTGTTAGGGGCAAGGCGGGGCAGTATCAAGTTCGAGGGCGTGGAGATTAGCCGCTGGCCCTCTCACAAGATCGTGGGGGCCGGTATCGTGCAGGTGCCCGAGGGGAGGGCTATACTCGCCCGAATGACCGTGCGGGAGAACCTGGAGCTTGGCGCGTCGGCGGGCGGCACGAGGCCGGTGGACCATGCGGGCATCGGGCGCATGTACGAGCGATTCCCCGTGCTGGGCACCAGGCGCGACGGACAGGCGGGCAACCTCTCGGGCGGCGAGCAACAGATGCTTGCCATCGCCCGCGCCCTCCTCCTCAAGCCCCGCCTGCTGCTCATGGACGAGCCTTCGATGGGCCTCGCGCCCCTGCTCGTGCGCGAAATCTTCACCATCATCGCCGAACTGAACCGCGACGGCAGCACCATCCTACTCGTGGAACAAAACTCTCACAAGGCGCTGCAATTCGCCCACTACGCTTACGTGCTCGACAGAGGCCGCGTGGCTCTGGAAGGCACGGGCGAATCGCTCTTGCACAACGAGCAGGTCGAGCGCACCTACCTGGGAGGGGCGGCCACGAAGTAAGACGATCCGGGTTTGGACGTTGGAGAGTCCCTGGATGATGCCCTGTGGGGATGCCCTGTGGCTAAAGCCACGGGCTGACAAGAGGCCAAGTCCCCTGCGGGGACTGAGGAACCTTATGTAGTCTCCGAAGGAGACTTCGCTACTTGTAAGCCCGCCACTTCAGTGGTAGGGCTACCGTGGCAGGCGGCAGCCTCTAACGTCTATCGTCTACCACCTGGCCCCGCTGGCCTATAACCTTCGCGGGCACCCCCGCCACGATACTGTAGGCAGGCACACCCCGCGTGACTACGCTCCCGGCGGCCACGACCGAGCCGCGGCCCACTGTGACGCCGTCGAGGAAGATGGCCCCGCTACCGAGCCAGCAGTCGTCCTCTACTACGATGCCCTGTCGGCGCACGCCCTGCTCTCGTATGGGCCGGGTGGCGTCCTCGTAGTTGTGGTTCTCGCTGTGGAAGCTGAGGCGCTGGCCTCCAAGCACGTTGGACCCGAT
>DASVQO010000083.1:0-11890 GCA_036389075.1 Chloroflexia bacterium | reverse complement strand
TCTTCGTGACAACCTTATGTCAGGCAAACCTGCTGCCCTGGTGCAAGCAATACATGGGCTAGGTGGGGTGGGTAAGACACAGATCGCCATCGAGTATGCTTACCGGCATGCGGCCGATTATGAAGCAGTGCTCTGGCTAGTAGCAGAGGAACCCGCCACCCTCGCCTCGGGCTTCGCAAACTTGGCAATCAAGTTCGGCTTGGCGACCGCAGATGTCAGCAACGAGAACCTTTTAGCCGAGTTAGTGCGTGAGTGGCTGAAGCACAATACCAGGTGGCTACTCATCTTTGACAACGCCCGTACTGAAGACTCAGTAATAGGTTACTTTCCCAGGAGCCAGAGCGGCCATATACTCATTACCTCCCGCAATCGGGATTGGAGACGCCATGCACAGACTATTGCAGTGAACAAGATGGAAAAGATAGAAGCCATAGAATTCTTGCTCAAGCGGACGGGATCTGAGGACAACGAGGCAGCGGCCATATTGGCAGACGAGTTGGGGAGTTTGCCATTAGCGTTGGAGCAGGCAGGTGCTTATATAGATCAGAAAACGGTTTCTATTGCCGATTACTTATCTTTATTCAAGAGGTCTTTGAGTAGGGTATTCATCACCTCCAGTGATTACCCAAAGAGCATAGTAGCCACATGGGATCTCTCATTCCAGGCAGTAGAGGAACGTTCCCCTGCGGCAGTTCAGTTACTCAAACTTTGTGCTTTCATGGCCCCCGACAATATACCGCTGAACATGCTTGAGGCAGGATCTGAATACTTGCCAGCAAGTCTGCGCAATGCCTTATCCGAACCTCTTGATCGTGCAGACATGCTTGGCGAACTTAGTCATTACTCATTGGTTGAGGTAGATGAAGAGCAACACACTGTCTCTATGCATCGTCTCGTACAAGCAGTTTTGAGAGACAAATTACCTTCGCAGGAGAGTCAAACGTGGATGGCAGTTGCCGTACAAGTTGTGAATTCCGGATTCGTCTATCGAAGGGATGACCTGAATACGTGGCCTGTGGCTGCCAACGCATTGCCGCACGCCTTAGCAGTAGCAGCGTTACCCCACTTGCAGGATCCACTATTCGACGACATAGTACTGGCCTTGTCGCACCTCTTGAATGAAATGGGCTTATATCTAATGCAGAGGGCACAGTACACAGATGCTAGAAATCATTTCACGAATACACTGTCTATAGTCGAAGCCAACTTTGGTTCGGAACATTCGACTGTAGCAGTCGCGTCGAATAATCTGGGAAGTGTACTTAAGGAACTTGGGGAATTAGAGGGTGCCCTGAACAATTGTAGGAGAGCCTTGGAAATCGCGGAAGCTGTACACGGTTCTGAGCACCCACTTGTATCAACTATACTGAATAACGTGGGTGATATTCTCCAAGATCTTGATGATCTAGACGGTGCACTATCCCACTTTGTTAGAGCGTTGGCTATTGATGAGAATATTTTTGGTTCTGAACATCCGATTGTGGCTTTGCGATTAAACAATATAGGTACTGTTCACAGACAACTTGGGGCCCTAGACGGTGCACTAGCTTATTTTGAGAGAGCCTTGGCTATTGGTGAAGCTGTATACGGTCCTGAACACCCATTTGTGTCAACTATTCTGAATAACTTAGGTGGGGTATTCAAGGACCTGGGAGACCTAGAGGGTGCACGCAATGCTTATGAAAGAGCCTTGGCTATTGGTGAAGCTGTATACGGTCCTGAACACCCAACTGTAGCTACTAAATTGAACAATCTAGGTACCTTAATGGAAGAGCTTGAGGATCTAGAGGGTGCACGCAATGCTTATGAAAGAGCCTTGGCTATTGATGAAGCTGTATACGGTCCTGAACACCCAACTGTAGCTATTAAGTTGGGCAATATAGGTGGTGTACTGATGCAGCAAGGCAAGAAGAAAGAGGCTCGGCTTTATCTGGAGAAGGCTTACAGAATATTCCTCCATTATCTTGGGCCGGCGCACCCAAAGACTGTAGTTACCAAATCTTGGCTTGATGGCAGCTATCAAGCCAAGGTCAAGTAGGGTCTGACGGACAACCTGCCGGAGGAGGTCGCAGACTGACTCTGGCACGTTGTCCGGCTAGATGTGCAGCCAGTTCTACGACGCATGACATGATCCCCGAATAGCTCCGACGGGCTTTGCGCCTAAATTCAATCCCACACCAGAATTACAGTGTCCCAGGGGGCCGGGGGTACTGGGGGTAAGTGATGCCCACGAATAACGATGGGCGGAAGGAGTGTGGCTATGACTGTGACCGAACATGCCGTGGTGATCGCCGGGGGAGGTCCGACAGGGCTGATGTTGGCGGGCGAGTTGGCGTTGGCGGGGGTTGACGTTGCTATTGTCGAGCGGCGCGGCAGCCAGGACCTTGTTGGCTCGCGCGCGGGCGGGCTGCATGCACGCACTATAGAGGTCTTCGACCAGCGGGGAATTGCCGACAGGTTCCTTGCGGAGGGGCAGACGGCGCAGGTCGCGGGGTTCGCCTGGATCCGCTTGGACATCAGCGACTTTCCCACCCGGCACAACTACGGCCTGGGGCTGTGGCAGAACCACATCGAGCGCATCCTGGCCGGCTGGGTCAAGGAGCTGGGGGTGCCGGTCTACTACGGCATGGAGGTGACGGGTTTCGCGCAGGACGACATTGGCGTGGACGTTGAAGTGTCGGGAGGCCCGTCGTTGCGGGCGCAATATCTCGTCGGGTGTGACGGAGGGCGCAGTCTGGTCCGCAAAGCCGCCGGTATCGAGTTCCCGGGGTGGGACGCGACAACTAGCAACCTGATCGCCGAGGTCGAGGTAGCCGAGGAGCCGGAATGGGGCATGCGACGCGACGCCACCGGCAGCCACGGCTTCAGCAAGGTGGAGTACGAGGTCCGCGACGGCAAGGTGGCCTATGGGGACCGGGGGCCGGTACGCGTCATGCTGACCGAACAGCACGTCGGATCGAGAAGCGAACCCACCCTGCAGGATCTGAGCGAGGCGCTTAAGGCGGTCTATGGGACCGATTATGGGGTCCACAGTCCGACGTGGATATCCAGGTTCACCGATATGGCCCGGCAGGCAGCTTCCTACCGCAAGGGACGGGTGCTGCTGGCGGGCGACGCCGCACACATACATTACCCGGTGGGCGGGCAGGGCCTCAACATCGGCGTGCAGGACGCGGTGAACCTGGGCTGGAAGCTGGCCCAGGTCGTCAAGACGACGTCGCCGGAAAGCCTGCTGGATACCTACCATGCCGAGCGCCACCCGATTGCAGCCCGCGTGCTGCGCGACACGATGGCGCAAGTCGCGCTGCTCCGCACGGACGACCGCACCAACGCCTTGCGCGATATTGTTACCGAGCTGCTGGGCATGGACGAGCCGCGCAAACGACTCGCCGGGATGATGTCCGGCCTGGACATTCACTACGACCTGGGTGAGGGACACCCGCTGCTGGGACGCCGCATGCCCGATTTAGACCTGGTCACCACGGACGGTCCGGTGCGGGTATTCAGCCTGCTGCACGATGCCCGGCCGGTGCTACTCAACCTGGGTGAGCCAGGCAGCCTCGACATTACTCCTTGGGCACAGCGAGTCATGTCGATCGACGCCAGGTATGAAGGTAATTGGGAGCTTCCGGTTCTGGGCCAGGTCGCAGCCCCCACTGCGGTGCTGATCAGACCAGATGGATACGTCGCCTGGGTGGGGGAGGGCAACGACACCGGATTGCGCGATGCGCTGACTACGTGGTTCGGGTCGTCATGAAGCGATCCGAGGTTTTAAGGCTAGTCACGTCCAAAGCCTGTAACGGCTAGTCCATAAACCAGATAGACCGTTGCGAAGGGTCGGCCGCCACCAGGACCCAACCTACAACGAAAGCAACTAGCAAGAATGCTATCCATAGAATTCGAGTGTTGCTGCCAAACGAGACGACGGTGTGACGTTGCGGTAGCGAGAAGGAGACATGTTCCTAATGCTGATAGACTTCCAAGAGCAACCCACTCCGGGACATGGTCCAGTGAAATACAATGGAAGCGCATATGCTTTTGCAGATGTACCTGTTCGGCTCAGAATCGGTGATATGGACCTGTTAGGCTATGTAGAAGAAACCATTAATGAACCGTCGGAATTTAGGTGGGTCAGTCTTTCTATTCTTGACATAGCAAAATGGGGCCTCTTTTCGGTGAAGCGCGCACGAGAACTGGGGCGGTATGTTTACGAACTAGGTAGTCATGGCGACACGGGAGCAGCCTTGCTGTTCGAGATGTCTGGAGACGAGATTCTTGTTCACTCAACCATGACCGAAAGAACAGCACGTATATCATACAGAAGCTTGGTGGAAGCGTGGGAAGCGTTCGCAGAACGAGTGCGCAAGTACATCCTTCACGAGTTTCCCCAGATGAAAAACGAGCCTGGCTGGGGTGAGTGGCTTGCGGGTAAGGACATATTAATGTGGGGAGCTGAACGTGGCGAATTAGAGTTGTTTCCAAATTGGAAGCAATGGTTTGAGGAGAATGAACATGCCTTCGAGAACGTTGATGGGGGATACAGAGTAAGGCACAGCAGTAAGGAAAACGTCAAGAGCTAATAGGTGCGATTGAAACGAGCTGACCTGCCCATTGAGGTAGTGCTACAGGTCGTGGTAGATAAATCACAAGCTAAGCGCGACTTTGTACAAAATCGCAAGCGCCTGCACAATGCCACTCGCCAGGCAGGAGCACTGCTTCTTCACTAATTCACTTGCCTTACGAAGCCGTCGCAAGATTCTTTCGTCGTTCGTCCCTAGTCCCTCAGCATAAGTATCCGCATAAGGTGAGTCATTCATCCAGCCCGCAAAAAAGGCGGCTGCTATGAAGTCCCAGACCTGAGCACAGGCATGACAAGCCTCAAGTGGAGCCTCGGATGCAACAATTGTACAAAGTCGAGCTTAGGTGCAAAGCCGCTCCGACTTAATTAATTTGGTCTCACAAGTTAATTGATTCTAATGATGTAGCCCCTCGGATACTTCTCTAAGATAGACGTGGGCCGGTAGCTCTGTTGAGAGCTGAAGCCCTCGGATTGAGAGGAAGTATAGAAAGGAGCCACATCCACATGGAAGTCGCAACCCGACGGTCTCTAGCACTCAAGCCTGTTATACCGGGCATCATCTACCTGTGCGCCCTGCTGCTGGGGCTTGCCATGCTTACTTCAGGTGCCTCGGCGCAGGCCCACAAGCCACAGCCCCCGGCGAAGGTCACCCCCGGCTCGCTAGTGGACGAGTTGCAGAACTTCAGATTGCCTGTTGCGACCGGCAAGACGACCAAGGCCCAGGTGGCAGGTGGGTCGAAGTTCGGGGCTGAGGCGGTGCCGGGTTGCTCGTCTGATTTGCAGATCTGGCCGAGCGCCAACGCTGACAGGGGCAACAGCATGCTGCGCGGGGTGGCGGCCGTTTCCGCGAACGACGTGTGGGCCGTGGGGGGCTACGTACCAGCCGACACACAGCCCAAGTTCAAGACCCTCATCATGCACTGGAACGGCCTCGAATGGAGCGTGGTGCCGAGTCCGAACGCCAGCGGCGATGACAACTTCCTGAACGGTGTGTTCGCGTACGCCGCTGACGACGTCTGGGCGGTGGGTTACTACAAGGACACCGGCACGAACGCCAACAAGACCTTCACGGTGCACTGGAACGGCTCTAACTGGAGCACCATCAGCTCGCCCAATTCAGCGCAGGTGGGGAGCACAAACAACGTGCTGAACGCCGTAGTCAAGTCCCCTTCGGGTGAGGTGTGGGCGGTGGGCTACTTCGATGACTCGTTCAACACAAAGCGGAGCCTGCTGATGAAGTGGGCCAACTCGGCGTGGTCGGTGATCATAACTCCACACCAGGGAGCGTACGACAACGTGTTGCAGGCGGTGACGGTCGTTCCTGGCACGTCGGGCAGCCAGGTGTGGGCGGCGGGGTACTATGCGACGAGCGCCGACGGCTCCACGACCAAGTCCCTCACGATGCGGCTGAACAACGGCGCGTGGAACATCGTGCCAGGCGCGGACCCCGGCGATAAGCACAACAAGCTGTCCGGGCTGTCGGCCACGGGCGCAAATGACATTTGGGCGGTGGGCAACTACCAGGACACAAACGGGCCGCTCAGGACGCTGGCGCTACACTGGACGGGCGCGGCCTGGGAGGAAGTGAGCAGCCCGAACGCGGGGGACGCGAGTACCAGCTTTTATGGCGTGGTGTCGCTCTCACCTAGTGATGCCTGGGCCGTGGGCAGCTATAACACGGGTCCGAGCGGCGAAATCGGGCACACGTTCACCGCGCACTGGAACGGGAGCCAGTGGAGCGTTGTCGATAGCCCTACGCCGGGCACGGGGGCGTACCTGTACGGCATTGCAGCAGTAAGCCCTGCCGACATCTGGGCGGTGCAAATCTACATCGACAGCGCGAGTCTTATACGCACCCTGACCGAGCACTGGAACGGCACGACATGGAGCGTGGTGGAAAGCCCCAACGGAGCAAGCAACGAGAACCACCTGGTGGACATTGACGCGGTCAGTGCTGACGACGTGTGGGCCGTGGGCGACTACCGCGATTATAGCAGCGGCACGGACCGGACGCTGTCGCTAGTCCAGCACTGGGACGGCGAGAAGTGGAGCACCGTGCCCAGCCCCAACCCCGGTGACGATAGCAACGGGTTGCAAGGGGTGGCGATGGTGGGGCCTAACGATGGCTGGGCGGTGGGGTCTTACTCGATGGAAGGCAGCACTGACGTATACACGCTGGTCATGCGCTGGAACGGCCTCACGTGGAACCTGGTGAACAGCCCCAGCCCCAACAACCGCGCCGCCTTCACGGGCGTGGACGCAGCAGCAGACAAGGTATGGTTCGCCGGTTATTCTTCTGACGGGGCCGATGACAATCCATTGATAGCGTCCTGGAACGGCGTTTTCATCGCTGAGGTGGCGACGCCGCACGCTAGCAATGCAGATGAGGTATTGGAGGCGGTGACTGTAGTGCCCGGGAGTAGCGGAAACGATGCCTGGGCCGTGGGCCACATAGAGGACGCAAGTGGCGAGACGCCGTACTTCCTACGCTGGAACGGGACGTCGTGGAGCAAGGTAGACGCCTTGCAGACCAGTCAGGCCGAGTTATGGGGTGTGAGCGCCATTTCGGGGAGCGATGTTTGGGCCGTCGGCATTGAGCACCCCACTTCAGCCGACGATAACGAGACTTTCACGGCCCATTGGAACGGCTCCGCGTGGAGCGTGGTTGCCAGCCCGAACTCGGCGCTGCCCACCAGTGGACTGCTGGATGTGGCCGCTGTCGCCGCCAACGACGTGTGGGCGGTGGGGATTGCCGCCGACGCATCGCTCTACCAAACAGTAGCGATGCGGTGGAATGGCTCGGCATGGAACATAGTGCCCAGCGAAAACACACCTCTATTTTCCGCGCTGTACGGGGTAGCCGCCGTTTCAAGCGACGACGTGTGGGCGGTGGGTGCGGGTGCGTCCCCGAGCCTTACCAATCTGCGGACGCTTGTGGAGCGGTATAAGCCGTGCGCCGCCTGCGAGCTACAGTTCAAGGACGCACCGGAAGGTTCGCCTTTCTACTCCTTCGTGCGCTGCCTGGCGTGCCGGAGCATACTGACGGGGTACGGCTGCGGCGGCGTGGGGGAACCCTGCCCCGGCACCTACTTCCGCCCCAACGACAACGTGACGCGGGGGCAGGCAGCCAAGATCATAGCCAACGCGGCCGGGTACAACGACGCGATACCGGGCACGCAACAGACTTTCACCGACGTGCCGAACAACAGCCCCTTCTGGCTGTTCACCGAGCGGGTGTACGTGCACGGGGCGATTACCGGCTATGCGTGCGGCGGGGCTGGAGAAGCGTGCGACGGCCAGGGCAGGGGCTACTTCCGTCCTGGGGCCAAGCTGACCAGGGGGCAACTCGCCAAGATTACCACTTCGGTGGCAGGCTACAACGAGACGCCCAGCGGACAGTCGTTCAAGGACGTGGCTGCCAACAGCCCCTTCTACCAGTACATCGAGCGGGCGTTCGCGCACGGTGTAATCTCCGGCTACGCTTGCGGTGACCCCGGCGAGCCTTGTCCGGGGGCCTACTTCCGCCCCGGCAACAACGTGACGAGAGGGCAGACCGCGAAGATCGTGTCTAACACCTTCTTCCCCAACTGCCAGACACCCGTGAGGCCCAGCCAGTAGCTTCGTGGGGCCGGAATTGAATAAGAAAAATATAGGCAGCGACGCAATTCGCTGCCTATATTTTTATGTGTTGCATTGTTATGTCTGATGTATGTACATGAAAAGGTACCAGTTTGCTTATCAAGGGGCTTCCACTACGTACGGGGCTGGTAAGACGCGTGGTTTGGCGGCCTCTGTAGGCTGCGGCCAGGGATGGGGTCAGGGACAGGGGAAGAGATGTGCTGCAAGCATCTGCTCTCGCTATATTTTTATGATATTTGGATGATGTGAGTTCTATGTACTTAGTCAATAGGTATTATGTACATTACTGTACTATAACATCTGACACTTGACAAGTTATGATATACTTAGCACGTTAACTGCTGCTCGGTGGCACTCCGCGCGGCAGGCAGCTCGATCATAGGGCGGTACGCAAACCTCACAGCCTGGCTAAGGAAGGTGGTGGTGCATCTCTAACATCGCTCGGGGCACCGTTTGTCTTAAATGAGTGTTTTTCCTCGCAAGGAAAGGAGATAGGCAACCATGTCACACGGGAATAACAGGTTCCCGGCCCGGCGCGTATTGCTTGCGGTCGCCCTGCTGCTTGGCGTCGTTACCACGGCGCTGGTGATCCGCATGCAAGAGTCGCAGAGCAAGAGCGCGGCGGGCACCACAGTAGTCACGGGAGGCGCGGCGGGCGCGAATTTGCGCGGGATGCCCGTACCGGGCGGTAACAATAATGAGGCGGACGAGCTTGCCAAGCGGGAAGCAGCCCTGGCAATGCGCTGGGGAAGCCCCGGGCAAAAGCTCGACTCCAGGTGGCTCTTGGAGGCGCAGAAGCAGGTCGCCAGGATGCCCAGCGGCATCCCCGCCGGCAAGGTGTCATACGACCGGTCCAAGAGCAAAGCGCCCTTCGCCCTCGACCCCAACGCCATGATTAGCCTGGGGCCCGCGCCCGCCCAATCGGATGGCTGCTTCCTGTGCTACAACTTCGGCTTCGTCAGCGGGCGCGTCAACCACATCGCCATCGACCCCGTGGTTACTACCACGGTGTACCTGGGCGTTTCCAACGGGGGCGTCTGGAAGACCACCAACTGCTGCACCGAAGGCACCGTGTGGTCCTCGACGATGGACGACCCCTCGCTGACCACCCTCACTATCGATGAAGTCACCATCGACCCTAACGACCACAACACTATCTACGCGGCTACGGGCGACTTCCGCCCCTCCAGCGCCTCTCGCGGCTCGCAGGGCGTGCTGAAGAGCACGAATGCCGGGGCAAGCTGGGTCGTGCTGGGCCTTGCCGAGTTCCCGCCCTTCCGCAACAACGGCCTGCCCATCGGCGGCTCCAGCCAGTACCAGGCTATAACGGCCGTCAAGGTGGACCCGAACAACAGCAACGCGCTGATCGCGGGCACCAAGACCGAGCTCTGGATGTCGTACGATGCGGGCACTAGCTGGGTCGGCCCCTGCTACACCAACCCCTACACCAACACGGCAGGCGACCAGCGCCAGGACAACACCGAAATCCTGCTCCGCGACGAAGGCACCAGCACTACTATCTTCTATGCCATTGGTGCGGCCTTCAACACGGCGCTGGCGGGCACCAACGGCGCGAACGGCATCTACACCGCGACTATGCCTACCAGCGGCTGCCCGACACCCTGGACGCGCATAACGAGGTCGGACAACGGCTGGGCCGGCATGACAAACGACGGCGTGCCTACCGATACCAAGGGCAGCCGCATCGACGTGGCTATAGCGCCCAGCAACCCGAGCGTCATTTATGCGGCCCACGCGTCACAGGCCAGCACGCTCCTCGGCATCTACCGCACCAGCAACAGCGGTGTATCGTGGACGCTGGTAGCCACGTCCACCAAGTTCCTGGACTGCGTGGGCGCGCCGGGCATCGGCGGCCAGGCCAAGTACGACCAGTATCTTGAGGTCGATCCCACCAACGAGAACTACCTGTGGTATGGTGAGGTAGACGTCTTCAGGTCGTCTAACGGCGGCGCTAACTGGCGAGACATGTCTTGCGTGTACACGGGTGGCGACTACATTCACCCCGACCAACACTACGCGAGCTACTTCCCCGGCCAGAACAACGAGCTGCTGTTCGCCAACGACGGCGGTATCTGGTATACCAACCGCGCGTATAGCGTGACCGCAGCCCTGCCCAGGCTGCCTATCATCCCGCTGAACCAGACATTGAACACGCTTGAGTTCTACAACGGCCAGCTTACCGGGGACTTCGCGAATAGCTCGCAGCCGGGAGCCGCCGGTGGCACCCAGGACAACGGCGTCTTTGTGAACGTCTGGGAGGGAGGCCAGGAAAGCCTCGGTCCCGAAGAGTGGAACCTGCGCATCGGCGGTGACGGGTTCTACGCCGCGATAGAGCCGGTGAACAACCAGATCTGGTACCTCGAAAATAACGCGGGCCAGCTCTGGCGCTCCACTACGGGGCCGTATGGCGTGTACCAGAACGTCTGCGGTTTCGCGTCGAACAACTGCTGGGCCAACGACGGGCGCGCCTTCGCCGGGCCTCTGGACCTGTACGAGTATGACTGCCCTGCCACGGGCTGCACCCACATGATATTCGGTACTTACCGGGTGTGGGAGACGCAGAACGGCGCGCAGAGCAACACGAGCTGGTACATCAACAGCCCGCCGCTCACCAAGGCCATACCCGCGAACGGTTGGCCCAACGCGGGACCGTTCATCAACCAGCTTAGCTACGCGGTGAGCATGTCCACCACGGCCATAGCTGGCACCAGCGACGGCAACGTCTGGTACGGATTCAACCTCGGCACGGTGCCGGGCAGCGCGGTGTGGGTCAACGTAACCGATGGCAACACTACATTGCCCAACCGTCCCATCCTGGATGTGACCACCGACCCGGTGAACCCGCTGGTGGGCTATGCCGTCATAGGCGGCTTCACAGCGGCTACACCGGCCACGCCCGGCCACGTGATGCAGGTCACCTGCACGGCCAACTGCGCCAGCTTCTCCTGGGTGGACAAGACGGGCAACCTGCCCGACCTGCCCGTGGACTCGGTTATCGTGAACCCGAAGTTCCGCCAGCAGGTGTTCGTGGGCAACGACTCGGGTCTGTTCTACACGAACGACATCGACGCCCCCAGTCCTACGTGGATACGCTTCATCAATGGCATACCCAACGTCTGGGTAGCCGACCTGACGATCGATCGGGGCTTCACCACCCTGGCTGCGTGGACCCGCAACCGCGGCCTCTATGTCTGGCCCCTTCCGAATGCACCGTTCGTCCAGCCCACTCCTACCAACACCCCCGTCATCACGGGCACGCCTCCTACCGCTACTCCTACCGAGACTGTGGTCCCGGTGACGTGTAACACTACGGTGATGACCAGCACGGGTGCCTCGCTGCTACCGGCAACGGGTGATACCGGCGTGCATGCGGACGATGGAGTGGCGGCGATATCCATACCGTTTGCCGTGCCGGTGTTTGACAGGTACTTTACGCAAGCGTTCGCGACCACAAACGGGCACCTGCTCTTTGGCGGCGCAAGTGTGGGTAGCTTTAGCTGTGTGCCTACGAGGGGAGAGACATACGCTATCCATGCTAATGCCGGTGACCTGTGCACCAACGACTGCTCTGGTCCTACCGACCCCTGCTTGAATTGCGGCATCTACACCGCTACCATCGGCACTGCTCCTAACCGCCAGTTCGTAGTACGC
>DASVQO010000082.1:0-5489 GCA_036389075.1 Chloroflexia bacterium | reverse complement strand
GCGGCCTCTTTCATGGGCACCCACTTGCCCGCGCGGTAGAAGCCGTCCGCCGTGATTAGCAGCTTGGCCCGGCAGTCTTGCAGGCGAGCGGCGATAGCAGCGCCGCCGTAGCCGGAGAAGACCGGGCAGTAGATCGCGCCTATCTTGGAGATTGCCAGCACAGCCACCGCCGTTTCGGGCAGCATCGGCATGTACACGCCCACGCGGTCGCCCCTGCCTATTCCGAGCGAGCGGAGGGCGTTGGCGGCCTGGTTCACCTGCCGGTGAAGCTCCGCGTAGGTCAGCTTGCGGACCTCGCCGTCTTCTCCCTCCCAGCCGATAGCCGTCGAGGCGGATAAGGGGCCTTCGGCGTGCTTGTCCACGGCATCGCGCACGTAGTTGTAGCTGCCGCCCACGAACCACCGCGCCCACTCAATGCCGTCTGAGAGGTCCAGCGCCTGCTCGTATGGCTCGTACCACTCCAGGCCGAGGTCCTCTACCACGGCATGCCAGAACCAGGCGGGGTCGGCGCTGTATCGCTCTACCAGCGCGCCGAACGTGTCGATGCGATGCCGGAGCATAAAGCGGCGCAGGCGGCTACGCTCGACGTACTCCGGCGTGGGCCGCCAGGCGATTTCGGGCGAATTGCTGTCCTGGGCGAAATAGCTTTGGGTCATAGGCTTGGGGAAGGGCACTCGGGCGGTGCGTCTGCCGTACTGCTCGCACAGCGGGTCAGCGGCTTGGAACTTTGCTCCTCGCTTCGATCTCGATACCGGCCACTGTCCCTGCCAGCAATCCGGTTGCCATGTCAGCACCGGAACTGTGGCCGATGGCCAGGAGCCGCCGTGCGTCCGAGGCAACAGACACTACATATCCCCCAAGCATGGCCGCACCCAGTTCCATAGCCGGGGCGTAGAGCAGTCCATCCCCGGCGTGCCAGAGGAGGCGGGCGCTAATGTCGTTCGTCCGGCGGGGTGCGGCCTGGCGTGTTGCGTCTACCATGCTTTGCGCGAAGTGTGTTGGTATCCCGCCGATACGGGCCTGCCATACGACCGAGGCCAGTATGCCCGCCACGATGTCGTCGCCGGAGGGCGTGAGGCCCATACCTAGTCCTAGCAGGCCAAGCAGCGCGTTCGCTGCGCCCTCCGGCTCCAGCTCGGCTGCCGCGGCCTGGAACTCTGTCACCCTTTCTGCCAACTTGCGGGACAGTGTATCGCTTGCGGTCGAGGTTGTGGTCAGCGGGGGCACTTCGGTGGGTAGGGGGAGGCTGCGGTGCGGCCCGAAGAGGCGCGCCGCCAGCCCGCAAGCCCCCGTGCCGCACCAAGTCCCGCCCAGGACGCCCATAAGCGCCCTCACCGCTTTTATCCGCTCGGGCACGTTTGCCATAGTCAGGGGTTGTTGCGGCTGCCACTGCCGCGCGCCGCCCAACACAAGCCTGGCGATCCCTTCAACCTCGATGAAAGCTTGAGTGCCGCCAAACGCCGTACCCTCCCGCCCTTTCAGCAACTGGATGAGCAGGTCGATGTCCGTCACGCGCAAGGTGAAGGGGCCGTCTTCCGCCAGCGGCCCCGCTATGCCTATGATGTGGCCCGCCTCACCGCGCAGGTAAACGGCGTTGCTCAGCACCGCCAGCACTCTCCCGCGAGCGCCCCGCAACGCTGCCAGCTCTGGTCCCGCCGATATGACTGTGAAGTGGTGCATCATCCCCTACACTACGGCCTCACCCAGCGCCTTGAGGGCCTCGGTGAAGCACTGCATGGGCGGGCGCACGAGCCCGGCCCCCACCTGGCCCACGCCCGCCTCTCTGTGGGCGATGCCGGTGTTGATAATCGGCAGGGTATTGGTGTCGAGCACCTTGCGCACATCGATGCCGGTGGGGGTGCCCGCGAAACCCAGGGCGGGCATCGTCCAGTTGGGGTTCTGGGCGAGCGTGATGGTGTGCATCGAGCGGGTGAAATCGAGGGCGTCGTCCGGGGTGCCACCAACCACCTTGACCACCGCGGGCGCGCCGCCCATCGCGAAGCCGCCTAGGCCCGCCGTCTCCGTTATCGCGCTGTCGCCTATATCGCCCGCCGCGTCAGCCTCGGTGAAGCCGGGCAGGTACACGCCATCGGGCACCGCCGCCGGGCCGGTGAACCACCTGTCGCCCGTGCCCGCCACCCTGATGCCGAAATCGACGCCGTTGCGGGCCATCGTGACCACCACGGTGGAATGGGGTATATCGAGGGCGCTGTCGAGCATGACTTTGCAGGCGGCCATGGCGAGGTTGAGGAAGAAGTAGTTGTTGGCGGCGATTGGGTCGAGCGCGGAGGCGGCCCTTTCGCGGTCGTCCAGGGCGCGTATGAGGGCGGGGGCGAGCGTCTTGAAGAGCAGGGAAGTGGCGGCCACGTGGCGGTTGTGCAGCTCGTCGCCCATTTGCAGCGCCTGGGCCATGAGCGGCTTGAGGGGCACGCTGCCGAGCGCCCTGATGCCCACCTGCAAGGTCGGCCCCAGCACGTCGCACATCCAGCGCAGCCGGGCCAGCACCTCCGGCGAGTAGGCACCGTAGCGTAGCACTTTGCCCATGCCCTCGTTGAGCGACGAATAGGAGTAGTTGCCCCGGTCGGTGTTGCGCACCACGAACACGGGCATGGAGGGCGAGACGAGGCCCGCCATCGGCCCGACCGCGCCGTGGTGGTGGCAAGGCTCGAAGCGCACCCCGCCTGAGGCCGCCAGGTGGCGCGCGGCATGCTCGTCGCGCGCCCAACCTTCCAACAGGATGCACCCGATTACCGCCCCCTGCATAGGCCCGCACATCCGGCCCCACTCGATAGGCGGGCCGGAGTGGTAGAGCACGCGCTCGTCCATGCCGGGCCAGACCTCGCGGGCGGGACGCACGTCCTCCCACACCGGGTCGGCGGCCAGGATGCCTTGCAGGGCCTCGTCGTTGGCCGCCTTGATGCGAGCGCCCAGGCTGTCCGGCGTGTCGTCGTCCGACATGGCGGCAAGCAGCGCGCCCAGTTGCGGGTCGCCCTGCGCCGGGGGCTGCCAGTCGACGTGCAGGTGCCTGGCGCCGACCTGCTCCAACGTGTCGGCGAAGGTCTTGACGCCCACGTTCAGCACGGTCGGGCCGGTGCGCAGAAGGTCAGCGATGCTATTGTCGGACATAGGACCTACTCCAGTAGGTGCCCGGCGGTTGAGACCGCGAGCAACGATTACGAAGTCCCCCTGCGGGGACTATCCCTCAGCCAGTTTAGGTCGACTTTGTAGCTGTCGCCTGCGGTCGAACCCGCCGGGCGATACCGGCGGCGAGCATAGCAGCGGCGGCGTTGCTTGGGGCGATGATCGCGCCCGCCTGAAGCAACGTCTGCCGCTGTTTCTCAAGCCCTTGCGGGTCGCCTTCAGTGCCGCAGATATGCGCCACTACGGGCAAAGTGCGCCGGTCATTCGCGGCTATGTCCCTGGCCCGGCGGAGGGCGGAGGCGAGAGCGCCGGCGGGGTCGGGGTGAGCGCCGAAGCCGAGCACCACGTCGAGCAGCAGCACTGCTACTTCGGGGTCGGCGGCCTCTTGCAGTATGCGTTGGGAGCGGGTGGAGAAGTCTATCATGGGGTGGGGGCGGCCCATCGTGAACTCGTCGGACCCCAGGTCGATGCAAGTATGCCCGCGGCTCCTGTGGGGGTCCGGGAGCGCGAGGTCGGGGGAGCTGGGCGTGTTGGAGAAGACCGGCTCGTCCAGCAGCCCCTTCATCTGCCACATCGCCTCGTAGCAGAACGTGCCGCCGGAGAAAAGGCCCCGCACGTATCGCTGCCCCTCTTTTAGCTGTCCCACGCCGTGGCTCAGGGGGTCTCCTTCCGCGCCCAGCACCGGCTCGCCCTCCACGTGGTAGCCGTAGGCGAGGCGGACGGCCATCTTCGCGGCCTCTTCCAAGGTGGACGCGAACTCCTGCTTGCCCAGCCCCCTGTAAGAGCCTGGTTGCGTGCCCACGAACATGAGCACGGAGGGCTTCTGTTGCTCCGACACCACTTCCAGGATGCGGGCCAGCACGGCGGGGTCTGGCGGCTTGGATACCACCATCACGACCTCGGTGTCCTGGTCGTCCGCCAGCCCCCGGAGACCAGCTAGCGTCATCTCGGCCCGCACCCGGCTCGACAGGTCGCGACTACCCGTGCCAATAGCGTGGGAGACGCCGCCCCCGTAGCGGTCGATGAGCGAGGTGACTTCCTGCATGCCGGTGCCCGACGCGCCCACGACCCCGATCTTGCCCCGGCGCACCACGTTTGCGAAACCGAGCGGCACCCCACCGATGATGGCGGTGCCGCAGTCGGGCCCCATGAGCAGCAACCCACGCTCGGTAGCAAGCCTCTTCAGCGCCACTTCGTCCTCGATGGAGACGTTGTCGCTGAAGAGCATAGTGTGCTTGCCCTGCAACAAGGCTTTGCGAGCCTCCGCCGCCGCGTAGATGCCAGGGGTGGAGATGAGCACCAGGTTGGCCTCCGGCAGAGCAGCGAGACCGGCGTGGAGGTTGTGGGATATGGCCTCGCCGCGTGCCGTGCCGGTGCCGGTTGACACCTCGTTACGTAGCAGGTCCTCCAGCATGGAGAAGGCGGCGTCCACGGCGGCGTCCTCGCCCCGGACGGCCACGATGAGGTCGTTCGGCCCGGCGTCGCCCTGCCCCTCTTCGAGCAGGCCCGCCTCGCGCATGAGCTCCAGGTTAGGTGCCGTGCCCATCATCAGGGCGACCTCGTCCACGCCCTCGATTTCGCGCAGCTTGACGGCCACCTGCATCAAGGTGACGGAGTCCTGGTACCTGTTCCGCTTGACGAGGTTCGTTATCTTCATCTGCAAGGCCCTCTACGGAATGGCTGTACCGCACCGTTCTTACCGGAAGCGGCAGGGAGGCGGTGGGGGCATTCTAGCAGTTTTGGGCGGATATTTCAAACGCGTAGAGGCCACGCAGCCGGGCTTGGCTATAATCGTGGATCGTTCCTGTGCTCGACCTGATGGACGCGACCGAATTTTGTACGTCCGGTCCTTACCCCGGTTGCGAACTTCAGAACAATTCGTCGTACGGCATCGGCAAGAAAACATAGAGCCGGATGAACTCACCCACCGGGAGGGACAGCAGCCAGAAACCAAGGAAGAAGGCGATCACCAGACGCAGTACCGGTACCCTCAGAAACCGGGCTAGCAACCAGGCAACAAGCCACAGCAAACCAGCGCTAGCTGTTGTTTGGGCGATCCAACCAACTAATGAACCAAAGCGGACGTGGAATAAGTAGAGGGGAAAGAACACATACAGGAGCGGGAGGGAGATAAACTTGATCGCTCGTACCACATCCAAAGTAAGGATCCACATCTCCGGCGTTCTCACGAGACTGGCTACAAGTACGATAATCAAGACGACGGCATATATGGCAGCCGCCAGCATTAAGCCAACTGCAACCTCTTTGTACCCAGGACGGTCCAGGTTCGCTGCTTTGCCGGTGAGTTTCCCATTCATGTGAGCAGCTTCCCGCATGCGAAACAAGAG
>DASVQO010000081.1:0-5450 GCA_036389075.1 Chloroflexia bacterium | reverse complement strand
TCGGCAAGGAGGGCAGATTACCCCGCATGACGCCCTGTGGCTAAAGCCACGGGCTGGCAAGAAGCGAAGTCTCCTTCGGAGACTACTCTCACGTTCCTTAGTCCCCGCAGGGGACTTTGCCACTTGTAAGCCCATGGTTTTAGCCACAGGGCACCCCCACAGGGTATTCGCCATCGTCTTCCTGTGGGGAATGATTAAGCCCTGGTGATGAGCACAACGTAACAATGGGCGAGGCAACCATGTAGCGGGTGGGGCAAGCGGCCCCGGACAGCAGGTTAATACTCAATTCTCAGGTTGTCCAGGTAGGTACGGAACTGGCCTATATAACCATTGTTGCCGTTGTCGTACGCGAGCATCCACCTGTCTATTCGTAAGTCTTCGTAGCCCAGCGCGCTCAGGTCCACATCAAAGAAAAGCCACTGCCCTGTTGGGTAATTACCTCGTGCAGCCGGGTGCATGCGCACGCCTGACTGGTCCACTATCCTGCTATCGTCGCGCACGTACCGTATGTTCCCGTAGGGGTCGCGCAGCCGCAGGTCCATGGATACCGTACTTTGCTGGTAGTTAAACTGCAACCATTTGAGGTGCATCCCCGGCTTGACGGTCAGCCAATTCTGGTCGACTCCTGTATCGTCCTCATGGGTGAAGAGGGTCAGGTAGACATATGAGTAGCTGCTGGTCGAACGCCCCGCCAACCTCTCATACTTGGAGCCATACGTGGGTACGCCGAACTCGCCAGTTACGGGACCCAATTCGGGGTTCAGGCCGGGATAGTACCCTGAGACATTCAACGCCAGGTTAGGCGCAATCCTACTCAGTTGCCCATCAGCGAATCCCGGTTCCCAACCGGTCCTCACCCCGTAAAGCATGGTCGCTCCGTGCTTGTCGTCCTCTTGAAGTTCTCGCTTGGTCGTACAGGTGTTGTACATCATGGCTTCCGTATGGCCGGAAGGATCATCATGCAATAGGAGGGAATGCCCGAATTCATGCGCACCGCCCATTATCATATCCATGTGATGCGGAGTAACCGAACAATTCACATCGGGCGGCGATGTGTTGGTGAAAATCCAGTGACTGCTATTGGAGTTGTAGTAGATTTCGTTCCGGGTGATGGATTGGGGGCTGGCATAGACACAGTTCACTGCGTACTTTGACGAAGATAAATAAGACGGTAAGCAAGGGGGTGGGCTGCTGGCAAAGTTGGTGGCAGTCACTTTATTGGGGTGTGAGGAATCAAACGTCCTCACGAAGTTCACCCGCATCGTGTTCCATTTTTCCGCACCTGTCTGGATGAGGGTTGAGGCCCCGCTAAATAAGGCGGTGTCAACTACGGGATTGATGTAGTAATTGATGGTGAGCGTGCCCCAATACTTAGCCCCGCTTGTATATGCAAAGGCAGAAGTGCTCAAGGCAATCAGCAACAATGCTACCATAGAGTTGCGGATGAAAGTGCGAGCACGGCCCAGCAAGTTGAAGTAACGACGAGCGTACATGAATCTCTCCTCTGGCGCACACCAAAGTGTATAAGTCTTATCATCACCCGGTCGTCGGTCCGCGTGCGTGAAGCAAGATGAAGATGAAGGCGACGACCTCAAGATTACCTGTTGCTCCGGCCTCAGGGCTTCATGGGGATATAGTTTGTGTGGCCCTGCTGATCTCATCAAGTAGCTGTTGGGCGGGCACGTCGCTGTGCGAATTACGTGCTCTGCCGTTAGCATCAACTGTGTAGCGCTCGATACTCTGCCACAATTGGCGATTGCCGGAGGTTTGTAGCGGGTCCGATGCTGAAGGGGGCACGAGGAAAACAATCACCTGTTGGCCCGTTTGGTAGAGGTTATCTTTGTCGTGAAGCCACTCCACCCTGTCCTGTCCTACGACGCCACCAAACGCTTGTAAGGTCAGTTCCGCCCCAAGGCCAATATTGCTACCCTTCAGCGCATTTGTGACCTGGATTGTTACCGGGGTAACTATGTAATCTCTATTTCCGGGCAAGTGCGGATTTGCGGGCCGCGACCCATCAGATGTGGTCCAGCGTGCCGGGCCCACTTGCTTCACCAGGCCCGAGACCACCAATTGAGCCTGACCGGTGGCCTCATCCACGCTCGGGGGTACGCCATCAGCAGCGACCTGTAGAATGTACGGGTCGCCAGGCAGAGGCGTTGGGGGTAGGTAAAAGCCCGGTGTGGGGCTTGCGTCAAAGTCCTTGTCCCCATCGAGGGGCACGGGAGTCATGGGCGGCAACATAACAGTGGGGAAGGGCGTTGGTTTACCAGTCTCCTGTTTGCCAGCCTGCTGCGCTCCTACGGTCGTGTCAGGCACCTGTAGCTCAATGCCGGTGTTGCTCCCGCTGCTCCCTTGCGGGGCGCGCAACCCTGCCGACCGTGAGAGGAAAATGGCCGCAACGATTACTGAAGCAACAACTGCTGCCAAACCGATTCGTGCTGAAGGTGAGGACATGCTGTTCTCCTGGGCTTGATGCACTTCCAGTGTACTACTAACACAACGAGTATATCATATGAAAGTTATAGGATTTTGGGATTTTTAGCACCGGTATGTGAATGGGATGTAACCTGTTAAGCAACAAAGCGGCCCATAGGGTGCGTGGTCCCTTGAGCCGCCTTATAAGTTACGAGTTATGCCTTAGGACGCTATTTCTTGAACCAGGCCACCACGTCGCCCTTGGTGCGGGCGCGGAACTCGGCTAGCTGGTCCATCGTCTCGAGGGCGCGGGCGTAGCTTTGGTCGGCCACCCCTTTCAGGTGCTGCTCGTAGAACTGCTCGAGCCCTTCGCGCTGGGAGATGGGCAGGCTGCCCGTAGCGGTAATCACGCTGGGTACGGACAGGCTGCCTAGCGTGGCGATGAACGACCAGTGTCCCTTGATGTACTCCCAGGCCGTCAGTTGGGTGTGGCGGCGACCCAGCATGTCGCGCAGCAGCGGGATGACCGCCTCGGTGGGCAGGGTGCGCTCATCTATCAACGTAAAGATGCGCTCCACAAGCTCCCGGGGGCGGAAGAAGGGGAGGCTGTAGAGGTATCGCTCCCGCTCCTGCGGGGACGATGCGTTCTTTTGCCGCTGCAAGTAAGTCTCCAGGTGCTTTTCGAAGTGGGCGCCATCCCCGAACTGCGCGGCGGTCGAGACGAACACCCCGGCCAGGTTGGCGTCCACGGAAGCGGGGTCGGTGGCTTCCTTGCTCGCCCACTCCTCGGCCTGTTGCACCGACTCGCGGTCCTGCGCCAGCATGGTCATCGCGGTGAGCACCGAGCGGCGGGCCTGGGCGTCGTTTTGCGACTCGCCCTCCTTCGGCTCGAAAGTAAGCTCGGCCAGCCTCTCCTTGAACGAGGAGCCGACCCACGAGCGGAACCTCTCCATAGCGGTGTCGTCGCCTGCCTCTTTCAGCAGGTCCTCAATGTTGAACAGGTAGCCGACCGCCATGCCGAGCACGTTGTGGTTGCTCGCGCCCAGCATCGCCTGCTCCACTTCCAAGAAGCGGGTGATGGGGTTGGTGCCGTTGCGCACGAGCGCCCACTGGTCGCTGAGCAGGCCCATCTGCTCCAGCGGCGACAGCTTGTCGAGGTTGTCCAGCAGCCCACGGAGCAACGTATCGTCGGGGTCCTGGCGGTAGAAGCCGATCTCGTCGGCGTTGGCGTACACCCACCTGACCTCGCCCTGCGCGTCCAACCGCACGGAGCCTTCCCGCTCGGACAGCAGGTGGCGCAGTTCGTGCACGCCCGCGCCGTCCTCGTAGCGAATGATGAGCGGGGCATCCCAACTCTGGGCGTTATCGGCGGGGGCGGTGGGGCTGGAGAAGAAGCGCTTCTGGGTCAGGCGCAGGGTGTCGCCCTGTAGCGACACGCCGATGATGGGGTAGCCGCCCTGGGTAACCCAACTCTCCATGATGCGGGTGACGGGGCGACCGGCGGCCATTTCCAGGTGCCGCCACAGGTCGGAGCCCGCCGCGTTGGCCTCGGAGAACTCGCGCATGTAGGTGCGGATGCCCGCCCTGAACGCCTCTTCGCCCAGGAAGCTTTCGAGCATGCGCATGACCGCGCAGCCCTTCTCGTAGGTAATGACGTCGAACATCTCGGCGGCCTGGGAGGGCGTTTCCACCTTGTTGTAGATGGGGTGGGTGCTCTCCAGCGCGTCGAGGCTCATGGCGCGCACGCGGCCCCCCTGCGAGTCGTCCCAGATGTCGTACTCGGGGGAGAGGGCGTTGACGGCCTTGTACGAAATCCACTCGGCGAACGACTCGTTGAGCCACAGGTCGTCCCACCACTTCATCGTGACTAAGTTGCCGAACCACATGTGGGCGAACTCGTGGGCGACTACGTGGGCCACTGCTTTTTCGGCATTCCAGGAGGCGGTCTGCGGGTTCATCAGCAGCATCGACTGGCGGAAGAGCACCAGGCCGCTGTTCTCCATCGCGCCCGCCGCAAAGCCGGGCACGCCCACTTGGTCGTACTTGTCGAAGTGGTAGGGCACGCCGAAGTAGTCCTCGTACCAGGGCAGCAGGCGGCGGGTGAAGTCGTGGGCGTACTGGCCCATGAACTCCTTGCCGCGCATGGCGTACACGCGGATGGGGGTGCCGTTGACGACCTCCTCCTGGGTGGAGGCCACGTCGCCTATCACCAGGGCCACGAGGTAGCTCGACATCGGCCTGGTGGGCGCGAAGGTCCAGGTCTTCGATTGCCCATCGACGCTCTCCTGCACGGACTGGAGCGTGCCGTTAGCCAGCACGGTAGCCTCGGGCGACGTGGTGACTTTCCAGGCGAACTGCGCCTTGAAGGTCGGCTCGTCGAAGCAGGGGAAGATGTCGCGGGCGGCTGTCTCCTCGCACTGGGTGCAGAGCAGCTCTTCCGGCCCGTCCTTGGATAGGTACAGCCCTTCGAGGCCGTTGCTCACCTCGCCGTCGAACGCGATCTCCAGGCTCGCCTCGCCCACCGGGATGGCCTCGTCGAAGCTGATGACGGCAATCTCCCGGTCCTCGTCCTGCTCGATGCGGCCCTCGACGGTGTTGCCGCCGTATGTGAGCCGGGCGAGCTTGAGGGTCTGGTGGACGGCGTGCAGCTCGACGCTGTTGGCGCTCTCCCGTACGTCTAGCTGTATGGTGACCTTGCCGGAGGTTTCGCGGCTGCCGAGGCGGGCCTCGATCTCGATGTCGTAGCGGCGTGGCAGGGCGTGGGTGGGCAGCCTGTACGCCTTGGGGTTTTCTACTGCTGCAATCACAGGTGTCTCCTGGTGGATAGGGATTACGCTCGTGGGAGCGGACGTATGGTTATCGTGGAAATGGGAGGAAAGGTAACGGTTGTACTATACCGCGTTGGGGGGATTTAGACAAAAAGCAGGTCATTGCACCTGCTCGAATGGTATTTGCTCAACCTTCAGTTCTGTACTATCTCAGAAGGGTAATGATTGTACTTGAGGCATTTGGGTCAATAATGCTCCAATGCT
>DASVQO010000080.1:0-17778 GCA_036389075.1 Chloroflexia bacterium | reverse complement strand
AGGCGCAAACGGCAAGGCAGCGGGTACTGACGGCGGCAGCTCTGGCAACAGCGCTGGCAGCCGTACTCAGGCACCCGGTACCGTTATGCTCAAAACCCAGGGCCTCCCCACCACCTCCTCTGCCTCCTCCGCGTCCGCCCGCACTCGCACCATGCCATCGGACGGCGACGGCAGCCCCGCCACCGAGGTCCTGCCCGTAGCCGCATCCGCCCTGAACACCGGCCCCTCGCTCCTGGGCGCGAACGGTATCCCCCTGGACCGCCGCTCGCTCACCACCGACGAGCTTACCAGCATCGCCCAGGCACGGCGCAAGCTCAACCTGAGGGCCTTGATTGTGGCCCTCTCCCTTCTGCTTGTCCTCATTACCGTCTTCTACTCGCCCCTGTTCGACCCGATTTCGGGGCAACCGCGGCGTATGGTTTCGCCCGTGCCTATGTCGGAGGTGCAGCCCTACGGGGTCAATACCTTCCTGCATAAAGAGGTCGAGGACTGGAAGCGGGACAAGACGCTGGAGCGCGCGCAGGACATGGGCGCGGGCTGGATACGCCAGCAGTTCCCCTGGGCCGAGATCGAGTACAGGCAGGACCCCGAAAACCCCTTCTGGGACGTGAAGAACAACCAGAACGCCTGGGACAAGTTCGACCGCATCGTGGACGCCGCCCAGCGCTACGACCTGCGCGTGATCGCCCGCATCGACAGCGCGCCCGAATGGTCGCACCCGCTCACAAGCACGCTCAAGTCGCCCCCCGACGCCGCCCACCTGCCCGACTTCGCCAACTTCATCAAGGCGTTTGTGGAACGCTACAGGGGCCGCGTCGCGGCTATCCAGGTCTGGAACGAGCCGAACCTCACCGGCGAATGGGCCGTGCAGGACCCCGGCCACAGCGGCACCCGCCCCGTCAACCCCCGCGAGTACGTCGATTTGCTCAAGGTGGCCTACGAAGCCGCCAAGAACGCCGACCCCAACATGATCGTGCTGGCCGCCCCCCTATCCATCAACAACGAGACGCTCGCCTACGCGGGCAACCTCAACGAGATGGACTACTTGCAGGGTATGTACGACGCGGGGGCGCGGCCCTACTTCGACGTGATGTCGGCCAACGCCTACGGCAAGGAGTTCCCCCCCGAAGACCCGCCCTCCAGGGACAAGCTCAACTTCCGCCGCGTGGAGCTACTGCGCGAGGTGATGGAGCGTAACGGCGACGCCAACAAGGCGGTCTGGTTCAACGAGTACGGCTGGAACGCCTCGCCCACCGGCGGCAAGGTAGACGAAAAGACGGTGCGCTGGGGCCGCGTAACGAGCGAGCAGCAAGCCGAGTATACGGTGCGCGGCATCCAGTACGCTCGCGAGCACTGGCCCTGGGCGGGGGTGTTCACTATCTGGTACTTGAGGCAGGTAGGCGACATCAGCGAGACCGATAGCGAGTACTATTTCGGCCTGGTGAGCTTCGATTTCGTGGTCGGGGACACCTACAAGGCCGTGCAAAAAGCGGTGCAGGGCAGCGAGCACGTAGCCATGCCCGGCGAATGGGGGCCTCTCTCCGCCCCGGTGCAGGCGTCCACCAACTGGCGGCTCAAGCTCAGCCCCGCCGTGCCCGGGGGCATGTACGTCGCGCCCACGACCGTGGGAGACACTCTGGACATGCAGTTCAGGGGCACCGACGTCAAGCTGATGCTCGTCCCGCCCGCCAGTACAGACGTGATTTCCGGCACCGCCATCGACGCGCGCTATTATATCACCGTGGACGGCAGCAGCGACAACGTGGCGTCCGACCTGCCGCGCGATGGGTCGGGGCGGGCGTACATCGAGGTGCCGGGCGGCGGGCAGGCGACCGAGGTGACGCTGGTGCGCGGCCTGGGAGCCAGCTTCCGCACGGGCCAGCACAGCCTGCAAATAAAGGTGGACCAGGACGCGCAGGCTGCCTCGGGTAGGCGCGAGAAGACGGCAGGGCTGCACGCCCCCGCCCGGCAGTACGTCGATCTCCCCGGCCTCGGCGCGGTCACCGTGGAGGCGCATAGCTCCTACTGGCTGTTCGCGGCCGTGGCGCTCCTCCTGCTGGCGAGCATCGCCTTCTGCGCCTGGGCGCTCACCAGGGGCGGGACGTGGGGTCCGGCCCTGCCCTATGGTCGGTGATGCGACGCGCTCGCAAATGGCTGGCACCCGTATGGTCTAACCCGGTTGCCCGCTGCCTGCTAGCCCTGCTCCTCTTTGCCGCCTCCCTCGGCGGCCTCACCCTCACCGCCTACGGCGACCAGCTTGAGAACGGCGGCATCGCCTACGAGCGGCCCCCACAACCCATTCCCTTCACCGACGTCAACCCTCTGGGCACCAACACCTTCCTCGAGAAGGAGGCCGACCCTGCGAACGTCGTGCGCACCCTTGACATGGTGCAGGGAGGCGGCTTCAAGTGGATACGGCAGGTCTTCCCCTGGAACGACATAGAGATAAACGGCAAGGGCGATTTCACCGACACCCGCCACCCCGAACAGGTGCGTAGTTCCTGGGAGAAGTACGACTTCATCGTGGACGAGGCGGTCAAGCGCGATATCAACATCATCGCCCGCCTCGATAGCCCCCCCTGGTGGGCGCGCTTCCCCGGCGACGACCTCGAAAAGTACCACAAAGGCCCCCCCGCCAGAGACGAGGACTACGCCGACTTCGCCAGGGCGGTGGCCGAGCGGTACAAGGGCAAGGTCAAGTACTTCCAGATTTGGAACGAGCCTAACCTGCAAGGGGAGTGGGGCGGGTACGCTATTGACCCCGAATGGTACACCCGGCTGCTCAAGGCCGCTTACATCGCGGTAAAAGAGGCCAACCCCGAGGCCGTGGTCATCTCGGCGGCCCTTGCCCCCACCACCGAGAACTCGCTGCGCAACCTCAACGACGTGCTCTTCCTGGAAGGGATGTACCAGGCCGGGGCCAGGCCCTACTTCGACATCTTCTCCACCATGCTCTATGGCCTGGGCCAGCCCCCCGACGAGCGCCGGGTGGACCTCAAGCGGCTCAGCTTCTCCCGCCCCATACTCCTGCACGAGGTGATGGAGCGGTACGGCGACGGCAACAAAGCCATCTGGATCAGCGAGTACAACTGGGTCAGCCTGCCGCCCGGCTGGGAGCAGGAGAAGGCCAACGCCTCGGAGGAGGAGAAGCAGTCCTGGGGCACCAACATCTGGGGCGCGAGCGTAGACGAGGAGACGCAGGGCCGCTGGCTGGTGGAGGGCTACGAGCGGGTGCGCCGAGAGTGGCCCTGGATGGGGGTGATGAACGTCTGGTTCTTCCGCGACCCCACGGCCGACCCCCGTCAGCCCGCCTCCTGGTTCTCCATCGTGCGCCCCGACTTCACCACTCGCCCCGCCTACATGGCTCTGCAAGAGTACAGCGTCACCCTCTCACCCGAACGGCTCCCGGCGCCGAAGCCGCCCTGGAACGCGTTTGGCTTCCCCTTCCTGTACGGGGTGTTCGGGCTAATGTCGGTGGCTTCCGCCGCCTGGGGGCTGAGCAACCTGGGCAGGTGGGCCGGGGCCGCCCTCAACATCCCCCGCGACCGCTACCGGGAGACGGCGCAGGAGCTTGCGCGCAACGGTGTGGTGGTCGTGCTCATGACGCTGCTGGTGGGGTTGTACTTCGGCACCCAGAACGTGCCGCTGGCCCTGCTCGTGCTCGCGGGCTGGGGACTGCTGGCACTCGTCAAGCCCTCCACGGGGCTGGCGGCGGTGGCCTTCACGATCCCGTTCTTCTGGCAGCCCAAGTTCCTGGGGTCCAACAAGCTGCCCCTGGCCGAGACGCTGCTGCTCGTCACGTTCGGGGCGGTGGTGGCCCGCCATGCCGTGCGCCGCTTCCTGCCCCGCGTCGCTGCCTGGCTGCGGATCTACGACTACCAGCCCGGCCATACCGAGATGGACCTCAGACGCTGGATGGCGCTGCAACCCCCGACACCCGCCCCTCTCGACCGGGAGCTAAGCATCCACGAGCGCGCCACCGAGCCTAACGGCTGGTACGGCGCGAACGGCAACGGCTGGACAGGCTCGGCTATCGTGGCCCCCGGCTCGCTCAAGAGCACCCTGCCCCTGGAAGACGAGGAGGACGACGAGATAGAGCCTGCCGAATGGCCCTCCCGCCCCAGGCCCGTCCGGTTCCGCTACTTCACCGACCCCCTCCCCAGGGCGGCTTTCGTCGTCCCGGCTCAGCCCCAGACGTGGGCGCAGATGCGGGCTTATAACACCCAGGCGAAGGCAGTAGCCACGGCGGAACTGGAGGCAGAAGCCGCCGCAAGCGTAGCCGCCCCGCCCGCGAAGGCCACGCAGCCGATAGAGCGTCCGACCCTGCCGGTGCTGGACTCGGAGCTGCCTCCCGTGCCCGTCGCCGCCCCCGGCACTCAGGCCCTTACTTCGTGGCAGGCGCAGCTATGGGCGCGGTTCGTGGCGTGGGACCAGGAGGACGCCTTCGCGCCGCCCGCCGTGCTGCTGCTCGTGCTGGGCCTCCTCTCCCTGCTGTGGGTGGCCGACCCCGCCTTCCTCACCGACAGCGCCCGGCAGTTCCGCTGGGTAATAGTCGAGCCGGTGCTCTACTACTTCCTGCTGACCGAGGTCATCAAGAACAGGCGCTCGCTCTTACGCGTGGCCGATTTCTTCATAGCGGGGGCGGTCATTGTGGCCGTGGTGGGCCTGGTGCAATACGTGCAAGGCTCCGGCACGCTGGTCGTGGAGGGCGTGAACCGCATTACCAGCGTCTACCAGCACCCGAACAACCTGGGGCTGTTCATGGGGCGGGTGACGCCGCTCGCCGCGTGCCTGGCCTTCTTCCTGCCGTGGGGCTGGCGCAAGCTGGTCTACGCGAGCGTCACGCTGCCGCTGGCGGCAACCCTCCTGCTCACCTTCTCGCGGGGCGCGTGGCTGGGTGCGGCCGCGGGCACGGCGGTGGCCCTGGCGGTGGGCTTGCGCTACAGGCAGGGCAGGGTGGCGGGGGCAATCACGCGGCGGACCTGGGTCATAGCGGCGGGCGTTATCGTGGCGCTGGTAGTCGCGGGCGCGCTGGCCTACCCCTACGTGCCGGAGCGGGTCAAGTCACTGGGCAGCGGGTTCATACGGCTGAACATCTGGGAAAGCGCCCTCCACATGGGGGCCGACCACCCCGTCCTGGGTGTGGGCCTCGACCAGTTCATCAACCAGTACCAGGCGAAGTACATAGCCCCCGAACAGCGAGACGACCCCGCGACCCCCCAAATCGAAGGGGAAGGCTACACCTCGCACCCGCACAACGTGGTTTTGGACTACTGGCTCAATTTGGGTATAATGGGCCTGTTTGTGCTCCTGTGGCTGCTATGGAAATACTTCCGCGTAGCCATAAACCGGGTGAAAGCCTTCACAGACAGGGCCGGGGCCGACCCGGTTGGGCGGGCGCTTGCACTCGGCCTGCTCGCTTTAATGGTAGACTTCCTGGTCCACGGCCTGATAGACAACTCCTATTTCCTGATGGACCTGGCCCTGGTATTCTGGCTAAGTTGCGCAATGTTGCAGATAACGCGGAAAACCTGACGGAATTACGAATTACGAATTACATGTAGCACCTGGCTACCCTTAATCACTCGTGTCCTTTGCGCTCTTTGCGCCTTTGCGGTTTCATCAAGTAATTCGTAATTCGTAATTCGTAATTCCCGACCTATGGAGGGTAAGCTTGCACATCGTCATTACCGGAGGCGCGGGGTTTATCGGGTCGCACCTGAGCGACACGCTGCTGGGGCAGGGGCACAGGGTCACGGCCGTCGATAACTTCCTCACGGGCAACAGGGCCAATATCGCGCACCTGGAGGGCCACCCCGATTTTCGGGTCATCGAGCAGGACATCACGGTGCCCGTGGACGACGAATTTCACCGCGACCTCGGCCACGTGGATGCTATTTTCCACCTGGCAAGCCCCGCCTCCCCCGCTGATTTCACTACAATGCCCCTCGCCATCGCCATCATCAACTCGCAGGGCACCCACAACGTGCTGGAATGGGCGCGGCGGCATAACGCTAAGTACCTCATCACCTCCACCTCCGAGGCGTACGGCGACCCCGACGTGCACCCTCAGAGCGAGGCATACCGGGGCAACGTGAGCACCACCGGCCCCCGTGCCTGCTACGACGAGGGCAAGCGCTTCGCGGAGGCCCTCACCTCCATCTACGCCAACGAGTACGACGTGGACGCCCGCATCGTCCGCATCTTCAACACCTACGGCCCCCGCATGAACCCGCACGACGGCCGCTCGGTGCCCAATTTCATCACCCAGGCCATACGCGGCGAACCGCTCACCCTCTACGGCGACGGCACGCAGACCCGCTCTTATTGCTACGTGAGCGACATGGTGAACGGTCTTATCGCGGTGATGTTCGCCCCGTCCGAGACGCGCGGCATGGTGTTCAACGTGGGCAACCCCGACGAGCGCGAGATACGCAACCTGGCCGAGGTGATCCGCGACGCCTGCGAATCGTCCTCCGAGATCGTCTACCGCCCCGCTCTCAAGGACGACCCCGTGCGCCGCTGCCCCGACATCACGCGCGTCAGCAGCATGCTGGGCTGGCAGCCCACGGTGACGTTGCAGGAGGGCCTCAGCAGGACGGTGCCCTGGTTCCGCGAGCGTCTGGCGCAGGAGGAAGCAGCTGCGGGGGTGGCGTCTTAGGCGGTAAAAGGCTCGTACGCCCCGCATCGACGCCCTGTGGCTAAAGCCACGGGCTGACAAGGAGCAAAGTCCCCTGCGGGGACTAAAGAACATGTACCAGTCTCCGAAGGAGACTTCGCCCCTTGTCAGCCCGCCAATTCATTGGCAGGGCGCGGTTGGCACGGCGTGGGCCGCACGGCACCACGCGACAATCCACAAGCTCACGAGCACAAACACCATCACTCCACAACCCAACCCGCAACCATTCCCACTCACGTACGTCCACACATAAGACGCATGGCTAGAACCCTAACTCAAAACTCAAAACTCAGCACTCAAAACTCGCAAGCCTCCCGACCTTACCGCCTCTGGTTGGGCGCGGTGCTGCTGGCCGTAGTCGTGGGGGTCGCGCCGCCGCTCGTTTCGGGAGGGCTGCTGGTGGGGGTGGCCGTGCTGGCGGTCATCCTGCGCAGGCCGGTGTTCGGGGCTTACGCACTCGTGCTGAGCGTGCCCGTGCAGGACCAGGTGACCCTCCCGGCGGGCATCACCTTCACGCAGGTGCTGTTCGTGCTAGTGGCGGGCATCTGGTACGCCTGGACCATGATACGCGAGGACAGGCGTGTGCTGCTTACGCCCATCGCCGTCGCCATGCTGCTGTTCGTCATCTCCACCATACCCAGCATCTCGGCGGCCACCTCCATACCCGATAGCCTGGCCGAAATCTCCAGGTGGGTCGTCACCGCCTTCTCCTACATCATCCTGGTCAACATGGTGCGCGACCGGCGGGAGATGGTGGGCCTCATCGTCGTGATGCTCATCGCGGGCATGTCGGAGGCGCTGCTGGGGCTGGTGCAGGCCTACCTGGGCATAGGGCCCGCCAGCTTCAACGTGGACAGCGGCCTCACACGGGCCTACGGCACGATTGGCATGCCCAACTCCTTCGCGGGCTACCTCAACATGAGCCTGCCGCTCGCCCTGGCCCTCGCCGTCTACCAGTGGGGTAAGTGGGCCGCCGAGCGCAATCGCACCTACGTGCTCGACAGGCCCGACATGCTCAAGATGAAGCGCCTGTGGCTGCCCATCCTCCTCTCTCTTTCTACCCTGGTGCTGTTCTGGACACTGATTACCAGCCTCTCCAGGGGCGCGTGGATAGGGTTGGTGCTGGGCGTGCTCGCTATGATGGTGGCGCTGGGCAGAAGGGCGGCCCCCGCTATATCGGTCATACTCGGCGCGGGCGCTACCACCGGCGTGCTGGCCGTAGCGGGCGCGCTGCCTGCCGCCCTGACCGAGCGTCTGGGGCAGCTTTTCACCCAGATAGCGATCTTCGACCCCCGTGGGGTCACCCCCACGCCCGAAAACTACGCCGTGGTCGAGCGCATGGTACACTGGTTCGTGGCGGGCAACATGTTCCTCTCAAGCCCGTGGGTGGGGGCAGGGATCGGCAACTTCAACGACGTGTTCGACAAGTTCGGCGTGCAGGGCTGGCCCTACAGCCGGGGCCACGCCCACAATTACTACCTGCACATACTTGGCGAGACCGGCCTCATCGGCTTCACCTTCTACGTGGCTATGATCGTCAGCATCCTGGTGGTGGGCGCGCGGGCCATACGCCGGTGCAGGCAGGCGGGCGACTCGTTCGGGGAAGCGGTGTGCATCGGGGCGCTGGGCGTGGTGGTCACCACCGCGGGGCACAGCTTCTTCGAGAACCTGCACGCCCTCACGATGGGCATCCAGTGGGGCGCGGCTATGGCCCTGTTTACGCTCGTGGCGCTGCCGAGGCAGGCTGTCGCCACGGTGCCGCGCCATGCCAGGAGGACGGTCCATCGCAGGCGGGCAGAAGGTGCGGAGACGAGCTGAGGCCAGCAGGCCAGACGCTTACTTTGCAACCCTCTGCCTGCTGAGCATCCCATTGTCACCCTGAGCCTCCCCCTTGTCATCCTGAGCGCAGCGAAGAGCTTGCCCTGAGCGCAGCCGAAGGGATCAGGTGGGTAGGCGAGAGTTTACAACGCTCAGGATGATGCTGGCATTAGGAACATTGTTGCAACAATAGTGAGAGTCATACACGGGCCGCTGATCCTTCGCTGCGCTCAGGATGACAAGGGGAATTGGCATCCCGAGTAAGTAAGCATGGACCTGACGGATATTTAGAGAACAGAGGAGCGCGTATGTCCATCCTGGTAACGGGCGGGGCCGGGTTTATTGGCTCGCACACGGTCGAGACGCTGCTGTCGCGGGGCGACAAGGTGATAGCCCTCGACAACTTCAACACCTACTACAGCCCCGACCGCAAGCGCCGAAACGTCGCGCCCCTGCTGGATAACCCTAACTTCAGGCTCGTGGAGGGCGACGTGCGCGACCGCGCCCTGCTGGAGCGGGTGTTCGATGAGGCCGAGGCGACGGTGGGCGAGCCAGTCAAGCGAGTCGTGCACCTGGCGGCTATGGCCGGGGTGCGCTTCTCGGTAAGCGACCCGGTGCTGTACGAGCAGGTGAACGTGGCGGGCACGCAGAACCTGGTGGAGCTTGCGGTCAAGCACAAGGTGGAACACTTCGTGTACGCCTCCTCTTCTTCCGTGTACGGCGAGACCGAGGTGCCCTACCGCGAGGACGCGCGCACCGACATGCCGCTATCGCCCTACGCGGCCACCAAGAAGATGTCCGAGGTGCTGCTCTACACCTACCACCACCTCTACAAACTGCCTGTCACGTGCCTGCGCTTCTTCACCGTGTACGGACCCAGGGGGCGGCCCGACATGGCGGTCTACCTGTTCACCGACTGGATAGCCAGGGACCAGCCCCTGCGCCTGCACGGCGATGGCAGCCAGGGGCGCGACTACACCTACGTGAGCGATACGGTGTCCGGGGTGGTAGCCGCGGTAGACAGGCCCAACGGCTACAAGATATACAACCTGGGCAACAACCGCCCCCAATCAAATGCCCACCTGATCGAGCTAATCGAGCAGCACCTGGGCAAGAAAGCCCGCATAGAGTACCATGAGTACCCCAGCCTCGACCCGCAGCAGACCTGCGCCGACATCACCCGCGCCAGGCAAGACCTCGGTTACAGCCCGCAGGTGCCGCTGGAAGAGGGCGTCCGCCGCTTCGTGGAGTGGTACAGGGCGAACGGCGAGGCTGGTAGCTAGAAGTACTCTCGAAAGGCACAATTGTCGGATAGCAGCACCCAGGCCCCGTCCTTGTCATTTCGAACGTAGTGAGAAATCTCGTCCTCTACCCCGGTGCTACCCTTTTCTTTAGGTACCCTCCTGTTAGTTGCTCCAGGAAAAGTGGAACTTGGGTGCTAAAGGACAAGATTTCTCACTACGTTCGAAATGACATGGGCGGGGCATAGCTGCTGATACTGCTTACTGTCAATTCCGAGGTAGTTCTAGCCTGGTAGAGCAAGGCGGCCTTTCCGTATAAGTACTTGCCTGAAATAACTCAGAAGTAGTACCCAAGTAGTATCCCGTGCCTACGATATGTAGGGTATAGTAGGCATATGGTACTAAATCAGGACCATTTTCCTATCTTTTGGGGTGCGGCTTCGTTATACTCAGTGCATGGGTCCTCCGGCTTTGCACGCCAGGAGAAGCCTGTGCGGCCCTGGGGGCGCCTGGGTCGGTCTTACTTCCGGGGGGGAGTAGGGCGGCGGCGTTCATCGTGGACCGCACCTCGAACAGAGGCTTTCGTAGGGGGCATCCAGGTTGCCCTCACGCATCGACTGCACACCGGTATCGGTGCCAGCTCCGTGCGTGGAAACGAGGATTAGCGGTGGCGCATAATCCTGCGCAGCAAAACGACGAACGCTCGTGGGTAGAGCATGCCAAGGCGGGAGACCCCGAGGCTTTCGGTTTGCTGTACGAAAAGTACTTCGACCGCATCTACAAGTACGTCTACTTGAAGATCGGAGACGCCACCGAAGCCGAGGACCTCACCGAGCAGGTCTTCCTCAAGATGATTGAGGCTATCCACACCTTTCAGTGGCAGGGCACCACCTTCGCGGCATGGCTCTACCGTATCGCTCACAACCAGGTGGTGGACACCATACGCCAGCACTCCCGCCGTCCTCAGACCTCTCTAGAGCCGGTGGTTGACGTGATGCCGTCGGAGAAGGACGACCCATACCAGCAGGCCGAACTGTCAGACTCGGTAGCGCACCTGAAGGAAGCAATTGCCAATCTTACCGACTTGCAGGCCCAGGTAATCTCGATGAAGTTCGGTATGGGCCTCACCAACGCGGAGGTAGCCGGGCTGCTCGACCGCACGGAAGGCGCGGTCAAAGCCCTACAGTACAGTGCACTACAGAACCTGGGCAAAGCGATGGCCCTCAAGGGCTGGCCCTGACGAGTAAAACTGGCAACCGGCAACAATAGTTTGGTACAATGGTTAATTACCGACAATCCGGCACTAATCACAAGAACGAGTAACCCGTAATTCACAATTACTAAGATGGAAGACGAGACCCTACAAGACGCATTAGACTACTGCCTCGCCAACTCAGACGAGATGGAGATAGAGGAGTTGTTGAGCAAGTTCCCCGAATCGCGGGAGGAACTTGTGCCGCTGCTTGCCCTGTGCGGTCTCATTAGCGAAGCGGTGCCGCCCGTTCCCCAGGAGCGCAAAGAGGCGATCAAGGGCCGCGTCCTGGATGCCGCCATAGCCGCGCGGCAGTCGATGGTCGCCTCCGCGAACGGCCATGCGGTTAGCTCCCTCGCGACGACTATAACGGTTGTATCGCCGGAGGCTCCCACGCAGCCCGTTAGCTTGCCCGGCAAGGTGCGCGTGGAGAAGCAGCCCCAGCGCCGCGGCTTCATATTTGATTGGCTGATGCGCCCCGCCTTCGCTGCCGGGTTCGCCGCGCTCCTCGTCGCTTTCGTGTGGGTGCTCGCCGCCTCCTCCCTGCCCGACAGCCCCTTCTACAGCGTGAAGCTGCTGGGCGAAAGCATTGCCGTCAACGTGCAGACCTCCCCCGAAGCCAGGGTGCTCAAGCACAACGAGCTTGCCGCCATTCGCCTGCGCGAGCTAGAGGAGATGGAGCGGCGGGGCAAGCTGGCCCAGTCGGGGCGTGCTTTTGAAGATTACGCCGACCACCTGAGCAAAGGCCGGGACATTTTGAGCGGCGCCCAGCTAAACGAACAGCAACAGACCCGGCTCGCGAAAGCTCTGTACGCTACCTCCACCGAAGGCGAGATAGAACTGGATAGGCTGGACGACGCAGCCAACTTGCCTCAGTCGGTCCGCGAGACGCTGGCCGAGACGCAGCAGGTCCAACACGATGTGCGCGACTACTCGGAGGACGTGCTCGAACACCTGGGCGAATCTCCGCTGTCCGATCTGCCACGCGATACCCAGAACGTGTTGAGGCAGACTCCCGGACCCGACTCTACTACCCTGGCTGAACTTGTGCCGCAGACAGCCACGCCCAGTCAGACGGCGACCGCTGCCGCCAGCCCTACACGAAGCAACGGCTCCAACGGCCGCGCTACCGCCACCGCGCGCGCGGTGGACAGGACAGCTACCTCCATAGCCGGTAGCCTCGCTTCCACCGCGACCCCGGTGCCTACTAACACCAACGTTCCGAGCCCTACGCAGACCGCCACACAGACCGCTGTGCCCACCGCCACCTATACTCCTATCCCCCTGCCGAGCGCCACGGCCACGGCGCGGTCCGAGGCTAGCCCGCTTGCCTCTACACCCACACCGACCACCAGGCCGGGCAACGGCGCTACCGTGACGCCGCCACGTGGCAAGCCCAGCAGTACACGTACCCCTACACGCACCCCCACGCGCACGCCGCAGGTCACCAGGACGCCCGGAAGGCCGCCCACTCATACACCTGTCCCTGAAAAGACCAGGAAGCCCGAGCCCGATGACAGCCCGACGATGACGGCCATACCCTCGGCAACCCACGTGCCGCCCACCAGGACGCCCGTGCCGCCCAGCGAGACGCCGCTGCCCGGCAGCACCGCCGTCCCTTCGAGCACGCCCACGGAAGAGAGTAAAGACAAGGACCCTACTAAAACACCCAAGCCCGAAGAACCGACCAAGACGCCAAAGCCCAAGGAGGAGCCGACCGACACGGCAGAACCGACAGAGGAGCCGTCCGGCGGTTCGTCCAACGCCCCCACCGTGTGCGATGTTGCGGTAAAAACCGTGAGAGCAGGCTGCGCTTCGGGCGACTGTGTAGAGTGGACGGCCCAATTCACTAATAGGGCCAACGAAGCGATAGAAGTCAATTGGGTGGCCGAAATGCAGGTGGAGATCGCGGGGGTGGCCCCCACGACTTACGTCCAGTCCGGCAGCGCCATCGTCCGGCCGGGCGACGATGAGATAGCCGGCAAGTTCTGCGAGGATATACCGCCCCTGGCGAAGAAGGTACGCATCACGGTGAGGACCGACACAGGCCCGTCAAACTGCGATACCCGCAAGCACGCCTCTATCGACCCGTGCGGGCAGGACAGCAAGGGTCCGGACCCCACACCCGAAGTCAAACCGACAAAAGTGCCCGTGCCCACCGAGCTTCCCATCCCGACCGTGGAACTCTTCCCCACAAAGACCCCCAAGTCCAAATAGAGCGGTAATAGCGGCAGTAATAGACGCCAAGACGCCAAGACGCCAAGACGCCAAGGACCACGCCAAGATTAAGCATGGCGTGCTCCAAGCAAAAGGACCAGAGTACATGATTTCGTACTCTGGTCCTTTTTTATACCGTCTAAACCACAATATCTTGGCGTGGTCCTTGGCGTCTTGGCGTCTTGGCGTTTTCGTCTCCTTAACGTCCTGGCGTTTTCGTCTCCTTAGCGCCTCAGGAGGCCCCTGAGCGTCTGGGTTTCGGCAGCGGTGAAGGGGCGAAGGGCCAGCAGCACCGCCAGGTAGACGATAGGGATGGCGACGGCGACAGCCGCGTACAGGGCGAAAGCGCCCCAGCCGTCGCGCCACGCTGCCTGTACGGGCCATAGCAGCCACACCAGCACGGCTACGGCCCCACCCGCCAGCGCGGGCTTCAGCGCAATGGAGAGCAGCGGCACATCTCCTACCTCGCGCCGCGTCCACACCACGAACGGCACCAGGAGCACCACTTCGCTGAGTATGGTGGTCAGGGCCGCGCCGTAGATGCCCAATACCGGTATCAGCAGCAGGTTGGCGAGCAGGTTGAACAGCACCGTAACGCCGAAAGCGCGGGTGATGAGGCGCTGGCGGTCCACGGCTATGAGCACGTACTGGGTGAGGCCGTTGACGAAGCTGAGGGGCAGGAAGAAGATCAGGATGCGCAGGGCCACCGCGGCGTCCGGCAGGTAGTTGGGCGCGTCGAGAGTCAGCACGGTGATGAGCAGGGGGGCGAGCCACACCGTCCCGGCCACGATGGGCACCGAGATAGCCAGCATCATCTTGAGGGCGAAGGTGTACTCCGTGTTGAGGCGGGGGCGGTCCGATACGGCGTGGCGGGCCATGCGCGGAAAGAGCGCCAGCGTGACGGCGGGGCTAATCAGCAGCACGAAGCCCAGGAAGCTGTAGGCGGTGTTGTAGCGGGTGAGGTCGCCCCCTCCTCCCGTCGCGGCCTTGATGATGAACGTATCGACCCGGAAGAAGAGGCCCACCAGCAGCGCGTTGAGCATGAGCGGCCAACCCGCCCCCAGCAGCGACCTGGCCTCACCCCCCCGAAGCGAGAGCCTGCCGAGCCTCAGCGCCACGCCTGGGAAGTTGCGCCGCAACACCCACAGGAACGCCAGGGCCGTGGTGAGCGTGGTAACAAGCGCCGACAGCGCCAGCCCCACCACGCCCAGCCCCAGCCCGAGGGCCGACACGCCGAGCGCGACGTTCAGCACCACGGTGGCGATGCCTATGCCCGCCGGGAGCGTCATCCTCTCGTATGCGTAGAGCAGCGCCGTCACCGAGCCGGAAAAGGCGCTTGGGATAAGGGACAGGCTGAGGATCGCCACGGCCCACGCCCCGTCGGCCCGCAGGTGGAAAAAGGCGGTATAGACCACGATTAGGGCCGCCACGGGCACGAAAAGGCCCAGGCTGATGAGCAGGCGCAGGGTGAGCGACCTGCCGAACAAGGCGGATGCCACCTCCGCCTCGGCCTCCGTGCCCCGGCTCCTGGCAACGTCCCTCGGCACGAGCGTGCCCATGCCCCACTCCGAGATGGTGCTGGTGTAGGAAAAGACCACGGCTGCGAGAATGTAGCCGTCGAGCGCCGCCTGGTCGTGGGCGAACAGCCTGTACTGCACCATGCCATAACCCATCAGCAGCAGCTTGGTGAAGAGCTGGGCCGCGAACGGGTTGAAGGCGTTGAGGGCCACACGGCGGGCGGCGCTGGGGGTGCCCAGGGCCGCTTGCTGGGTGCCGAGCGGCTGGGCGTCGGGGGAGGGGGCTTGCTGTTCGAGCATGGCGGCCTAGCTGGTCATCCCTATCGCGATGATGAGCAGGGCGGTGAGGACCATCAGTACCAGGGCCAGCATGCCCGCGCAGCCAATAACCAGCACGCTCATCTGCGAGCGCCTGACGCGCGGCTTATCGGCGGGGTCGTCGGGGTCGATGGAGAAACGCGAGCGTTTCGGCGCCTGGGCGGCCATGATCGCCCGGTACTTCTCGCCCAGCCCCTTCGCCTCCATCAGCCGCCGCATGGAGCCGTAATGCCCTGTAGCGTACTCCGCGAGTTCCGAGAGCGTCTTCAGGGGCACACTGCGGTTAGTGGTGTAGAGGGGCATCTTGCTCCACAGGCCGTAAGCATCGCCCCCCAGCGTGTCGTCGCCCGCGGCCTCTATCCGCCTGTAGAGCCTCACCCGCTCGGGGTCTTCGCTGGAGATAAGGCGCAGCACAATCTCGTCCCATCGCTCGCGGGAAGGCGGATCGATCTGCTTGCGGAGGGCGTGCTCGGCCCACCGCTCGTAGAGGCGGTCGAAAGGGTCCTCCGAGGGTTTTGACCCTTCGCTTCGCTCGAGGGCATGGTTTTGAGTGTTGATTGTTGAGTTGTCTTTGTTCAAGGTGGGTTCAGTTTGTTGGTATTGCTGGATATACTATACCAGCCGCAGCCTAGCTTTCCCACTTTGCAGCAGGCGATTACCTCTGCACGCGCCGGCGACCCTATTGCCTCTGCCATACTGAATACGGCTCTAACGAGGCAACGGTAGTTGGGAAGGCGAGCACCTGACGATGGATGAACCTTAACAATAGCCAGTAAAGCAACATAGTCGCCAGGGGACGCCCCGCGATTGAAATCGGGGGCTACACGTTGCAAAGTCCCTGCGGGACTGGCTGCGTGCCATGCGTCTCTACCAGGAGAATAGTGGCCCTGGGCAGTCCCCTTGTGGGACTTGGTAATGTGTAGCCCCCGATTTCAATCGCGGGGCGTCCCCTGGCGACTATGTGCGGCTTCATGCGTATGTTGGCTCATTCAGTGACATTTGTTAGCAAGGTACTAAAGATGGCAGAGGCGGGTCCGGTCGCCGGCAAACGAGCCGAGTGCTGGACTATGCGGTCCTACTTTGCCACCAACCCTTCGTACACGCCCAGCACCGTGCGCGCGGCAGACTGCCAGGTGAATTGGGCCACCTGCTTTGGTCCGGCGTCTGCGAGGCGACCGCGCAGCTCTTCATCCGCCAGCAGCCTTTCCAGGCCGCCCGCAATCGCCTCTACCGAGTACGCGTCCACCTTGAGCGCGGCCTCGCCCACCACTTCTCCCAGAGCGCCGTCCTGAGACACCAAGGTGGGCACGCCGCACGCCATCGCTTCGGCGGCGGGCAGGCCGAACCCCTCGTATAAGCTTGGGTAAGCGAAAGCTGCCGCCATGTTGTACAGGGTGGGCAGGTCGTCGTCGCGCACGTAATCGACCAGCACCACGCGCCCGCCCGCCGCGTTCACCCGCTCTGCGGCCGCAAGCACCGGCTCGTACAGCCAGCCCCGACGCCCCGCCAGCACCAGCCCCACGTCTCTCAAGCCGCTACCATCCGCAGCGCGTTCCAGGAGCAGTCCGTAAGCCTCCACGAGCCGCGCCAGGTTCTTGCGAGGCTCCAGCGTGCCCACGTGCAGTATGAACCTCCGGGGCACGCCTAGCCTGCCTCTCAGTTCGCCCGCCACCGTCGCGCCCGCACCCGGCACGAACCGCCCGTCCACGCCGTTGTAGGCTACCGTGATCTTGCCGGGTGCCACGGACAGCAGCCTCACAAGGTCGTCGCGAGTCTGGTGGGAGACGGCGATGATGTGGTCGGCGCGGCGCACGGCACGGGGCACCGTCTTGCCGAGAAAAGCGGCCAGGCTCGGCTCGGCGCATTCCGGCACGACCATGAACGAGAGGTCGTGCACGGTGATTACATCGACGCCGCCCAGGTGAGGGGGAGACACGAAGTCGGGCGAATGCAGCAAGTCGATGCGCCCCGCGAACAACTCCACCGGCAACGGCGCGCGCAGCCGCTGCCACACCGCAAACATCTCCCGGACCGACATAGGCACCCTCGCAGGCCGGAAGTTGGGGTGCCGCCGGAACAGGGCCGCCGCCTGCCGCGTCTCAGGAGTGGGATGGGGCAGCCCCCTCGCCGCGTAAAACAGACTGTAGCTGTTCTCTCCGTCCAACTCCGCCAACGCCCCAGCCAGCGACCGCGTATACCGCGCGATCCCCGCCCCCGGATATATGCCTGTGGTGTAGTCGAGAGCAATCTTCATTTCGTGAATTACGAATTACGAATCACTAATTACGAATTATGGCGAGCATCCTGTAATTCGTAATTCGTAATTCATCATTACCTGCGTTTGCTGATGAGGTAGAGGATGAGGCCGCCTACTACGAGGCTCCAGTAGTTGATGAGGCGGTCGAGGATGGCGATGGAGACGGCCATGTTGTGGTCTTTGAGGAAGAGGCCCAGCGCGACCGTGACGGCACCCTCAACCACCCCCGCGCCGCCGGGGGTGAGGGGCAGGGTGGTGAGCAGGGAGCTTAGCAGGGCGATGAAAATCACCGCCGACAGGGTGACCACGTGGGCGTCCAGGGAGCGGGTGACGAAGAAGAGGCGGGCGGCTTCGAGGAACCAGATGACGACCGTGAGGCCGAGCACGGTGGGCAGGCTGCGCCGCTTGAACGAGTGCAGGATGCCCTGGCGGAACTGGGTGAACTTGGTCTTGAAGCGCTGGGGCACGAAGCGCAGCAC
>DASVQO010000079.1:0-5001 GCA_036389075.1 Chloroflexia bacterium | reverse complement strand
TTACTAACCACTAGCCACTAGCCACTAACCACTCACCGTAGGCAGTTCAGTAGTTCCCAGGTCACCGTTTCTATGTACTGGTCGCCGTTCACTTCGCAGAGGATGCCCTTGTCTCGGTAGTAGCCGATGATGGGGCGGGTCTGGTCGAAGTAGACTTCGAGGCGCTTCTGGGCCGTCTCCGGCGTGTCGTCGGGTCGCTGGTACAGTTCGCTGCCGTCGTAGTCGCAAATGCCTTCCACCTTGGGGTGGTTGAACCTGAGGCTGAACACGTGGCCCTTCGCCCTGCACGTCAGCCTGCTCGAAAGCCGCTCGATGAGTATGCCGTCCTCTACGTTTATGTAAAGTGCAGCGTTCACCCGCTTATGCATCAGGTCGAGCGCGTCGTCCAGGGCGGCGGCCTGGGGCAGCGTGCGCGGGAAGCCGTCCAGCAGCACCCCGTGCGCGGCGTCCGGCTCGGCCAGCCTGTCCACGATCATGTCGATCATCAGCTTGTCGGGCACCAATTCGCCCCTGGTGATGTACTCGTCAGCGATCTTGCCCAGGGCCGTGCCCCGCTTGATATTGTCGCGCAGCAAGTCGCCGCTCGATATATGCACCAGGTTTAGCTCGTCCTGGAGCGCCTTAGATTGGGTGCCCTTGCCAGCTCCTGGCGCGCCTAGCATAACAATTATCATAGTGTCTCCGTGTGACTTCATTGTCACGAGGACCTAACTGCGCAACGTGAAACGTGAGAGATAACCCGTAACGCGTCACGAGTTACTCCTCACGTTTCACGCCTCGCGTGCTTGTAAGGACGTATTTATCTGTTAATGAACCCCTCGTAGCGGCGCATCAGCAGTTGCGACTCCAGTTGCTTCATCGTGTCAATGGCCACGCCCACTACGATGAGGAGGGCCGTCGAGCTAAAGTTGAGCAACTGCACGTTGGTGAGGACGGAGGCAATCCAGGGGGCGATTGCCACCAGGCCCAGGAACACCGCCCCGGCCACCGTTATGCGCGTCAGCACCGTGTTGAGGAACTTGTCTGTGTTCGGCCCCGGACGTATGCCCGGTATCGAGCCGCCCGACTTCTGAAGGTTCTCAGCGATGCGCTGTTGGTTGAACACCACGCTCGTATAGAAGAAGGTGAACACCACCACCATCAGGAAGTATATGAGATTGTACTGGAAGGTGGTAGGCTGGAAGAAGTTGTAGAAGAAGCCCGCCACGTCGCGCACGCCCTGCGAAGGCGCACCCAGGAAGAAGCCCGAAACGATGGCCGGGAAGGCCATAATCGACAGGGCGAAGATGAGCGGGATCATGCCGGAGGAGTTCACACGCAGCGGTATGAACGAAGTGCCGGCCTGCCTCATCATGCGGCCCCCGCGCATAATCGAGCGGGAGTAGTGCACCGGGATGCGCCGCTGCCCCTCGTTCACCATGATGATACCCACTACCGTCACCAGGCCAAGCGCCACGAACATCACCAGGCTGAAGATGCTCGCCCCCGCCTCGCCCGACGCTCCCAACTGGAAGATCGTGGCCGGGATGCGGGATACGATACCGCCGAAGATGATGATCGAGATGCCCTGGCCGACTCCGTTCTCGGTGATAAGCTCGCCTATCCACACCAGGAACATCGTCCCGCACACCAGGCTGAGGATCACGACCATACTGTAAAAGAAGTTGCTCGTGATGTTGAAGCCGGGTAGTGCGCCGAACTGGGTCTGGAGAAGCTGGGCCTGGCCGAACGCCTGCAAGGTCGCCAGCGGTAGCGTGAGCCAGTGGGTGTACTTGTTGATCTGGTTGCGGCCCGCCTCGCCCTCTTTGCTGAGCTCGGTGAGGCGCGGGATCACCCCGGTGAGTAGCTGGATGATAATCGAGGCGGTAATGTAGGGGTAAACGCCCATCGCGGCGACCGAGAAGTTTTGCAGCGCGCCGCCGGAGAAGATCGCCAGCACGTTGAACAGGCCGCTGAGGGCGTTGCTCTGGTCGAAAGCGTTGCGCAGGGCGTTGAAGTCCACGCCCGGCACCGGCACGTGCGCCACAAGACGGAACACCACGAGCATAGCCAGGGTGAAGAAGATCTTGCGGCGCAGGTCGCCTATCTTGAAAGCGTTTATGACAGCCTGAAGCATAGCCGCTTATCCTTCCGTGTTAGTGGCGTTGTTGCGAGCGGCCAGCCTGGCCTGGTGAGCGCGCACCGGGGCCTCGGAGCGGCCCTTCGAGCGGCGCGGCTCGGCTGCCACCTCAATCAGGGTAACGGTGCCACCGGCGGCCTCTATCTTCTGGCGGGCGCTCTCACTGATCTTGTGGGCCGACACGTGCAGAGGCTGTGTAAGCGTGCCGTCGCCCAGCACCTTGAGCTTCAAGTTGGTGTCGCGCACCAGGCCCGCTTCGGTCAGGCTCTCCGGCGTCACCTGGGTGCCCGCTTCAAGCTCCGATAGCTGGTCCAGGTTCACGATGTTGTAGCGCACCGACCAGATGTTAGTGAAGCCGCGCTTGTAGGGAAGCTGCTGCTGGATAGGGGTCTGCCCGCCCTGGAAGCCGGGGCGAGTGTTGCCACCCGTGCGGGCCTTCTGGCCCTTGGTACCCTTGCCCGCCGTCTTCACATAGCCGGAGCCATGCCCGCGCCCCACGCGCTTGCGGTCCTTGTTAGCGCCCTTAGGCGCTCTCACATCACCAAGTTTCACTGCAAATATCCTTTCATCGACGCACGAAGCGCCTCGCGTTATCAGCCCGCAGGCCGTCACACTGCGTGAATTACGAATTACTAATTACGAATTACAGGTTCCTGCCAATTCGTAATTAGTAATTCGTAATTCGTAATTAATCCTCCACCTTCAGCATGTGCTTGACCTTGAAAATCTGGCCGCGAAGCTGGGGGGAGTCTGGTAGCTCAAGCGTCTGGTTGAGGCGCTTGAAGCCGATAGCCCTTATTGTGGCCTTCTGGTCCTTGGGATAACCGATGTCGCTGCGGACCCACGTTACGCGCACCGTCTTGCTTGCGTTAGCCGCGTCCACGTCCGCCTCCTCCACCGCCAGGACCACCCTGGCCGCGACCGCCACGGTCGCCACGTCCGCCGCCCGGGTTGCGAGCGCCCTGGTTGCGGTCGGTACCGCCGCCTGCCGGGCCTCTATCGCCAGGGCCGCCCTTGTACTTGCGCTCCGACTCTGCCGAGCGGAAACCGGCTGGAGACGCATTGAGGGCCGCAGGCTCGCGGGGTGTTAACGGTGTAGCATGGCCCGCCGCATGCGCCTTCATGACCGCGAAGTCCTTGCGGTACAGGCGCTTCTCCATCTCGTCCTGAGGGATGCCACGGCGCAGCGCCTCGCTCTCCACGGAGTGAAGCTGCGAGAGGGCCAGCAGGGTGGCGCGCACCAGGTTGACCGGGTTGTTGTTACCCAGCGACTTGCTCAGTACGTCCTTCACGCCCGCCGCTTCGAGCACGGGGCGCACGCCGCCACCGGCAATCACGCCGGTACCGGGGGCCGCGGGCTTCAGGAGCACCGTGCTGGCGCCATAAGACACGCGCACCTCGTGCGGGATGGTCGAGCCGACCAGGGGCACGCGGATCATGTGCTTGCGGGCGTCGTCGGTAGCCTTGCGGATCGAGTCGGGCACCTCGGATGCCTTGCCTGTGCCCGCGCCCACCGTGCCATGCCCGTCACCGACCACCACGACCGCGCTGAAGTTGAACCGCCGTCCACCCTTCACCACCTTCGATACGCGGTTCACCTGTACCAACTTCTCCTCGAAGTCAGAGACCGAATTTCTATCTACTCGTGCCATATTTCCTCCATTTAGGATTTAGAATTTAGAACTTAGAATTTAGCTGGATGCGGAACAAATCCGCAATTCTAAATTCTAAATCCTAAATTTAGAAGTCCAGTCCTCCGTCACGGGCACCGTCGGCGAGGGCCTTGATGCGACCGTGGTACAGGTAGCCACCGCGATCAAATACGACCTTTGTAATCCCGGCTGCCTTGGCCCGCTCGGCCACAAGCTGGCCCACGGCCTTGGCCTGCTCCGTCTTGGGGGCCTCGGTCACGCCCTTGTCCTGCGTGGAGGCGGCGGCGATGGTGTGGCCCTGTGTGTCGTCGATAACCTGGGCGTAGATGTGGTTCAAGCTGCGGAACACGTTCAAACGCGGCCGCTCCGCCGTGCCCGTTACCCTGGCCCGGACTCTGTTGTGCCGCTTCTGGCGCGGCGACATCTCGTGTGGTTTCTGCCTCATTGTTCCTTTTCCTCTACTACTTGCCTGGTCACTACAGGCTGGGAGTAACACGTAACGCGTAACACGTAAGTTCTGACGCTTCAAGAGCGTTACGCGTTACGTGTTACGCGTCATCGCCTACTTCTTACCGCCGACCTTACCCGCCTTACCGGCCTTGCGGCGGATGCGCTCACCCTGGAAGATGATGCCCTTGCCCTTGTACGGCTCAGGGGGCTTGAGCTTGCGGATTTGGGCTGCCTGCTCGCCCACCATCTGCTTGTCGATGCCCGACACGCTCAGGCGGGTGGGGGTCTCCACGTTGAAGGTGATACCGGCGGGCGGCTCCACGCGCACGGGGTGTGAGAAGCCGAGCGACAGCACCAGGGAGTTGCCTTCCTTGGCTGCGCGATAGCCCACACCGGCGATTTCAAGCTGGCGGGTGTAACCCTCGGTCACGCCCACCACCATGTTGTTGATAAGGCTGCGGGTCAGCCCCTGGAGCGCGCGCACGGTCTTCGTATCGACCGGCCGGGACACGATGATCTGCCCGTCCTGCTGCTCAATCGCCACATCAGGACGGAACGACTGCTCCAGGTTGCCCCTCGGCCCCTTCACCCGCACCGTCTGACCGTCAATCTCCACCGTCACGTTCTTCGGCACCGGGATAGGTCTGTTGCCAATTCGAGACATGAATGCTTCCTCCGAAGCAATTCTTAATTCTTAATTCTTAATTCTTAATTGCCACTCCTCAGAAACCAATTAAGAATTAAGAATTAAGAATTAAGAATTGACTAGACTACCAAATC
>DASVQO010000078.1:0-35647 GCA_036389075.1 Chloroflexia bacterium | reverse complement strand
CGTACCCTGGTCCTCTTTGCACCCGCTAAACCATTATACTCTTGGCGCGTTCTTGGCGTCTTGCCGTCCTAGCGTTTTCGACTTTGCCACCGGTGCCGGTAACTAGCTCTGCTGCGCCTCGGCCTTCTCCTCGTAGTACTCCTCGATGCTCTCGTAGATGTCGTCGGGGAAGCGCAGGTCGCGGTAGACGTTGCAGGCGTCGGGGTCGTCGGGGTTGGGGCAGATGGGGAACTCTTGCTCCTGCTGCCACTGGAGGATGCGCTCGCGCTTGGGCGGGTTGTAGTCGCGGGCCTGCACCTGCACGAGCAGACGCCGGGCCTCCTCCTCGCCACCCTCCTGGTTGCCCAGCAGTCGCAGCATCTCATCCTCGCCGAGGAAGTGGCGGGCCACCATCGCGAAAGTCAGCCTGCCGTAGTGCCCGATATCGGTACCCTTCTCCAGGGCGTCCATCAGGTGCGCCATCATCTCGGAGTCGCGCAGGTTGCCACTCCGCTCGCCCGCGCCGTTGCCGTTGCCGTTGTTGCCGTTCGTGTCGTTGTTGGCCTTGCCAGTGTTCTGCCTGGTATTCGTTGCCATCTCGCTCTGTACCTCCTTCTAAAATAGAACACTTGTTCAAGTATTCTAAGGCAAGATGCGTGCCAACTCTGCCGTTGCTCTCATCTGAAGAAGGTAGTAGTCTAGCGGCACTCCAAGACCCATAGCTGCACGTTTCCCACAGTCACGATTGGACCGTCACTTGAGCAAGCCCAGTTGCCTTGACGACCCCAACCAAGAACTATGTCATCATTCCCCGATTCCGGCTGACGGTCACCCGTGGCACTTGCAGGCGGTCTAGATTTATCAGGTCCGAGTTCTACTTCAAAACTCCCCGTGGAGAAAACTATGCTTCTCTGCGCTGCGGCCACGAAGGTGCTGAGAAGGCCACAGGAAACCAACAGCACAACAGCAGGAGCTATAACAAACCACCTCAGAATCCCCTTCCGCCGGTTTAGCCTCATGAAGAACCTCCTGGCGCGACCTGCTAGCTATTCCTGCGAGCAATTGTACTGCGGAATATCTGCAAACTGAAGGAGATAAGCTAACAAAAGCCTCCCTTTGTCATTCTTCGCTGCGCTCAGAATATCGCTCTCCAGGCAGGTACTACCCTTTTCCATAGCACATGGCACCGTCCAGGCGAGAAGAAAAGTGGTATTTAGGTGCTGGACGACGAGATTCTTCGCTGCGCTCGGAATGACAAAGGGAGGCTTGGTACCGAACTCCCGGCACTTTGCAGATAGACCCTGGTTCAGCAGGAAAATAGTAGCGCGGTTGTCTAGAGTGTGGTACAGCATTTAGAATGAACGACTGAAACCGCATTTACAACCAGGAGAGCAAAAACATGTCCGCACAAGAAAACAAAACCACAGCCCGCCGCTTCTTCGAGCTTTATTCGAGCGGCGACTTCGACGGGGCCAGCCAACTGGTAGCCGAAAACGTGATCGTCCACGGCTTCCCCGGCCTGCAACCGGGACGCGAGAACTATAAGCAAGTCGGCCAGATGTTCGCCGTGGCCTTTCCCGACCACCAGTCCATTGTAGAGGACCAGATAGCGGAGGGCGACAGGGTGGTTACCCGCACGACGTTCCGGGGCACCCACCTGGGCGACCTGCAAGGCATCCCACCCACCGGCAAGCAAATCGCCTTCTCCTCCGTCATGATCGACCGCTTCGAGCACGGCCAAATAGCCGAACGCTGGGTAGTGTTCGACCAGCTAGGCATGCTCCAACAGCTAGACGTAATCCCTACATCGTAACCAAAGTCATAGGTTATCTAAACGCCAAGACGCCAAGGCGCCAAGGACCACGCCAAGTTAAGAATGGTGATTCAAGCAAAAAGAACCAGGGTACGACATCACGTACCCTGGTTCTTTTTGCCCTTTCTAAACCTTAATCCAACTTGGCGTGGTCCTTGGCGCCTTGGCGTCTTGGCGTTTTCGTCTCTAAGCCGTTCGCTTGCGGCGACCCCGGAACTCGATGCGGCGGGCGGCTACGCTGAGGAACAGGGTTACCAGGGCGGCGGCGAGGGGGTAGAACCAGAGGGGGTCGTACTCTAGGACCGCGCCTGTGAGGCCGATGCCGTTGAGGGCCGCGCCGGGGTCGGTGATGTAGTCTTTGCCCGCGTTGAGGCGCTTCAGGAGGCGGTCATTGGTGCCCGTGTGCGCCCACTCCTCGCCTACGGGGACGCTGAAGCCCGCCGTCTCCGTCTGGGGTAGACCCTTCCCGCCGGTGCGATTGAGACGTACCTCGTAAGCTCCAAGCTCGCTCACCGGCACGTCGGCTTCGTAGCGGCCCGGCCCCGTCTGGCTCAGCAGGGTGGCCGTTACCACGCCGGAGGGGGAACGCAGGCCCGCCGTGATGTCGGTCAGGTCCGAGAAGCCCAGGTCGTCGTTGAGGCTTTCCACCGAGATGTGGGCGATGGGCTGCCCTGCCTCGTCCGTGGTGACACTTATCGTGGGTTGAAGCTGGCGGTTGAGGGGGCTTTGCATCGTCCAGCGTACGGCGGCATTCCAGAAGCGGTCGAAGTCGCTCCAGCCCAGCCAGTCCTTCGACCACGCTTGGTCTACGCTCGACGTAAAGGCAAGCACGCGCCCCAGGCCATAATTCCAGTGCGCGAGCAGCGGCTGGCCGAGGTCGGCGGTGAGGGCAGTGACGCTTGCGTCCTTGGGCGTGGTGATGTCGTAGCCGCCAAGCTGCGGGATCGAGCCAGGGGCGATGCCACGCAGGACGGGGCTGGTTTCCTGCACGTGGGGCTGGACCGCGCCCTCTATCACGGCCTCCTTGAGGGCCAGGTCCAGCTCTCGGAAGACGATCTTGGGTATGTTATCCAGCCGCTCGGTGAAGTAGTGCCGACCCTCGCCCTTGCGCGCGAGCTCGATCAGCGTGTCCCTGTCCGCGTCGGAGCCGACCGCAATTGTGGAGAGGCTCACGTCGCCGGCGCGCAGCTTGTCGATGATATCGTCGTAGCCGCCCTGGTGGTAGTCCTTGCCGTCGGTCATCAGCACCATGTGGCGCGACTGCGCCTTGAGGGTGAGTATCGTCTCTCCCGCCTGCACCACCGCCGGGTAGATGCTGGTGCCGCCGCCGAGTTGAATCTGGGTTATTTTCTCCTTCAACGCTTGCTTGTCGGTATCGGCGTGTATGGTCACCGGCTCGATGGTCCAGAGGTTCTCGGTGTCAAAGCTGAGCACCCCGAAGATGTCCCCGGCGCGCAGGGCGTCAATCGAGAGGCGGGCGGCTTCCTTGGCCATGCTGAACTTGGTGTCCTGGTTGCTCAGGCCCATCCACTCGTCCATCGAGGAGGAGCGGTCGAACACCAGGATGAGGGCCGTCTCACCCTTCTCCGGTCGCGGGCCTGGGTCGGAGGATACCGGCATCACGTCTTCCAGCACGCTATCCTGGTAGCCGCCCTTGGCGAAGCTCGTCTGCCCGCCTATAGCTACCAGGCCCTTGCCGCTGCGCCTCACATACTCCTGCAAGGTGCGCTGCTGGTCGAGGGTCATGCTGGTGGCGGCCACGTTGTACAGCACGATGGCTGCGTAGGGGTCGAGGTCGGATAGGCGGGCCGGCAGGTAGGCCGGCGGGCGCACCTCCACGGCCATCTGGTTGTTGATCAGGGTGCTCACCAGCCGGTCCGACTCGCCAGGGCGGTCCTCCAGCACCAGCACATTGGGCTGCGCTTTGACCATGATGCTGGCGGCGGCGCTGTTGTTCTCGGTGGCACTGTCGGCCTGGCTAGTTACGGTCGCGTCGAGGCGGTGAAAACCTGCCGCGAGGGCGCGATGGTCCACCGGCAGGTAGTTCTCGCCCGTCTTGAGCGTCACCGTCTGCGTCAGGAGCGGTTGCCCGTCCACGCTCAGGCTGAGCACGGCGGGGCCGTCGGTGGTGCTAAAGACGTTCAAGCCGGTGCGCACCGGGTCGCCCACGCGGGCGTAGGGGTCCACGTCCAGCGAGCGCACTATCACTTCGGGGGTGCCCAGGGCGGAAAGGGACATTACCTGCACGTCGATGCCCCGGCCTTGCAGGCGCACAGCCTCGTCGGCGGCGCGGCCAAGCGTCTCCCAGCCATCGCTCACCACGACCACCCGCCTGCGGCCCTCGTCCTTCAAGAGGCTGCCCGCGAGCCGCAGGCCGGAGGACAGGTCGGTGGCCCGCAGGTTGGGGTCGGCCACGAGCGAGTTGGTGTCGCTGATAACCGACCAGTCGCCGCTTTGCACTGCCTCGTTCGTAAGCTGCGTGGCCCGCTGCCCCACCTCCACGAACTGCACGATAACGTCCGGCCCGGCGGTGTCGAGCACGTCGCGGGCGAACTCGGTAGCCCGGGTGCGGCCCTCGTCGCTGACGCTTGCCGAGGAGTCGAGCACCACAACCAGGCTCATGTCGCCCTGGGGCCGCGAGAAGGCAGGCTGGGCGAGGGAAGCCACGAGCAGCAGCACGGTCAGCGCCTGGAAGAAGACGGCCGTGCGCTTTCGCCAGGGGGCCAGCCCGCGCACCAGGCGAATGGAGAGTAGCAGCAGCAAGACCAGGAAGGGTGCCAGCCACAGTGTTTGGGGTTGTAGGAATAGGAAGTCGTTCACATGCGGCCTCGTTTCAGGCAGTAGACCAGCCACTCGCCCCCGGCCAGTACGAGCGCCAGGGCGGCCAACGGCGACCAGTAGTCCTCCGTGGTCACGCGCTCGGCCACCTCAACGGCGGCCCGCTCAAGCTCAGGGTGGTCCTTCGGAGTGACGTTAGATTCGTTGGGATCGGCCATGTTCACGGCGAAGGAGCGGGAAGTATCTTGCGCGTTGGCCCCGGCGACGGTGTAGATGCCGACCTCGCTAGTATCGGCAAACACGCCTGCCTCGCTCGCCTGCACCTTCCTGCCGCCCGGGGTGGTCACGGTGGAGCCGGGGGGCACAATGGCCGCATCGCCCGGACGTAGCGCGCCCACGCCCGATTGCGGGTAGAGCCAGTCGGCCAGGTTCGCCATGAGCAGCGGGAAAGCCGCCAACTTGGGCAGGTTAGACTCGCGTGGGTCGAAGGCCAGCACCGCGATACGGCGGCCATCCTGCTCCCCGGCCAGTAAGAGGGGGCCGTCGGCGCTCTGCACGATTGGCTCGAGCCAGGCGGGGGCCTCGTACTTGCGGGCGCGCTCCACGAACAGGGCACGCAGGTCCAGGTCGCGTAGCAGCGGGTGGTCGGACACCATATCGGGCGAGCCTAGGTTCTCCATATCGCCCGTCGAGGGGAGCAGGCCGCCGGAGGGGTTCACCAGGAACAGGCCCCCGGCGGGGAGGGCGGAGGGTAGCTCCCCCTCCCACACCGTGAACGCGGTCTCGGCGCTGCTCTTGACCGTGTCCGTTATGGGTTGGAGGCCGTGGTAGCCCGCCACCGCGCGCATGTACATGCCTGGGTCGTCGGACTTGACGATCACCTGGTCCTGCGAGTTGGTGGGCAGGAAAAGCACCGCCTGGTTGTCCGCCACAAGCGCGTCCTGGGCGTCGATGCCCACGGTGAGCTTGAGGGCACCGGCGGGCACCTCCCAGGTGACGTCGGCATGGCCCCCGGCGGGGATGCTCAGGCTGCGGGGCGTAAGGGGCACGGTATCTGCCACGGCGGACACCCGCACGTTGGCGTGGGAGGTGGATACGTTCTCTACCCGCGCGTAGGCCGAGTAGCCGGGTGAGTTGTTGGGCGGCCTGCGCGCGCTCAGCACGCTGACGGCGAGGTTGGTGACGTTGCTGCCTACCTGCACGAAATGCATATCGGCGGGCACGTCATCGCCGCGCAACGCCTCGAAAGCGCCGTCCGAGATAGCGTAAGTAGTGGTCGCGCTCCCTCCCGCCTGCCCGGCCAGGCCGGAGGCTATGGACACGGCGGAGGGCCAGTTGGCGCGGCCGGCCGTCAGTTTCAGCTCCCGCAGGGCGCGTTCGAAGTCGTTGCGGGTGCAGTTCGAGCAGGCGGTGGTCACGCTCGGCCCCACGCCCAGCAGGGTGATGCGGTCGGTGTCGCGCAGTGTGGCGACCACGTCGCGGGCCTCGGTGCGCGCCTGCTCGAAGCGGGTAGACGCACCCTCGGCGGTCTGCATGCTGCCCGACGTATCGAGCAGCACGACGGTATGCCGCCCGGCGGGTGCCCACAGGGCGGGCTGCATGAGGGCGAAGGCCCCGGCGGCGAGCAGCAGGATTTGCAGCAGCAGCAGCCAGGAGAGGGGCGGGCGGCGCAGGCGCGGGGTGGGACGCTCCACCTGGGGCAACTCCCGCCACAGTCGCAGGCTGGGCACCGGCTTGCGGCGCGAGCGGGGCCGCAACATGTAGAGGGCGATGAGCGCGGGCACCATGAGGAGCCACCACGCGGCGGAGGGGTTCAGCAGGTTCAAGCCGTCACTCCCCTCTTGCGCAGCAGGTCCAGCAGGGTGCGCTCGATGTCCCAGTCGCTTTGCAAGCGCACGTAGCGGGCGGCGTTCGACTGGCACCAGGCCTCGGTCTCGTCGAGCCAGGCGGTCACGCGGCGGTCGTATTCTTGCAAGCTCGCCGCGCCTAGATGCACGTCCAGCCGCTCGCCCGTCTCGCTGTCCTCAAGCTGGAAGTCGCCGTCTTCGGGGGGCGTCAGTTCTTCGGGGCTGAGCAGGTGCAGCACGGTGACGCTGAAGCCGTTGGTTACTAGGTTGCGCACCCCGTCGCGCCAGCCATCGAGCAGCAGGTCCGACACGATCACCGCGAGGCGGCCCACCGCACCCCCGCCCATCCGTTGCGCGCTCCACTCCATCATGATGCTGTCGAAGTCCAGCGCCTGCCCCACGCTCAGGTCTTGCATGGTGCGAAACAGGGCTGGGGACTGGCCCCTACCACGGAACGGGTCGGGGGCGACTCTATTGCCCGCCCCGGGGGCCGCCAGCACCACGCTATCGAGGTGCGACAGGGCGATGTAGCCCAGCCCGGCTGCCAGGCGGCGGGCCGAGAGGAACTTGCTGGGGTTGCCGAAGTCCATGGAGGGGCTGGCGTCCACGAGCAGGAACAGGATGGTGTCGTGCTCGGCCTGGGACTGGCGGACGTGCAGGGTGCCCAGGCGGGCGTAGGCGTTCCAGTCCACGCGGCGCAGGTCGTCGCCCGCGCTGTACTGGCGGTAGTCCGCGAACTCGATGCCGGACGTGCGCCGGGTAGAGAGATGCTCGCCCATCAGCCCGTTTATCAGGTCGCGCCCCAGCGTGAGGGAGAGGCGGTCCAGCTTGTGCAGGAAGTCGCCGTCCACCACGTTGGTCTCCGCGACGGGCGCGAAGCCGGGGGCGCGACGGACGAACCGCCGGCCCAGGTTACCCAGGGTGGCTCTTATGCCGCCTGCCTGCCTCAAGGCTGTACCTCTTCCAGCACGCGGGTGATAATGGCGTCGGCGGTGACGTTCTGTAGCTGCGCCTCCACGTTGAGCACCATGCGGTGCCGCAGTGAGGGCAGGGCGACCCGCTTGAGATCGTCGTACGAGACGTTGTAGCGCCCCGACAGGATGGCGTTCACCTTGCCCGCCAGCACGAGCGACTGGATAGCGCGCGGGCTGGCCCCGAAGCGCACGAACTGTTTGGCCGACGGGCTGGCGCTGGCGGTCTCCGGGTGGGTAGCCATGACGAGGTTGGCGGCGTAATCGAGCACCTCCTCGGCCACCGGGATGTCGCGCACGATCTGCTGCAAGCGCGCAAGGGTGGGGCCGTCCATCACCTTGCGCGCGTTGGAGGCGCGGTTGCCGGTGGTGCGCCGGGCGATCTCCTTCAGTTCGTCGCCTTGCGGGTACTCCACGATCAGCTTGAAGAAGAAGCGGTCCAGCTGGGCTTCAGGCAGCGGGTAGGTGCCCTGCAAGTCAATCGGGTTCTGGGTAGCCATCACGAAGAACGGCTCCGGCAGCGGGTGGCTGGTGCGGCCCACGGTGACCACGTGCTCCTGCATGGCTTCGAGCATGGCCGATTGGGTGCGGGGCGTGGCGCGGTTGATCTCGTCGGCCAGCACCAAGTGGGCGAAGATAGGCCCCGGCTGGAAGGCGAAGGCCCTCGCGCCGTCGGTCTCGTTGATGATGTCGGTGCCCACGATGTCGGCGGGCATCAGGTCGGGGGTGAACTGGATGCGGCTGTAGGTGAGGTCGAGGCACTCCGCCAGGGTGCGCACGAGCAGCGTCTTGCCCAGCCCCGGCACGCCCTCGAGCAGCACGTGGCCGCCTGCCAGCAACGCGGTGAGCACCCCACGCACTACCTGCTTCTGCCCCACGATGACGCTGCCCAACTCATGCTCCAGCGTGCCCACAATCTGCTGCACGCGCTCCGCCAGTCCCTCAGCCTGCTCAGGTGTCCAGGCTTGCATTGTGTTGCTCAATCTAACCCCCCTTGGGTAATTACGAATTACGAATTACGAATTACGAATTACGAATTACGGGACGAGTGACGAATACGCTTTGTAATTCGTAATTCGTAATTCGTAATTTGGTTCAGTCCCACCAGAAGTACCACACACTGGCATCGAGCAGGGTTGCTGCGAGGTCCAGTATGCCGCCTTCGGTCTGGTCTACGAGGTCGGCACAGTAGCCGTACTGCTCTCTTGCCAGGTTGAACGCGCTCAGCTTGCTGTTCGGCGGGCGCGTTACGCCTACTTCGAGTTCGTCATGTGTCAGGCCCACTACTTGCGCGCCGTATAGCTCGTGCCAGCGTTTTAATATGGCGACGTGTTCCTCGGGCCACGGGCAGTCGTTCCACCCGCCAAACTTCAAGTAGGCAGGCACTTCCCAGCTTGCGCGAGTGGGCACCAGGGCCAGGCGCACCGCCTTTAGCGGCTTGAGCTTCTTGTAGCCGTCCGTCCACTCGTATGGAATGGAAAAGTAGTTATGTGGCTCGGTCTTTTCCGGCCACTCTCCAGCCCTTTCTCGCAGTAGCTGCTCTAACACGGCCCTGCGGCGGCCCGGCAATTTATCTATGTGGTCGGCCCATTCCGACACCACGTCAATGTAGGCACCTTCACCGGCATCTTCCGCTTTGCGCATCAGCATCTCGGAAAATGCTTCCCACTCGTCGCTATCCATCTCCGCGAGACCGAGAAGGCGGTTTTCCACCAGGCGGTCCACGTCTATTGTCTCGGCCTTGCCAAGAATGTCCCGCACGCTTTTAGCGGGGCTGAATTCCGCAATAAACCGCCGGTGAAACTCTACCTCTTCGTCAGCGCCAAGAATGACGGGCCAATATCCGGTTTCATCCGATAGGTCGCGCAGCGCACCCCAGGTTGTGAGGGCATGCTCGCCGGGCACGGTCAGGCCGTAGACCTCATGTCCATCCGGGGAGAATAGGTGTTCGAGGCTGGAGGTGTCGGTGCCATGCCTGCCCAACACCACCGCCAGTTCCTCAAGAGACACTTTCCATCCTTTGGTAGCGGGTCCGCATGCGGAGCTCGCCGTTACTGGCCGTTGAAGTACCGTTGCACCACGTCCCAGCGCTCCACGGGCACGCGGCTGTTCTCGCCGGGCACGTTGCTGGCGCTGCCCTGGTCTGCCGGGGCCGCCGAGTTGGATTGCTGGTTGCCGTCGCCCTCCACCGAGAGCGCGGGCTGGTTGCCGTCGCTGGGATTGCCGCCTTGCGGGTCCTTGTTGCCCTCAAGCTCGAACGGGTTGGACGCGCCGCCCTCCACGCCGCCGGGGCCCGTGGGGCCGCTCTCTCTGTGCCCATCACCCGCGCCGGGGTTGCCCTGCCCCTGCTGCTGGTTCTGGTCCTGGCCCCCACCCTGCGCGCCCCCGGCGGGACTCTGGCCCTGGCCCTGCTGGCCCGCGCCCTCCCCTGCCTGGCCTTCGCCGGGTTGGCCGCCCTGCTGCCCCTCGCCCTGCTCGCCCGACTGCTCGCCCTGCTGGCCTTCGCCTTGCTGGCCCTCACCCGGCTGGCTGCCCTGGCTCTGGTCGCCGGGCTGGGCACCCTGCTGGCCCTGCTGGCCCTGCTCACCCTCCTGGGAAGATTGGTCGCCGCTCTGCTGCCCGCTCTCGCTCTGGGAGGGCGCGGCGGGGGGCACCTGCTGCGCGGTGGCGGCGGTCGGCGACGGGAACGCCCTCGCCATCTCCTCCTGCGTCATCACCTTACCCGCGGTGTTCTCCACCGCCTTGCCCAACTCACCCAGGGCTTTTTCCACGTCCTCATACTTGCCTTTGCGTAGCGCGTTAGCCGCCTGGCGCTCCTGCCAGCGCATGTCGTCGCTGGTGTTGGGGTCGTCAGAGGCGTCGTCCAGCGCCTTGGCAAGGTCGCTCTTGGCCTCCTCGGAAAGCTGGTCGCTGTCGCGGCCCAACTCCTCAAGCTGTTTGGCGGCCTCGTCGTAGTTGCCGTTGCGCAGGTTGTCCGCGATGCTCTGGGTGGCCCCCTGCCCGTCGAGCGCCTCACCCAGGGTGTCGAGGCTCGTCTTGGCCTCCTGCGACTCGGCGGCCTCCTCCTGCGCCTGGGTGGGCACGTTCTGCCCCTGGGCGTCGGCGGTGGCGGATGCCGAGGCCGAATTAGCCACCTGGGTTGCCTGCTGCTCGGCCTCGGGGAGGCCGGTAACGGCGGTGGGGGTGGCAAGCTGCGCGAGTTCTTCCGGCGTCTGGGGCAATATACCCGCCTGGTACGGCACGTAGGCCCCACCGGTGCCCTTGAGCACGAACACGGCGAGCGACAGGCACAGCAGCCCGGCGGTCAGCGCGAGGGAGGGCCGCATGCTCCTGATGGGACTTATGACTTTCGGGTCGGCGGCCTGGAGGAACCGGGCGGTGGTGCCCACCTGGGTGGCGTCTATCGGCCCCAACTCCCGCTTGCTCCCCAGTTCGAGGGCCGTGACCAGCCGCTGCCGGTCGTCGAGGCGGGCGTCGATTATGCGGGCGGTAGCGCGTAGGGAGGGCCGGGTGATAACCTCCGCGAGCAGCGCCAGGAACGGCACCGTGACGGTCAGCCCGGCGGTGAGGGCGAGCACGAAAGGACCGGCCATGTTCACCACGTACAGCATCGACACGGCAAGCCACATCACGCCTATGCCGATGCTCGCCACGCCGACGAAGGCCCTGCGCCTGTCGCGCGCCAGCCGATTGCGGTAAACCTTCAGGGTGGAGGCCAGCAAGCGAGCGTCGTCCGCCGTTTCTTCCCGGAGGGGGGTGCCCGGCGCGTAGCCCTGCATGTCGTGCGTTATAGCCAAGATCGGTTCTCCTCTACGTAAGGACGGGGCTGCGTTACCCTATTTCGCTTCTGGGCGCGCACCACGGCAAACGCACCCAGCGTGAGGGCAAGCACGCCCAGCCCCAGCGCCCCGAAGCCCGCGAGCCGCCGGTACTGCCACGTGCTCGCGAGGATGCCGTTTACCTCGGCCACCCGTTCGCTATCTCCGAGTTCGACAAAGGCATCCGCCGCGCTCCGGGCCGACAGTTCGGCGGCGGGCAGGTTCCAGCCCGCCAGGTGCTTCTTTGCCTCTTCGAGTTGGGCGAGGGCGTCCACCCCGCGTTTGGCGAGTTGGGCGGTATCGGCGGCCTTAGTCTGGCTGCTGTCGAGGTCCAGGTTGTCGTAGGTGCTTCCCGCCTGGGTGGCGTAGTTGAACGCCTGGGCGTAGTCGTGCGAGCGTAGCGACTCGTCTGCCTGGCCTACGAGGTCGCCGGCGGTGTAAGCCTGCTTCGACTTGTCGCGCATGGCCGCTATCTCATCGGCCTTTTCCAGCTTGCCCAGGTCGCGGTACAGCCTCTCGGAGAGGGTAAACTGCTCCTCTGCCTCCTTGAAGCGGCCCGCGTCGTACAGGGCCTGGGCGGGGGCGAGGTCGTAGGCCATGAGCAGGTTGGTGCGCCAGCCCGTGTCGAGGAAGCTGGGCAGCCAGGCGCGCCACTCCTCCTCCAGTTGCTGGGTGGTCTTGGAGTAGGCCCAGGCTATGGAGTCGCCCAGGTCCGCGCCGTCACGGAGGTTGTTCATCATGCGGGCGAAGGTGGACATGCCGTAGGTGTCGGCCAGGAAGTGCATGACGCTGTAGCTCTGGGGGTAGCCCACGTCCACCACGCGGCGGAAAGTCTCCCCATCGTTCAACTCGTCCCAGGTAAGCCACGGGTCGCCCCTGGCCTTGACCTGGCGCATCACGCTGGCGACTTCCTGTCCCCTGCTGGTGGACAGCTCGTTGTACTGGGCGAGGCCCTCCTGGAAGCCGACTGGCAGATTTTGGTTGGTGAGGTAGCCCGCGATGATGTGGGTGACTTCGTGCCGGAAGCTCTCGCGGGCAAGCTCGGGGGGCACCTGGCGCAGCCGCTCCACCGCCACGCCGATCTCCCTCTGCTCGGGGATGGCGTGGGCCATGATGCCGGGGTGCAGCTCCGCCATGGGGTTGGCGCGGGCGTACTCGGCCTCGGTGTTGAAGATGAGCAGCTTCATGCCGGAGACGGGCTGCGAGCCGAGCAGGTCGGCCACCGCTTCGTTCACCTCGTCGGCGAACCCGGCGTACCAGGCGGCGGACTTTTCCTCGGCGGTGGGATAGAAGATGTTGAAGTACTTGGTGCGGAGGACGTTGTTATTCCCGCGCTGCGCGAGGGCATGCGCAGGCGAAAGCACAAAAAGCAAAAGGAAGAGTGCGGAAAGAATGGCTCGAATGCGCGAGCCGTAAAGCAGGCCGGGTCTCATCATAGCACGCCGTCGCTAACTAGCCGGGAATTGGGAGCCGGGAGCCGAAATCGTGAGGGAGCCGCTGGTCCTGGACCTGTGCGGGTGGGCCTCATTAGTATACACATTCCATATATGTATATGCAAAGTCCGAGCCAACGGTTCATCCGCTACCGGCTGTAACAGCTATATACGCTCCCACGCAACATTGGCACCACTCCAATGCCGGCATCAACGGATAGCCGCCTGAGCCACGCGCCTCAGTACATAAGCCCCTTCCTTGTCATTTCTCGCTACGCTCGAAATCTCGTCCCTAACCGGGATGTCCCTCTTTTCTCCTGGGACTCTGTCGCTGCAAGAAAGGGCTATTTGAGTGCTGAAGGCCGAGATTTCTCGCCGCGCTCGAAATGACAGGGGCGGGGCTTTGGGTGCTCATGAGAGTTGGCATGGGGCGCACGCAGGTTGTAAAGTAGACCCATGCAAGCTGCACGCCTCCCCAAGACAGGTAAGCTCGCACGCGCCGCAACATACGCGTGCATGGTGCTGCTCCTGGCGTGCGCGCCACCAGCCCCAGCCTTGCAGACCGCGCACGCACAGCCCCAGGGCTTCCTCACCCCCCACCAGCCCCTCCTCCGCGCCCTAGCCCCCGGCGCGACGGTGAAGCCGCTCCTGAGCGCGGGCGACGTGCTGCCCAACGGCTACCAGATGGCCGCCGCCCCCGACGGGCTGGGCGCGTACGACAATGGCGACGGCACCTTCACCCTCTACATGAACCACGAGCTAGCCAGCCCCGGCAATCTCTCCGACGCCCGCGTGTCCAAGCTGCGGATCGACAAGAGCACGCTGTCGGTGCTGGATGCTGGGTACATCCTGGGCGGCACGGAGGGCTTCAAGCACTTCTGCTCGGCCACTATGCTGGGGCACAGGGAAGGCTTCGACCGCCCCTACTACCTCACCGGGGAGGAGGACTTCACCGGCAAGCACGGCGGCATATCGGTTGTGATAGACAGCCACAATGAGCAAGTCACGCCGCTGGTCTACGCGGGCAGGCTGAAGTGGGAGAACCTTATCGCGGTGCCCGGCTGGCCCGGCAAGTCGGTGTTCATCGGCTTCGATGACACGGTGCCGGGCGGCATCTACATGTACGTTGGGAGCGCGCCCGAGGACATGTGGGCGGGGCGCGCCGATATGTACGTGTTCGTGGCCGAGGGAGGCGCGCGCAACGAGAACGCCGTGAGCAAAGGCAGGGCGCTGGTAGGCCGATTCGTAAAGATTGACAAGCACAAGGCGTCCGCCAATCGCCAGGGCACGATAGAAGAGTCCGAAAAGGCGGGTTACTTCTGGTTCAGCCGCCCCGAAGACGGCACTTACGACCCCAACGACCCCACCGCCGTGTACTTCAACGTCACAGGCTGGCCGGATTACATCGATAACGCCACGGGCAAGCCGTACAACGCCAGGGGCCGCCTCTACAGAATGCAACTGGACATGGCGGACCCCACCAGGGTAACGGAGCTAAAGGTGCTGCTCGACGGCGACGCGGGCGACGACATACTCAACCCCGACAACATAGCCGCCAGCCCCACCCACCTGATGCTCCAGGAGGACATCATCGAGCAGCACCAGGACGCGCGCCCTTCCAGGGTGGTGGCCTACAACATCGCCACGGGCAAGACTACCACGGTGGCCGAGCTGACCCATCGCGGGTACGCGGGCCAAACGCTCCCCGGCGACAGGCCAGGCAGGTGGGAGAGCAGCGGCATCATCAACGCCTCGGACCTGCTGGGCGCGGACACCTGGCTGCTGGACGTCATGGCTCACGGCTACGGCGTGCCCCAGTTCGGCGGCACAGACGAGGCGGGCCAGCTACTCGCCCTGAAGGTCCCCGGCACCGCCCCCGTGCAGGCGAACACCCCGGGCACCCCCGCCACCTCGCCTGGGCCTTTCAGAGGACGGCCGCGTGTTTGACCCCGTATCCGGCGGGATGACATACAGGAAGTGAATTATTCACCGCAGAGGCGCAGAGGACGCAGAGGTTACGCAGAGATTAGGATGGGTTTAGTTACGGACAGGGGCGGCATCTACAGTAAGATGCCGCCCCTGTCTAGAACACCCTCAAAACATCTCTGCGTGCCTTTGCGTCCTCTGCGCCTCTGCGGTGAATAAGAAAGTGACCCTTTCTACCGAGCCGCGCCTATCTGCTCCGGCTCCTCGTCGGGCTGGCGGATGAGTTCGGCAATGTGCTTGTCGGGCGGCCTGAGGAGGGAGACGACCACCGAGATTGTCAGCACCACGGCCACCACGACGAGCGACACCCAGGTCTCTATGTGGATGAAGGCGTCCAGCAGCATCTTGGCCCCGACGAAGCCCAGCACGATGGAGAGGCCGAGCTTGAGGTAGTGGAACCTGTCCATGATGCCCGCCAGCGCGAAATAGAGCGCACGAAGGCCCAGGATCGCGAAGACGTTGGAGGTGTAGACGATGAACGGGTCGGTGGTGATGGCGAAGATGGCCGGTATCGAGTCGAGGGCGAACACCAGGTCGGTCGTCTCGACCACGAGGAGCACGATGAACAGGGGCGTGGCGAGCCACTTATGGCCCTGGCGGACGAAGAACGAGCCGCCGTGGTACGACTCGGTGACGGGGAAGAAGCGGCGGAACAGCCTGACCACGGGGTTGCGATCCGGCTGCACCTGGGCGTCCTCTTTCTGCACCGCCATCCTGATTGCCGAGAAGATGAGCACCGCGCCGAATACGTACAGGATCCAGTGGAACGCATCTATCAGGGCGGTACCCACCATGATGAGCGCGCCGCGCATGATGAGCGCGCCCAGTATGCCCCAGAAGAGCACCTTGTACTGGTATCTCGCGGGCACGCCGAAATAGGTGAACATCAATATGAAGACGAAGATGTTGTCTATGCTCAGCGAGCGCTCTATTACGTAGCCCGTGAAGAACTCAAGCCCCTTTTGCGGGCCGCTGAAGTAAAAGACGCCCACGTTGAAGACGATGCCGACCAGTATCCAGACGCCGCTCCATATGAGCGACTCCTTCACGCTGATGGCATGGTTGCTCTTGTGGAACACCCCCAGGTCGAGCGCCAGCAGCACCAGCACGAAAATATTGAACGTTATCCACAACCATACCGTATCCACTATTCTGCTACCTCCGTTAGAAAAAAAGCGAGACCACCACGACACAAGATCGTGATGGTCTCGCCAACAGTGCATTGCTGCAAAGGGAGCCGACCGAGAGCTTGCGCTCTGTACTGACGACCGGCTCACCCGGAATTCCGGGTGGCTACTCCCCAACCGCTCTTATTGTATTGCAAAACGCCTATTCTGGCAAGGGAGAGCTAGCAAGTTTCATTCCCTTTTGTTCGGGCGCAAGCGTGCTTACCACCCTATCGGGCAATAAACCATCGCCTACCCTTGGGTGTATAGTGTGTAGAGTGAAGCCAATGATTGCGACACTAGCGTGGACAACCGAAGGGAGCAAAGGGCATGATAACTTACTTTCTTCGCCGCCTTGCGGGTGGCGTGGCTACCTTCCTGCTGGCGAGCATAGTGCTGTACACTGCCATTGTGCCGCTGGGCGCTTCAGTTATCCTGAACAGGGTGAACAGCGTGTGCATGCACTGCGCCAGGCAACCCAGCATATATGCTTATCTTGGCACCTACGTTACATACAAACTTGACCTCCCATGGCCTAACAACTACTTCACCTGGCTGTACGATCCACACGGCGATCTTGCCCAGACCTTCCGCTTGAGCGGCGAGCCCAGACAGTCCGGCGCTGTTCTTCCTGCTCAAACCGTACAGTTCACCAGCCTCGGCCTGTTGCGCGGCGATTTCGGCCAATCCATGCGAGTACGGCCTGGGACGCCGGCCCTCGACATGTACGGCGTAGACCTTCTACCCTGGACGACCTTCATTGCTACGCTGCTCCTCGGCAGCACGGCGGTGGCATATCTCCAGCGTAGAAACCCGCCGGGGAGCGGCAAGACGCAGGTAGCAACCGAATGACCAAAGCTCACACAGCCCTGACGTTGATCGTACCGGTGTTCGTGGCCCTCTCGGTCCTGGTTGGTTGCCAATCCCAGCCGGGGGACCAACCGGGAGTTGCCAGTACGCCCCTCGATAGCAGCAAACCGCCAGTTCCCACCGAATCCCTGCCGACTCAACAGTTTGAGTCCACCCCCACGCAGCCTAACGAGAAGCCCAAGGAACCAACATATGCAGTGCCCGCTACCCCGGTACCCGTGCGCGACGTTCAATGGCTGGTCGATATACTCAGGGCGTCGCAGGTAATGACCATTACAGCTAGTGATGCTAACCAGGTGCAGTTTGTAGGGGTGGAAGTTCTATTGGATAAAGCCGACAGGGAACGTATCGTAGCTGCCGTGGAAGGGCATACCCAAACCGATTATGGCCGTACCGAACGCATGGGGCCGTGGCCTCCACATCATGCGTATCCCAGCTATACACTCGACGTGGCTACTTCTGACGGGCAGGCCTCCATTTTCTGGTCAGAAACGCCCTACTTTACCGTCTCATATCCCGCGGCAGATCCCGCAACTTGGATGTCGGTAGAATACCGCCAATCAGATAGCGCCCTGTGGAAGACCCTGGAGGAACTGGCACCCGCGCCCAGACTTACTCCCGGGGACATACGTTACCTCGGCTATGCTACCGAGTTGACCGGCAGGTGGGGCGCAAATGAGAAGCGAACCACCGACCGCGCGGTAATCCTTACAATGGCCGCGGGCCTAAGCTCAGGTGTCTCTACTGAGGAGGCGGCACCAACAGAGGAGCCAAAGATAGTCCTTACTTTCGTGGTAGATGGCAAGCCATACGAGGTGAAAGTGTGGGAACTTCTATTCACCTATGAGGGCGCCAACTACAAGATAGAAATCCATCACGAAGAGATGATCCGGATGATGGAGAGGAATGGCATCGAGTGACTCTGGCGATAGAGGCAAGACCCTCCGGGGATATGGAGGCTGGGCAATAAGATCTATAACGCCGATGGAAAGTATCAAGGCGCAGCGCGTGTGGTTATTGTGAAGGCGGCACACGCGCTACGTCTCTGCTTATATAATGCCCCAACTGCGAAGCGGCTGCATCGCTTGAATCAATTAACTTCTCCAACATTGTGCCAGGAGAAACAGTGGCTTTTCACCGCGGAGACGCAGAGGACGCAGAGGTTACGCTGAGATTAGGAAGGTTTGGTAAGGGTAAGGGCAGCATCTACTGGTATGATGATGCCCCTTGCACAAACCCCTCAATTCTTCTCTGCGTACCTCTGCGTCCTCTGCGCCTCTGCGGTGCAATTCGTTATTCCACTTAGCACTAAGTTTGTTTTAGGGGTGCATGCCGGAACCGGGGAAGTAGTCGATCTTCATGGCCCGGCGCACCAGCGAAATCGTCTCGTCGGCTACCTGGCGCGTCCTCCGGGTGCCATCCAGCAGCACGTCGGTCACGTAGTCGGGGTGGGACTCAAGGTCGGCGCGGCGCTCGCGTATGGGGTCCAGGAAGTCGTTCAGTGCCTTGACCAGCGACCTCTTGACAGCCACGTCCCCGATGCCCCCGATGCGGTAGAGGCGCTTCATCTCCTCGACCTCGTCCTTGTCGGGGTTGAAGGCATCGTGCAGCGAGAAGACCGGGTTGCCCTCGACGTGGCCGGGGTCGGTGGCGCGTATGCGGGTGGGGTCCGTATACATGCTCATCACCTTGCGCTCGACCGTCTTGGGGTCGTCCTTGAGGAAGATGGCGTTGTTGAGGCTCTTGCTCATCTTGGGCTTGCCGTCGGTGCCGGGCAGCTTGGGCACCTCGCCAATCAGCGCCTCCGGCTCGGTAATCGTGGGGCCGTAGACGATGTTGAAGCGGGCCACGATGTCGCGGGTAAGCTCTACGTGGGCGGCCTGGTCCACACCCACGGGCACGAGGTCGGCGTTCACAATCGTGATGTCGGCGGCCTGCGACACGGGGTAGCCCAGGAAGCCATAGGTGACGCTGTCCTCCATGCCCTTCTCGCGTATCTCGTCCTTGGTGGTGGGGTTGCGTTCCAGGCGGGCCACGGTGACGAGGTTGGAGTAGAACACAGTCAGTTCGGCTATCTGGGGCACGAGGGACTGCACGAATATGGTAGCGATGTTGGGGTCGATGCCCACCGCCATGTAGTCCATAGCCACCTCGGCCAGGTTGTCGCGCACCTTCTGCGGGTCGTCAAAGTTGTCGGTGAGGGCCTGCACGTCGGCTATGATGATGTAGGCGTCGTAGTCGTGTTGCAGGCGGATACGGTTGGCGAGCGAGCCGACGTAGTGCCCCAGGTGGAGAGCGCCGGTCGGGCGGTCGCCGGTGAGAATGCGCTTCTTAGGCATGGTGGTACTTCTTCCCTCTTTCTGCTGCTTGGATACGGTCGGCCTATTATAGCAGGGTACAGGCACGAGGGCTAGAGACCGTAGACGTAGGGGCACGCCACCCTGCGCCTGGTAGCCCGCGCCACAAAGTTGTACCATGGGTCTTATGGGGGCACCGACAGCGTGCACCCTACAAAAAGGGTAGGAGTGGTAGGCATGGTAGAACTGATAGCCTGCGTCGGGTGTGGGGCGCTCGTACCCGAGATAGAGGGGCCTACCCACAGGTATATAGGCGCGTCTCCCGGCTGCTGGCAGGCTTACGGCGATCTGCTAGCGGGTGGCAATGGCACCGTGCACCGGCTCGCGGTTGATATTTACGCCGCGCAACACCCCGGCTTGCCAGGGAAGCAATCCAGCCAGTCCGTAGCCGCGCACCTGTTTGTCCTCTGCCTGGCGCTCGAACGCAACGTTGACCCGGCCTTCGCCACAACCGCTATTACGCGGTTCGTCGAGAGGAACAAGGCGCGGGGATTCGCCTGGCTGGAACCGCCCCCTTCTCTCGGTGACATTACCGTGCTGGATGTCCTGGAGGCGACCGGCGCCGCCGACCACAACCGCCGCGTGATGCTCTGGGCGGCGACTGTGTGGCAGGCCTGGAAGCCCCATCACGAGCAAGTCCGCGCCTGGGCGAGCGAGTTCGGCTACTGATTGCGTAGGCGCAGTCGAGCGTCCGCGAGATCGGCGTAGCCTGTCTTCTCAAGCAAGAAGAAGTCTTCTAGCCCTGGATCTCGTAAGCGTTACCGGGCGTCTGAGGCTCTCGGCTAGCTGCGACGGCCTGTTGCGTGGGCAGTACATGCTGGTACCAGCGGGCGACGAAGCGGTTGGCCCACCACGCGCCGAAGCCAGCGACTGGCACCGGGCTCAGCAGAAGGGCCCAGGGGCTGGTGGTGCGCCCGTAGGGAGGTACGGTAGTCAGGATACCGGGGAGTAAGTAAAGTAGCAGGACGTAAGTTGTGGTAGCAGCAGCGAGGGCGCTTATCAGGCCGGTGACCAGGCGGTAGTACCTGTACTCCTTCGGGGGATAGTAAGCCAATATGGTCAATGGACCGAGGAGCCACCCATTCACAAAACCGGCGGCTATACCAAGCAGAGAGCCGAAAAAGCCCCCTATGACCCCTGCTAAAAGCCCAAACCCGAACCTTTCGAGTATTGAGGCCACAAACAACCCTGGGTCAGCATTTGGGTCTGGGGAGGTTAGGGCATGGAGTATAAGCTCAAGGAATACTATCGAGAAGCTATAGACGGCACCGAGCAGCGCCCCCACCTTGCAAACGCTGAAAGTATGACGCACTATGAATTGTCCCAGGATCGCTGCGCGTTTCATATTTACAGTTTACTTCTATTTTGTGCTAAGGCAATAGGAAGTAGTGTAACCTGGATGGCCTGATAGTTGCAGCGGCAGCCACGCTCCTTTTATGTCATTTCGAGCGCAGTGCGAAATCTCGTCCTTCAGCACTCAAGCGACCCCTTTCCTTCAGTCTAGAGTCGCATGAGAAAAGAGCAACATCTAGGTGTAGGACGAGATTTCTCACTGCGCTCGAAATGACATAAAAGGGGCTTCGGGGCCGGTATTCCACATAGTTACTGTTGCGAGGGCTTCTAGAAAAACTGGCCTGCCGATGACTTTTCCTTAAGTCGGCAGGCCAGATTCGTGTGTTGGTCAGTCCCGGTGGGTATTACTCCACGGCGGGCCCGGTCCACCCGGCGGCCTCGGCCTTCTGGACCACCTCGCGCCAGGGCTCGGAGAGGCCCTCGTCGGTCGCGCCGTAGAAGATGCGCAGGGAGCCGTCAGGGTAGCGGCTGACGAGGTCGAACCGCACGGCACCCGCGCGCTCGTCCCTGCGCCATACCCCGATGGGCAGCGTGTCGTGCCAGAGCACCTCCGACATGGCCGGGTTGCCCCGCTCGTGCTGGGTGATAGCGTAGTGCCACAGGCGGCGGGCCGACTGCTTGGTGACGTTGCGCACGGTCTGCCCGTTGCGCAGGTCGCGCATGGTGTGCGAGGTGGAACGCTGCCCGGCCACCGAGTCGATTATCTCCACGCCGGTAGCGGGCGGGCCGGGCGGCTCATCGGTCACCATGTCGGACATGGTCGCGGCCCCAGGCTCGACTTCGGGCTGAGTGGCGGCCTCGGCAGCCGCGTCCTCTCCCTTCTTGCGTCTGCCTCGCCTGCTCCGCGTATCCGTGGGGGCAGGCTCCGGCGCGGGCATGGCCTCGGCCTGAGCGACAGGCTCCTGGCCGCCCTGCTGTTCGCCCAGGTCAACACCCGCGTCGGCTGCGGCGGCCTGCACAGCGGCGGTCTTGCGGCGAGAGCGGCCCTTCCTGGGTGCGGCCTCGGCGGGCGTATCTTCAGGCAGCTCGGCGGGTATCTGCGGCCCCGGCTGCGTCTCGGCCTGGGCCAGGATGCCGGCCTCCCCTGCCTCGGTGGCGGCGGCCGCGGCGGTCGGCGCGGCTATCTCAAGCTGCTGCTCGGCCTCCGCGCCCCTACCCTTACGAGAGCGACCGCGCCCGCGCCTGGGCTGCTCTGCCTCCGCCTGCACGATCTCCTCGCGGCTGAGGTGCTCGGCGGCGACCCCGGCTTCCATAGGAGCGGCAAGCTGCATCTCCACGGGCGGCTCGGCGGTCGCGGCGACGGCGGTAGCTTCCTCGTTACGCGCGGCCGCAGCCTCGACAGCACCGGCCGCTTCTTCCTCGGCCCCCTTGCGGCGGGAGCGTCCTCGGCGGGAGCGTGCGGCAGGCGCGGCTTCCTCGGTCTGCTCGGCCTGGGCGGGTTGGGCGGGTTGGGCGGGTTGGGCTTCGGCTGCTTGATCGGCAGTCTCTCCCACCGTGGCGGCGGGCATCTCCCCGGTGGTCCGCTCCGGTATGGCCGACCCCGGCTTGCGGCGGCTGCGAGTGCCCCTGGCGGGGGCCGCAGGCTCGTACCCCACCTCCAGGCGCTCCGTACCTTCGATGACGGGCGGTGCCAGTTCGGGCACGTCGGACGTAGCGGACGCGGACTCGATTATCGCTTGCTCCACCTCAGGGGCCACTTCCTGGGCGTCGGCCCCCTGTACCGCGTACAATGCGGACTCGGGTGGCTCTGTTGGCGTGGAAGCGGGAGTGGGCGTGGGGGCGCCACCCGTGCGGGCCATGGGCTGCACCTGCCCCTTGATCTTCTCGGGCGGAAGCTCGTGCAGGGAAGGTATGCGCCTACCTGGCTGGCTCTCCGGGCGGGTGGGCACGGGGACGGGAGCGGCATCAGCAGCCTGGGCAGCCGCTCTACGCTCCTCGCGCAAAGGCGCCGCAGGGGGCGTGGGGGCTTCCGCCGGGGCCTCAACTTCGGCGGCCGGGGTCTCAGCAAGCTCACGCGCGGCACGGCGGTCGTCGCCCTGCTCTCGCCATGGCTTGCGCTGCTCGCGGGCAGCGGGTTGCTCCTGCCTCTCCTGCCTCTCCTGCCTCTCTTCGCGTTGTCTGCCCTGGCGGTCCTGTTGCCTTCCTTGCCTACGCTCCTGGGCGGGCTGAGCGTCATCGGGGCTTGCCAGCGCTTCTCCCGAGGGCAGGATGGGGCGCGGCTCCGGCACAGTGGGCACGGGGGAGGCCGTGGCCGCCGGGGTGGTGATTGGCTGGTGGGCCGTGGGGGCAGCGGACGCAAGCTCGCCGCGCGCCCGGGCTGCGTCCACGACCAGCTTTATCATCTCGGAGCGAGTGGCAAGCAGGCTCTCCCCGCCTTCGCGGATGTATATCTGGGTCGTGGGGGCGAAGACGTAGGGGCGGTTGTCGCCGCCCGGTACGTTCATCACCACGATGGCCCGGTCGCTGGTAGAGCTTGGCTTGATGTCGAAACTCACGTCAAGCCGAGGCTCGACCATGCGCTGCACGTCCTCCCTGAGCAGGCGCACTACCTCCTCGGGCCGCTCCACGCCCTGCACGGGCACCTTGGTGTCGGGGGAGGCACCGATATAAATGATGCCCCCGTAGCCGTTGGCGAACGCTACCACGTCCTCCAGGATGGGGCGGGTGCGATTGTGGACGTGCACGGCCCGCTCGTGGAAGTCCACGATCTGGTTCGGCCCCTTGGCGCGCGCCGCCTCGATGCGCTCCCACGCCGGGTTGGAGCGGTAGGGCCGGGTGCGCGTAAAATCGTCGCCAGTCAGCACCTCTCGGAGGGCGGCGAACGAGGCCTCTCGCACGAGTATCTCGGTGATGCGCGCCCCTACCCCGAGGCGCTTGTTGTTGGCGTCCGACTGCTCGGTGTCCAGCGAGTGAGCGTCGGAACCCTGGATGCAGTGCATGCGGCGGGGGTACTCGGTCTTGGTGCCGTTGTAGAAGCCCGCCGTGGCTCGCCTGCCGGTCTGGTCGAGGTCGGTCACTTCGAGGGCGACGAGGTTGGGGTCCTGGGTGTAGGCGATCTTGGTCTGCCCGCCGAAGGGGAAACCCTGCATCGCGACTCCGTTGGAGGAGTTGGCGTGGGCGGCGATGGCCATGCCGCCCGCCCCCGCGATAGCCGCGTAGGCGGTGAGCACGTCGTCGCTGGAGCCTACGTCCGGCGCGCCGCGCACCATCTTCTCCTCGGGCACGTTCAGGTTGAGCAGCAAGTACTCCAGCTTGCGAATGGAGGTGCCTTCGGGGAAGACGCCGAGGATGTGGAAGCCGAACGTTGCGGTAAACTCGAACGCGGGCAGGACGACGATCTTCTTGAGGAGCCGCCGGTACTCGTTCAGCGTGGCTTGCTCGTCGTCGCTGATGCGGCCCAGCCGCTCCAGGAGGGTCAACGTCTCTATCTCCTGGTGCATCGCCGCGTAGCCCGACACCGTGTTGTGGTCGGCGAAGGCGATCATGTCGAGGCCCTTCTCTTCGGCCTTCTTGAGTATGTCCAGGTAGGTCGCGCCTGGGTCGCGGTAATCGGAGGAAGCGGGCGTGTGGATATGGAGGTCCATCTTCTTCCACGTCAGCCCGTCGGTGGCGGGGCGGTTGCGAGCTATCTCCGCGTCCAGCAAATAAGGGTCGGGCCTATCGTCGTACCGCTCGCGCCTGACGCGGCCTCCGCCGCGCACTATGGGTCGTCTGTTGTTGTTCATTCATGCCTCAATCTGTGGTGAGACGCCCACTCTTCGGGTAGCTTAGAAGCTACGCACCCGGAACGCGCGCAAATCACGAGCGGCATGCTGCCGTTCGCAAAACTGCAATCCAGGTTGGAAGATCGGTGCGTCTATGTAAATAATGGGGCGAGGCTGGTGGTCAATTACGAATTACGAATTACGAATTACGAATTACGGGTTCTTATTCAATTCGTAATCCGTAATTCGTAATTCGTAATTCGTAATTCGTAATTCGTAATTCGTAATTCGTAATTATCTTCGTTTCTTCTGTGCGGCCCTGGCGGTGGGCCGGGTCTGGACGCTGGGGGAAGGCGGGGGCACGTGGCCCTGGTTCTTGCGCCTGCCCGTTGTGCCTGTTGCCGTGCCGCTCTCCGTTTCCGTGTCGGTGTCTGCGTCCTGGTTGGAGGGGTGCACCTCGGGCACGGTGGGCACGGCTGTCGAGAGTTGGGACTCTCGCAAGGCCATAGCGATCACCTGGTCCATCGTCTCGACCCACACGAACTCCATCTCGGCCCGCACCGCGCGGGGTAGCTCTGCCCAGTCCGGCTTGTTTGCCATGGGGGCGACTACGTACTTCATGCCCGACCTGTGAGCCGCCAGCGCCTTCTCCTTGAGACCGCCTATGGCCAGCACCCGCCCGGTGAGGGTGATCTCGCCTGTCATGGCGATATCGCTTCTCACGGGGCGCTTGGTTATGGCCGAGATGAGGGCGACCCCCATCGTGATACCGGCGGACGGGCCATCCTTGGGGATAGCGCCTTCCGGCAGGTGGATGTGCAGGTCCAGCTTGTCCAGGCCCTCAACGTCAATCTGCAATTGAGCGGCCCTCGAGCGGGCGAAGGTGAGCGCCGCCCGCGCCGACTCCTGCATCACGTCCCCGAGACGGCCCGTGATGGTGAGCGCACCGCGCCCCGGCATCACGGCCACCTCCACCGGCAGCAGCTCGCCGCCGTGCTCCGTCCAGGCCAGGCCGACTGCTACGCCCACCTGGTCGTGCCGCTGCTCTATCTCTGCCCTGAAGCGCGGCGACCCGAGAAACTCCTCCATGTTATGCTGGTTCACGCGGACCCGCGTGATGCGGCCGCCCACGATACGTCGTGCCGCTTTACGGCAGATCATCGCCAATTTGCGGTCCAGGTCGCGCACCCCAGCCTCGCGAGTATAGGTGCGTATAATGGTCCGCAGCCTGGCGTCTGGTACTTCCAGGAAGCCGACTTCCAGCCCGTGCGCGTCCACCTGTTTGGGCAGCAAGTGGCGCCGCGCGATTTGTACTTTCTCCTCCTCAGTATAACCGCCAATCTCAACAATCTCCATCCTGTCGCGAAGCGGCCTCGGAATGCTATGCAGGTTGTTGGCCGTGGCGATGAAGAGCACGTCCGACAGGTTGTACGGCACGTCGAGGTAGTGGTCCACGAAAGTATGGTTCTGGGCCGGGTCGAGCACTTCGAGCATGGCCGCCGCCGGGTCGCCCCGCATGTCGGCGGTCATCTTGTCGATCTCGTCCAGCAGCATCACGGGGTTCACCGTGCCCGCCTGCTTCATCGACTGGATGATGCGGCCGGGCATCGCGCCCACGTAGGTGCGGCGGTGGCCCCGGATTTCCGCCTCATCGTGCACCCCGCCCAGCGACAGGCGCACGAACTTGCGGTTCATCGCCTTGGCGATGGACTGGCCCAGCGAGGTCTTGCCCACGCCAGGAGGGCCGACGAAGCAGAGGATCGCGCCGTGCTGCCGTGGAGCCTCGGACCCGCCGTCGGCGTTAGCCTGCTCGGCGCGCTTGCGCATGGTAAGCTGGCGCACGGCCAGGTAGTCGAGTATGCGCTCCTTCACCTGGCCCAGGCCGTAGTGGTCCTCTTCGAGCACCTGCTCGGCGAGGGGCAGGTCGATGCGGTCCTCGGTGCGCTCCTTCCAAGGTAGGACGAGCGCCCAGTCGATGTAGTTGCGCAACACCGTGCTCTCGGGCGACACGGAGGGCATGCGTTCGAGGCGGTTGACCTCTTTGAGCATGCGCGCCAGCGTCTCCGGGGGCAGGCCCCTGGCCTCAAGCTTCTCGCGAAGCTCGGCCATCTCGTTGCCGCCCTCGCTGGACAGCTCGTCGTGTATCGCCTTTAGCTGCTCGCGCAGGTAGAACTCGCGCTGGTTCTTGTCGAGGGAGGCCCGCACTTTGTCCCGCACCCGCTGCTCGGTTTCGATTATGTCAATCGAGTTGATGAGCACGGAGGCCATGTATTGCAGGCGCTCGCCCTGGTCGGCCATTTCGAGCACCTTCTGGCGGTCGTGCACGTCGGAGACGAGGTGAGCGGCGAGCAGGTCGGCCATGTAGCCGGGCTGGCGGGCGGCGCGGATATGGTCGGCGGCGTCGGCGGGCACCTTGCTGTTGAGCGTGGAGTACTTTTCGAAGAGCTCCCCAAGCTGCTGCATCAGCGTCTCGGTGTCGCGTCCCGTGGAGGGCCTTTCGGGGATGAACTCCACCGAGGCGGTGAAGCACGGCTCTTCCTGCACGATGGACTCGATGCGCACGCGGCGCAGGGCCTCGACCTCCACCTGGAGGGTAGCATCGGCTTGGCGGCGCACCTGGCGCACTTCCACCAGGGTGCCCACGTCGTAGAGGTGTTCGGGGTCCGGCTCGTCGGTGTCGATGTCGCGCTGGGCGTCCACGATGAGGCAGCGGTTGCCGCTCATCGCGAGATTGAGGGCCTGGACCGAGCGGGTGCGCCCAATCGTCAGGTTGACGATGGTACGCGGGAAGACTACCACGTTCTTGAGGGGAAGCAGGGGGTACTCTACTATGTCCGGGGAGAGGTCCTCTGCCATATCAGATCGTACCATGTAAAGCGCGTACCGCCTCTACTGTTGCGTGCAGGTGGTGGTAGGAGGTCCAGGCAGACCCTTGCATGCGCAGCCACCAAACTGCCCTCACGACTTCGCCGCTCGCGCCCGATGCACCTTTGCTGATTATAACACAAAGGCAGGGCCTAGTCTACGACGATAATAGGTAGTTCGGTACTATGGGGGGCAGGTATTAGTCCTGCAAGGGCGCGTTGGAGCACGGGAAAATGAACGAGACGGAACCGCCAAGACGCCAAGAACGCCAAGGACCACGCCAAGTTTAAACAAGCATTCTTAGCAACCAGGGCCAGGGTACATGTTGTCGTACCCTGGCCCTGGTTGCACCCGCTAAACCTTAGTTACTCTTTGCGCGTTCTTTGCGTCCTTTGCGCCTTTGCGTTTTCGTCTCCAAAGCCGTCACTAGAGCGGGGTCTGCGGGTTGTTCGGGCACTTCGAGCACGCTGTCGAAGCCGCCGAAGGTGTTGGGGGTCTTGTTGGGGTTGTCGGGGTCGTCCAGCCAGTAGACGCCGCCGAGGAGGAAGCGGTAAGTGTAGCGGCCCGGCTGGAGGTTGTCTATGTGGGCGCGCCAGATGTTGGGCAGCACCTGCTCCGCCTCGACGCCGGGGGAGGCCCAGTCGTCCCAGCTTCCCTGCACCTGCACCGAATTGGTGTGGTGGTCGTAGAGGTAGAACGTGACTCCGTAGGGACTCACGTGTGGCGATATGGGATAGCCTGACATAGGCGCGCCCTCCACCCTGGCAGCCGCCGCCAGCGCCCGAGTAGGGTTGAGCGCACCGGCCCCTTGCCGCTCCTGGCTCACCCCTTCGAGGGGCTGTGCTGTGGAGGTGAGTATGTCGCGTATTTGCCTGGGGGTGAGGTCCGGGTTGGCTTCCAGCAGGCAGGCGACCACGCTGGCCACTATGGGCGCGGCAAAGCTAGTGCCATCTACGTGCTGGTAATGTGGAGTAATCAGCTTTAGCTCGGCAATGCGGGCCTCGGTCTCGGGTTCGTGCAGGTGCCGCCCGCCGAATAGCTCCTGCGCTTCCTCGGCCACCTGGGAGCCGGGCAGCACGGGGGCCACCACCCAGATGCTGGGCGCTACAAGCTCCGGCTTCGTGCGGCCCGTGACCGTCTCGCCGTAGTTGCTGTGCCATAACTCTACGTCTTCGGGGTCGAAGTTGTTGTGGTCGTCGATGCCCCCAATCGTGAGGGCATCGGGAGCGGTGGCCGGTGGCACAAGCTCGCGCACGCCGGAGTTACCGGCAGCCGTTACGACGGTGACGCCCTGCTTCACCAGCGCGGCAATGGCCTCGTCCACCGGGTTGCCCGCCAGCCAGTCGCACGGCTCGCCCGCCACTGAGAGGCTGACGATGCGCACGCCCAATTCGGGGCCATGTTCTTCCAGCCAGCGCAGGGCGCGGGTAATCGTCTCGTTGCTGATGCAACCGTCCTTGCCTCGTGCCTGCACGAGCACCACGCTGGCTTCGGGGGCCAGGCCCCGGTAGAGGCCGTGGCTGAGGCAGCCGTTACCCGCCGCCACCCCGCTGGTCATTGTGCCGTGCCACTGCGAGGGGGAGGCGCTGTTCCAGCCGGGCCATTCGGGGCAGTCGTCGGGGTCGAAAAAGAGGGCGCTCACCGGGTCGGTGGTGGCGTTCACCCAGGCGCGTATGCGGTTGTTGGGCAGGGTCAGCTCAGGGTGCGGGTAGAAGCCGGAATCGACCAGGGCCAGGGTGACGCCCCTACCCTGGTAGCGGGCGTCTACATGCAGGCGCAGATGGGTCGGCAGCACGCCGCGAGCCACCACGGGCGGCAAAGGTCCGCCGGCCAGGGCTTCCTCGTCCAGCTTACCCGCGCCATGCTCCAGCAGTACCTCGAGCATGGCGCGCTGCACGCAGGCGGGGCAGGCCCCATGCGCAAGCTCCCAGCCGGGGTGACGCTGCTGCAACATCTCTATCGCGGCTGGGGGCAGCCATGAAGCTTCCGCCAGGTCTGTCGCCGCGCTGGGCGTGCCGCAGAGGGCGCAAAGGGACTCGTATGATAGTATCTCGTCTATCGATGCTCGTTCTTCTAATTGCATGTTTTCGTGTGTCTCAACCTTCTATTTCTGTGTGCAATATCTAATGTCATTATGTTAACTATACGGTATTTCACAGGCGAAGTATTGAGTTTCCACGCACGATTGCACAGAATGTAAGACTTGTCTACCGACAGTCACCATTCCATCAGGGAGCAGCCAGATACCCATCATTGGCACAACGCTTGCAGCGGTGGTAGGGCGCAATCAAACACAGGAGGTAAGGGCATGGACAGGCGTGAGAGTCCCCTGGAAGTGATGGTGAAGGGCGTAGCAGCGGGGCTGGTGGGCACGGCTGTGATTACGGTGGCGATGTCCCAGGCCCCGAGGCTGATGCAAATGCTTGGCATGGAGCAGGAGCAAGAGCAGGAGGCAAGCGGGAGGCAGGACAAAGGCAAAGAGGGTAAGGAGCCTGCCGAGGAACCGACCGAGAAGCTGGCGGAGAAGGTGGCGGAGGGCGTGTTCGAGCAGGAGATAGACGTGGGCACGCGGCAGGCGGCGGGCCAGGCGATCCACTGGGGCTACGGCGCGGCCTGGGGTGCGCTGTACGGGATCGTGCAGGGCAGCTTCCGTCTGCCGACCTGGCTGCACGGCACGCTCCTGGGCGGCGTAATAGCCCTGGTAGCCTCCACGCTGGTGCCCTCGATGCGCCTCACCCCGCCACCTAGCGAGCAGCCCACCGCTCAGAAGGGCATGATGTTCGCCTTCCAGATGCTCTACGGCTGGACCACCGCCCTCGCTTTCCACTTCTTCTCTCGTGAGGGGTAGCGGGTTCTAAACGCCAAGACGCCAAGACGCCAAGGACCACGCCAAGAGGAATAAGAACGGTTCACCGCAGAGACGCAGAGAGCGTAGAGGTTACGCAGAGATTAAGGTGGTGTTCCAAGCAGAAGGAGCAGGGTACGACATCACGTACCCTGCTCCTTCGTGTACTCTCTTAACCTCAACTATCTTGGCGTGGTCCTTGGCGTCTTGGCGTCTTGGCGTTTCCGGCTCCCCGGTCAGTTGGCGGCGTTGAAGGTGGTGCCGTGGGACATGGGGTGGTTGTTGTCGCCGGGGTCGGCGGGTTTGAGGAGGGCATGTACCTCTTCGTCGGTGGTGGGGGAGAAATCGATGTACCACATACCGACGGCATAGAACATCTCGGGGGTGATGAGGCAGACAATCTCGTCTACCTCGGCCCCAAGCTCCTGGCAGGTCTGGGGAGAAGATACAGGCACTGCAATCACGATGCGGGCCGGTCCCTGCTGGCGAAGGGCGGCGGCGGCGGCGCGCATGGTCGAGCCGGTCGCCAGGCCGTCGTCTATCAGTATCGCCGTGCGCCCACTCACGTCGGGCGGGGGACGGTCGCCTCTATAGGCGCTGTCGCGGCGGGCTAGTTCGGCTTGCTCGGCGGCGGCCACCCGGTCCAGCTCCTCGCGAGTGATGCGCAGGGCCTGCACGACGCTATCGTTCAGCACAATCACGCCGCCGGTAGCGATTGCCCCCATCGCAAGCTCCTCGTGTCCCGGCACGCCAAGCTTGCGCACCAGGAACACGTCGAGGGGCACGTTGAGGGCCTGGGCCACCTCCCACGCCACGGGCACGCCACCCCTGGGCAGGGCCAGCACCAGCACGTCGGGGCGGTTCGCGTAATGTTGCAAGGCCCCCGCCAGCCTGCGTCCCGCGTCCCTCCGGTTGTCGAAAGGTGATGTCATATCGTTCGCGCCCCCTCCCACACAGCCTGAGCTATGAGTGTCCCGCGCTGCTAAGCATAGCCTTTAGCCCTGCAAAAGAGATGCCACCTGTTAAGAAGTGCGGCCGTAGCGGTGTTAGACACGAGGACGGTGGTGGCCTTTGTCATTCTGAACGCAGTGAAGAATCTATAGAAGTCGGTAGGGACATGCTGTTGAACATTGAGGAGTCGGGTGCTGATGTTCAACGCAGGGGCACAGCCAGCATTTGAGATTCTTCACTCCGTTCAGAATGACAAGGTCCTCCCTGGTCCTACAATCCTGTACCCGGTGGCACGCATCTGGATGGGATGGCGTTCACGAGCTATACAAGGTCTGTACACCCGGATTTTTACCTCGCACGTCGAAAATAGGAACGTGAGGCGCTAACCTGAGCGTACCTTAGCACTGCGAGCATGTATTGGAGACTACACAATGACCACTGCCAACAGACTGGCAACCGACAAAGCGCACGACATCCTCGGCTACGGGCGGCACCCGCTGGACGCTATATTCAGCCCCAAGTCGATAGCCGTAATCGGGGCTACCGAGAAGGCGGGCAGCGTGGGGCGCACCATACTGTGGAACCTCATCAGCAGCCCCTTCGGCGGCACCGTCTTCCCGGTGAACCCCACCCGCCCCAGCATCCTGGGCATCAAGGCTTACCCCAACCTTACCGCCGTGCCCGACATGGTGGACCTGGCGGTAATCGTCACCCCCGCGACCTCGGTGCCCGGCATCATGGCCGAGTGCGTGGAGGCGGGAGTAAAGGGCGCAATCGTCATATCGGCAGGCTTCAAGGAGACGGGGCCGCAGGGCGTGGAGCTTGAGCGGCAGGTGCTCGAACACGCCCGGCGCGGCAAGATACGCCTGATCGGGCCTAACTGCCTGGGCGTGATGCGGCCCACCAGCGGCCTCAACGCCACCTTCGCGAACGGCATGGCGCGGCCCGGCAGCGTGGGCTTCATCAGCCAGAGTGGGGCGCTGCTCACCGCCGTGCTCGATTGGAGCACCCAGGAGAACGTGGGCTTCAGCGCCTTCGTGTCGCTCGGCTCCATGCTCGATGTGGGCTGGGGCGACATGATCTATTACCTGGGCGACGATCCCCACACCCGCAGCATCGTCATCTACATGGAGACGATTGGCGACGCCCGTTCCTTCCTCTCTGCCGCCCGCGAGGTGGCCCTCACCAAGCCCATCATCGTCATCAAGCCGGGGCGCACGCAGGCGGCGGCAAAGGCGGCGGCCTCCCATACCGGCTCGCTCACGGGCAGCGACGAGGTGCTGGCGGCGGCCTTTGCCAGGGCGGGCGTGCTGCGCGTGAACACGATAGCCGAGCTGTTCTACATGGCCGAGGTGCTGGCGAAGCAACCGCTGCCGAAGGGGCCGCGCCTGACAATCGTCACTAACGCGGGAGGGCCGGGCGTGCTGGCTACCGACGCCCTCATCTCGGAGGGTGGGGAGCTTGCGGAGCTATCGGACGAGACGATGCAGGCATTGGACAAGATACTGCCCGCCGCGTGGAGCCACAACAACCCGGTCGATATACTGGGCGACGCCTCGCCCGAACGCTACGCCGAGTCGCTGGCAATCGCGGCCAAAGACCCGAATGGCGACGGGCTGCTGGTCGTCCTCACCCCACAGGCGATGACCGACCCGACCGCTACCGCCGAGCAGTTGATGCCCTACGCCAAAATCGAGGGCAAGCCGGTGCTGGCTAGCTGGATGGGGGGCGCGGACGTAGAGCAGGGCGCGCGGCTGCTCAACAGGGCGAACGTGCCGACCTTCTCGTACCCCGACACGGCGGTGCGCATGTTCAACTACATGTGGCGCTACAACTACAACCTGCGCGCCCTTTACGAGACACCCGTCCTGCCCGCCGACAGCGAGAGCGCCACCAATCGCGAGCAGGCGGCCCAGATCATCGAAACCGCCCGCTCGGAGGGGCGCACCCTGCTGACCGAGGTGGAGTCGAAGCAGCTACTGGCGGCGTATGGGGTGCCCATCGTGGACACGCGCATCGCGCATGACGAGGAGGAAGCCGTGAGGTGGGCCGACGAGATAGGCTACCCCATCGTGCTGAAGCTCTACTCCAACACCATCACGCACAAGACGGACGTGGGCGGCGTGCAACTCAACCTGTCAGATGCCGGCGAGGTGCGGCAGGCGTACCGGGCGATAGAGGAGGCGGTGAGAGAGAAAGCGGGCGCGGAGCACTTCCAGGGCGTGACCGTGCAGGAGATGATCCAGTGGACCGGCTACGAGGTCATCATCGGCAGCAGCATAGACCCGCAGTTCGGCCCGGTGCTGCTGTTCGGCATGGGCGGGCAGCTAGTGGAGGTGTTCAAGGACCGCGCGCTGGGACTGCCCCCGCTCACCACTACCCTGGCCCGGCGCATGATGGAACGCACCCGCATCTACACCGCGCTAAAGGGCGTGAGGGGCCGCAAGCCGGTGGACATCCAGGAGTTGGAGCGTCTATTGGTGCGCTTCAGCCAGCTTGTGGTGGAGCAGCGCTGGATCAAAGAGATAGACATCAACCCCCTGCTGGCCTCGCCTGAGCGGCTGGTGGCCCTCGACGCCCGCGTGGTGCTACACGATACCGGGGTCAGCGAGGACGAGCTACCCAGGCCCGCGATACGCCCTTATCCCTTACAGTACGTGCGAGAGTGGACCACCAAGGACGGAGTGCCCCTCCTCATCCGGCCCATCCGCCCCGAAGACGAGCCGTTGGTGGCCGAGTTCCACGAGCGGCTGTCTACCGAGAGCGTTTACATGCGGTACTTCCAGCACGTGCAGCTTGGCGACCGCGTGGCCCACGAGCGGCTGGTGCGCATCTGCTTCAACGACTTCGACCGGGAGGCGGCCCTGGTAGCCGAGCACCTGGACCCGCAGACGGGGCAGCGCTCGATTGTGGGCGTGGGCAGGCTCAGCCGCTCGCACGTCGCGAACGAAGCCAGCTTCGCCATCACCATCAACGACGCCTGGCAGGGCCGGGGGCTGGGCCAGGAGCTACTCCGCCGCCTGGTGCAAATAGGGCGGGACGAGAAGCTGGACCGCATCACCGCCGAGATATTGCCGGAGAACCGGGGGATGATACGGGTCAGCGAGAAGGTCGGGTTCAAGATCGTCAACGACCACAAGGGGGATGAAGTGAGGGCGGTATTGGAGCTTTAAGCGGGGCGGCTCAATATGAGGCCGCTGTGAGAAGGCACCGGGCCAAAGGTAGATGCCTGACTGCCCGCACCCAGAGGTGACCCTGTCATCCTGAGCGTAGCGAAGGATCTAAGATGCTGCCTCTAGCTCTACGTTGAACCTGTACTAGCATGACCCCGTGTCCAACAGCACGGCTCCCCACTTTCTTGAGATCCTTCGCTACGCTCAGGATGACAGGGGCACTTCTGGGTGCTCCCTTGCGGCAATTAGGTGCCAGGCCGCGGGGAGGGGCCGCTAGCCTCGGAACTTCGACTCCGGCTGGCCCTTGATGCCGGTGCGCAGCATGAAGAGGTCGCCCGCGAGGGGTTGCTCGCGGCGCTGGGCGTCGCTCAGGCCACTCCAGGCGGTGGTGATGTAGAGGTCGGTGAGGTCCGGGCCGCCGAAGGTGCAGGCAGTGACGTTGCCCACCGGCAGGCGCACGTCGCGTTCCTTTTTGCCAGCCGGGTCGTAGCGCGTCACCCGCCAGCCGCCATAGAAGGCGCTCCACACGAAGCCCTCGGAGTCCACAGCCAGTCCGTCGGGGAAGCCTTCGCTGCCGGAGGTGCGCACGAAGTCGCGGCGGTTCTCAATGTCGCCCGTGGCGAGGTCGTAGTCATAGGCGTAGATTACCTGCTTCTCGGTGTCGGTGTGGTACATCGTCTTGCGGTCGGGAGCCCAGCCTATGCCGTTGGAGATGGTGAGGCCGGTGGACATGGTATGGAGCGAGCGGTCGGGGTCGAGGCGGTAGAGGCTGCTGCTAACGCTGCCGTCGTGGGTCATGGTGCCGGCCCAGAAGCGGCCGCCGGGGTCAACCGCGCCGTCGTTGAAGCGGGCGTCTTTTTTGTCCGCCTCGACATCAGATACGAACTCCAATCTCCCTTTGTCGAAGTCCCACAAGGCCAGGCCGTCCCGCACCGCCAGCACCAGGCCGCCAGCCTCGCGGAAGCCCAGCGCCCCCACGGGCATACCCACTCCGAAGCCCTCGTAGGTGCCGTCGCCCGGAAAGTACCTGTAGAACGAATCGTTCTCGATGTCCACCCAGTACAGCGCCTGCTCCTCCGCGTGCCACCTGGGGCCTTCGCCCAACCTGTGTTGTACGTCAAGCACGTGCTCAACTTTGCTCATGGCTGCCTTCTCCCGTGTTGAAGTTGTGCGGCTAATCTGCCACGAGTAGTTACCATGCAAGAAGCCTGCCCAATCTAATGGGATATCATTTTGATGTAAGCATAAAACAGACAGGACACGGCTGTGCTACACTTTGGACCTCACGCACCCAGGCTCCGCCCTTGTCATTTCGAGCGCAGCGAGAAATCTCGTCCTTCAGCACCCAAATACCACCTTTCCCGTTATACCAGCTACCTTCTACAAGAAAAAGGCAACATCCCGGTAAAGGACGAGATTTCTCGCTGCGCTCGAAATGACAAGGGCGGAGCTTTTGCGCAAATGATCGTTAGTTTCATTTTGCGATTACTCCTAGCCATGAATGGATGCCCAATCGCTGCGTGAGTGACAAAGACCCGCCAGGTGCGTAATGCTCGACAGAAGTGCTATATTGGGGCGACATTACGCAATAAAAGATTAAGTTGAGCGGGCGGGGCCTGGATAATATAGAAGAAGGAGATAAGTGAATGGAAGTTATAGAGGCAATCCGGCGCAAGCGGGCAGTGAGGGACTACGCACCGGGGCCGCTACCGGGGGACGTGGTCAGCCAGATATTGTA
>DASVQO010000077.1:0-1794 GCA_036389075.1 Chloroflexia bacterium | reverse complement strand
CCTTTCTTTATGCCATCAGGGTACCAGGTGCTGCTATGCGGTGTGGAAAAGGGTAACAGGGGGGTAGAGGACGAGATTCTTCGCTACGCTCAGAATGACAGGGGCCACCTTTGGTCGCTATGTCCCTCGCTTTTCAGTTAGGCCCCATTAGGTGCCGACCAGTATTCGGGACGGGCCACTCATCACATAGCGGGACAGTTCGCAATTCGCAATTCGCAATTCGCAATTCGCAATTCCCGTATAATACGGGTAACGGTGGAAAGAGGCGTGACCACAACACTTGAGACCCCCAGCCTTCCGCGAGAGCGTGCCGCCGCGCGCGGTGTTCTAGGGCGGTGGGCGGTCGTCCCGCTCTTGCGCTGGCTGGTGTTGCTGGTGGGCTTGTTCGCCCTCCTCGCCGGTGCGTACTCGTCGGTCACCCACTGGCGTAGCGACGGGGCCAACGCGGTGTCAGCTCCGCTCGTGCCGGGTACGAGCCTGGGGCAGACTTTCGTGTCGCGCTACCCCGGCCTCTCCGGGCTGGAGGTGCGGGTCAACCCGCAGTACCTGCGCGGGCGGGAGGCCGGGGCAACCCTGCTTATGCACCTGCGAGCAGCGCCCGGCGATGGCCCCGACCTGGCTACTGCCACCCTCCACGTGACCGGCGACGTTGAGGAGAGCCAGTACCAGCGTTTCACCTTCCCCGCGCTCCCCGACAGCCGCGACAAGACTTATTACGTGGAGCTGGAGTCGCCCGACGCCACGCCCGACAACGCCCCCGCGCTCCTCTGGTGGATACAGTTCGACCCCAACCTCCCCACTGATACCTACGCGGGCGGCACCGCCTACCTGGACGGCCAACCCCAACAGTCCGACCTCGCGTTCGGCCTGACCTACAGCCCCTCCCCCCTGGACGCCTTCCGGGGCCTCGCGCGACACGCGAGCACGAACCTGCCTGCCTGGCCTATACTCCTCTTCCTGGTCCTGGCGATAGCAGTCACACTACTCGCGATCTACTTTGCCGTTCAGTACAAAATCCAGGATCCAAAGCTTGCCTTCGAGCGAAGCGAAGGGTCCAAAATCCTGAGCCTTTCCCTCCCCATCGTGATGGCCGTGGCCCTGGCTTACAGCGTCGTCTTCTCGCTCCTGGTGCCGCCGTGGCAGGGGCCGGACGAGCACGGTCACTTCACCTACGCCGCCTTGCTCTACCGGCATGGCATGGACGACGATGCGGTGCAGGCGTTGCAGTGGCAGGAGGGCGGCAAGGACCACGAGGAGGCGCTGGCCCTCAAGGCGGCGGTGGTCGCCTCGATGAGCGAGCACGATTGGACGCGGCTGGTTTCGGGCCACCCCACGCCGGGCGCGCCTGCCTTCCCGGCGGGGGGGCAGGACCTTTACCTGGAGTTCATGTGGCAGATACGCCAGCCCGTCGCCTACTACTGGCTGTGCGCCGCTAGCCTGCACGTGGCCAACGCCCTGGGCGCGGGCATCGACCCTTTTGCCGAGCCTGCGGCGGCCTTGCGCGTTATGCGGCTGGTTTCGGTGCTGCTGAACGTGGCCCTGGTGGGGCTGGCGTGGCTGGCGGGCGTGCTGCTGGGTGGCCGCCGCCTGCCGTGGCTGCGCCTGGCGCTGCCTCTCGCCGTGGCCTTGCTGCCGATGCATAGCTTCATCGCATCCGTGGTGAGCAACGACGTGATTTCCGACCTGGCGGTGACGGCGCTGTTTGTCGCGCTGGTGGCCCTCCTGAAGTGGCCGTTCGGGTGGCGAGCGGTGGGCCTGGCGGTGGTTTCTGTGTTGCTGCTGGGTGCCGGGGCC
>DASVQO010000076.1:0-28493 GCA_036389075.1 Chloroflexia bacterium | reverse complement strand
CGAAGGTTACGTCATTGAAGGCGATCACGTTCTGGACCTGCGCCTCCTCGCCCACGTGGCAGCCGTCTCCCAGGCTGGCGGGTCCGGTAACCGCGGAGTTGGCGCGCAGCTTGCACCCCCTGCCCAGCACCACAGGGCCGGTCAGCCTCGCGCCCTTATCGATGAAGGTGCCTTCGCCCGCCCAGACGCGCTCCTGCACCTGCTCGCCCGGCGGTTCGAGCGCGTACTTGAGCCTGCCCGCCAGGAGGTCGTTCTGCGCCTGGAGGTACCGTTCTGGCGTGCCCATGTCGAGCCAGTAGGCCCCGGAACGATACCCGTAGAAGGGCCTACCCTCCTCCAACAGCTTCGGGAACAGGCCGTACTCTACCGAGAAGGGCCGCCCCGCCGGGATTTCATCGAGGAAGCGCGGCTCGGAGATGTAATCCAACGCCGCAGTTTCCAGCACGTAAGTGCCGGCGTTGATCCAACTGGAGTCGGTGGTGCCCGGCTTTGGCTTCTCAAGGAAGCGCCGCACCCGGCTGTCGTCCTCCACTTCCACCACGCCGTAGGAGCTAACGTCGTCCACGTGCGTGAGCGCAATCGTGCACAGCGAGCCGTTATCGCGGTGGAACTTCACCATGTCGGTAATATCGAGATCGGTGAGTACGTCGCCATTGAACACCAGGAAGGACTCGCCTTTGTCGAGGTGTTTCTCGACGTTCTTGATCGCCCAGCCCGTATCGAGAGGCTTATCCTCCTTCACGTACGTCAGCTTCACGCCCAGGTGCGAGCCATCGCCATACGCAGGCTCGAAACTCTCCGAGCGATAGCCCACCGCCAGGATGATGTCCGTAATGCCATGCGTCTTGAGCAAGAACAAGACATGGTCGAGGAAGGGTCGGTTCAACAGCGGCAATAGCGGTTTGGCCGTGCTGTTTGTGAGAGGACGAAGCCGGGTCCCCTGTCCGCCTACAAGGATGATAGCTTTCATAGGTATCTGCTGAAACGTAAAACGCGAAGAGTGTAGCTAAGGGGAACTCTCACCCATGAGTACGATCTTGCCGCTCTTTCAGGACCAAGAGTAGGCCCTGTCATCCTGAGCGTAGCGAAGGATCTAAGATGGTGCCCTCACCCCTGTGCTGGTCCTTCGGCACCATTGGACGCGATGTCCGATTGCGCCCCTGTACTACCTTCTTTAGATCCTTCGCTACGCTCAGGATGACAGGGGGGACTCTCGTGCTACAACACGGACCGTTGAGCAGCCGGGCACCCGCTTGCCACTGCCACATCACGTCTCACATTTCAGTCCTGACTTGTTCCCTCCAGTAATCTAGAATGTCCTGCACGGTCCGCTCAAACGGTATCGAGGGTGCCCAGCCGGTGTGCTGCCGGAAGCGCGAGGCATCGCAAAGGAGCACCGGGATGTCCGAGGGGCGCATGCGGGCCGGGTCCTGCCGTACCTCGACCGGCACCTTACTGCTCGCTAACAGCGCGTCAAGCAGCGACTGTATCGTGCGCGTCTTGCCGGAGCCTATATTATACACCTCGCCCGGCTCTCCCCGGCTGATCGCCAGCAGGTAAGCCCCGACCATGTCGCGCACGTCGGTGAAGTCCCGCTCGGCCTCAAGATTGCCTACGTAGAGCACCGGCTCCTGCAAGCCCGCCTCTATGCGCGCCACCTGCCGGGCGAACGCCGAAGCCACAAAGCTGTCGGCCTGCCCCGGCCCGATGTGGTTGAACGCACGCACCCTGATAGTCTGCTGGCCCCAGCTAAGGAAGTGCTGCACGGCGAGCGCGTCCTGGGCGATCTTGCTCACGGCATACGGGTTGTTGGGCCGGAACGGCGTCTCCTCATCGATGGGGATGTCCTCCGGGCGGGCGAGACCGTACTGCTCCGACGAACAAGCTACCAGGATGCGAGCATGGGGCGACGAGGAGCGCAGTGCGTTCAGCAGGTTGAGTTGCCCCACTACGTTGGTGACAAATGTGCCTTCGGGGTCCTTGAAAGCCTGCTGCACGTTGCTCTGTGCGGCCAGGTGGAACGCGAAGCCGGGGGCCACCCGCGCCACCACTTCCGCAGTCTGCGTTGCGTCGCGGAGGTCGCAGACCAACCAACGCACCCGCTCGCTATCCACGACGTTGCGCGGCACCGAGCGCGTGAGGCAGTAAAGTTGCCAGTCGGTGTTGCCGAGCAGGTAGGTGATCAGGTGCCGCCCGACGAATCCAGCCGCCCCGGTCACCAACGCGCGGGCCGGGGCGGCGTATGCGCTCGTATCTCCCACCGTCTACCGCTGCGTGCTTGAGCCGACCTTACCCGCCGACTCGGCGCGGTGGCCGTTCCCATCGCCGGTCCGCGCCTGTGCCTCGTCACCGCTCAGAGAGGCCCGGTCTATCCCGGCCTCCTCCCGCAAGAGGTCGGCCTTGTCGGTCTCCTCCCACGGCGCGGTGATGTCATGCCGACCAAAATGCCCGTAAGCAGCGGTGGACTTGTAGATCGGCTGGCGCAGGTTCAGGTCGCGGATGATCGCGCCCGGGCGCAGGTCGAAGTGCTTGTCGATAAGCGCCACGATCTGCTCGTCGGAGATGCGCCCCGTGCCGAACGTCTCCACCGCGATGGAGATAGGCCGGGCCACGCCGATAGCGTAAGAAAGCTGTAGCTCGAAGCGTTCCGCGATGCCCGCCGCCACGATGTTCTTGGCGACGTAGCGGGCCGCGTAAGCAGCCGAGCGGTCCACCTTCGTCGGGTCTTTGCCCGAGAAAGCCCCGCCGCCGTGCCGCGCGATGCCGCCGTAGGTGTCCACGATGATCTTGCGCCCGGTGAGGCCCGCGTCACCTTTGGGGCCGCCAATCGCGAAATTGCCGGTCGGGTTGATATAGTAGCGGGTGTTCTCGTCCAGCAAGTTGTGCGGGATGACCTTCAGGATCACCTCGCGCTTGATGGCCTCTTCAATCTCGTCGTGGGTGATTTCCGGTTCGTGCTGGGCCGACACCACCACCGCGTCCACGCGCACGGGCTTGCCGAAGCGGTACTCGACTGTCACCTGGGCCTTGCCATCCGGACGCAGCCAGCCCAGCGTGGTGGTCTTGCGCACCTGGGCCAGCCGCTTGGTCAGCTTGTGCGCCAGCGAGATGGTGAGGGGCATTAGCTCCTCGGTCTCGTTGCACGCAAAGCCTATCATCATGCCCTGGTCGCCCGCGCCGATAGACTCTATCTTATCGTCCTCGCTAAGCTCTCCCTGCTTGGACTCCAGCGCCTCGTCCACGCCCATCGCGATGTCGGGCGACTGCTCGTGGATGGACACAACAACGGCGCAAGTCTCCGCATCGAAGCCGTACTTGGCCCGCGTGTAACCGGCCTGCTGGATCGTATCGCGGGCTATCTTCTGCACGTCTACCCAGGCGGTGGTAGTAATCTCACCCATAACGACGATGAGGCCCGTGGTGGTGGCCGTCTCGCAGGCCACGCGAGCATCCGGGTCGTGCGCCAGGATTGCGTCGAGCACCGCGTCCGAAATCTGGTCGCACAGCTTGTCCGGGTGCCCCTCCGTTACCGACTCCGACGTAAGGAACAGCTTCGGTGACGACATAAACGTCGAAGTATGCTTGCTATCGTTCTTACCCATTTCGTTCTCCTATTTTAGATTTTAGATTTTAGATTTTGGATTGAGGAAACAAATCCAAAATCCAAAGTCTAAAATCTAAAATGGTTCTAAGTTCCGCTTTCCCAGGAGGCCAGGTAATTCTTCTGCTCCTCGGTGAGCTCATCGATTTGGATGCCGAGCGACAGGAGCTTGAGCATGGCTATCTCGTGGTCTAGCTCCTGCGGGATTACGTACACCTTCGGCTCCAGGCTGGGGCCGTTGACTACCATGTACTCGGCGGCGAGGGCCTGGTTGGCGAAGCTCATGTCCATCACGGAGGCGGGGTGGCCCTCCGCGGCGGCCAGGTTCACCAGGCGGCCGTCGGCCAGCAGGTAGAGCTTGCGGCCGTCTGCCATGTCGAATTCCTCAACGAAGTCGCGCACGATCTTGCCACGCTGGCCCCCAGCCAGGTCCACCAGCGCCGGGATGTTGATCTCGTCGTTGAAGTGGCCGCTGTTGCACATAATCGCGCCGCTTTTCATGACTTCCATGTGCTGGCGGTCGATCACGTTCAGGTCGCCCGTGACGGTCACGAAGATGTCGCCCACCTTCGCGGCCTCCACCAACGGCATAACCTCGTAGCCTTCCATCACCGCTTCGAGGGCGCGCACCGGCTGCACCTCGGTTACGACCACGCGGGCACCCATGCCACGCGCGCGCATCGCGATACCGCGCCCGCACCAGCCGTAGCCGCAAATCACCATGATCTTACCGGGGAGCAGGATGTTGGTGGCGCGCAGGATGCCGTCAATCGTGCTCTGGCCCGTGCCGTAGCGGTTGTCGAACAGGTGCTTCGTATCCGACTCGTTCACCGCGATGACGGGGAACTTGAGCACGCCGTCCTTCTCCATAGCCTTGAGGCGAATCACGCCGGTGGTGGTCTCTTCGCTGCTGCCCACCACATCCGTAAGCAGCGCGTGCCGCTCGTCCGCGCCCAGGTTAGCCGCCCACTGCGCCACCGTGGGGTGCACGTCGTCCAGGCGGTCGAGCGCGATGAAGAGCATCGACGAGACGAGGTCAGCCCCGTCGTCCATCGTGATCTGGGGGCGGTGGTCGAGGGCCGACACGATGTGGCTGTAGTAGGTGTTGGTGTCCTCACCCTTAACGGCGAACGTGCTGATGCCGTACTCCTCCACCAGCGCGGCGGCCACGTCGTCCTGGGTAGAGAGGGGGTTGGAGCCGCAGAGGGTCAGGTCTGCCCCGCCCGCTTTCAACGTGCGCATCAGGTTAGCCGTCTCGGCGGTCACGTGGAGGCAGGCCGAGAGGCGCAGCCCCTTGAGAGGCTGTTCCTTCTCGAAACGCTCGCGTATCTGGCGTAGCACCGGCATTTCGGCCTCCGCCCACTCGATACGGTTGATGCCCTTCTGTACGAGGGCCGGGTCGGTGCCCTTGATGTGGGACTTTACGCGCGTCCCCTCCGTCTCCAGGATCGTATTTTGCGGTTTTGCTTGAAGTACCATTCGTGTTCACACTCCTAGTAATAGTTCGAGTTCACATTTGGCAGCGTGCCGCCTGGTGGCTCTTATTTGCTGCCATTACTCTCGCTCTTGGTGGACGTAAGATGAGTCTCCCGCGTGTTGACGTTGGGGTCGTCCGCTTCATCCAGCTTCCTCTCGACCAGGTGCAATAATTCGTCCACGTCGAAGGGTTTGTACAATACTCCGATGTTCTTGGACACAAGGTAACCTTCGTTGCCCTTAAGCTCGGCAATCGCCCCGCTACACACGATTATCGGTATCCTCATAGTCTCGCGGTCCATCTTCAGGGCCTGCACGAACTGCCAACCCATTTGCTCCGCGCCAAATATGTGGTCGCTGATGATGAGGTCGGGCATAATCTCCTTGACGAACTCGATCATCTGGGGCTGAAACGAGGTGAGGGTAACTTCATACCCGCCTTCCTCGCGCAGAATCTGCTGGAAAAGCTCCAGTATCTCCTCGGTGTCGTTCACCACCATAACATGCTTGCTCGGCCCTTTCCCCTTGCCCTTGTGGTCGGCCATACCTATTTCACCTCCTCGACTGCACCCAGCGCCTCGGCTACAATCGCTTCCTCGCCAAAATTCTCGACGTAGCGCCTTGCAAATTCTTCTCTGGTATAAGCGTGGGCTTGCGTGCCGTACTGCTCTACCGCGTATACGGCGGCAAGTGAGGCCACGCGCCCGGCCCGCTGAATGTCCAGGCCCGATTCCAGCGCGAACACCAGGCCGCCCAGGTAAGCGTCGCCCGCGCCCACGGGGTCCACTACCTCAACCGGGCGGGCCGGGGGAATAGCGGCCACCTCGTCGCGGGTCATGATGACCGAGCCGTGCTTGCCCTTGGTAGTGACCACCATCTCGGCGTGCTCCAGTATGGCGTGCTGGTCCATGCCGGTCTTGTCCTTGATTAGCTCGTACTCGTAGTCGTTGGCGACCACCACTTTGGCGCCGCGCACCCCCTCGCTCAACTCCTCCGGGGTCATGCGGATAATCTGCCATATGGGGGACCAGATGTAGGGCACGCCCATCTCCTGGCATTCGCGGGTGAACTTGACAATCGGCTCAGGTTCGGTCGGGCCTATCACCACGTAGCCAAGCTCGTCGCGGGGCACTTCGTGCAGCGAGCGTTGCTTGTCGTAGGCCATAGCGCCTGTGTAGAAGCCGGTGATCTGATTGTTGTCCATGTCGGTGGTGATGTAGCAGGTGGCGGTAAACTCGTCGGGCACCACGTGGACGTAGCGGCTGTCGATGCCGTGCCTGTCCATCCAGGCCTCGTAGTCGGCCCAGTCGTTGGCGCCCACCGAGGTAAACACCGCCGGGGGCCGACCCAGGAGGGCCATCGTGTAGGCTATATTGGCCGCCACGCCGCCACGCTGCCGCTTGAGGGTGTTGACGAGGAAAGAGAGGTTGAGTACGTGTATCTTCTCCGGCAGGATATGGTCCTTGAAATGGCCGGGGAAGTTCATGATATTGTCGTAGGCGACCGAACCCGTTATGAATGTGCTCATTTAGTTACCGTGATTCTCCTATAATTACCCGGTTTTACAGCCCCTCTGCATGCACAGCCTGTGCCAAAGTGACACCATCCCGCGCCCGCCAGGAAAGGGCCGCTGCCTGCCGGAGTCCCTCCTCGAACGGGGGGCGCAGCAAGCCGGACTCAGTGATTATACAACTAACGAGATTAGCAGGCGAAACGTCGAAGGCGGGGTTGTATACCAGGGCGTGTTGCGGGGCCATGAGCGTGCCGCCGTGGTGGGTGACTTCGTCGGCGTGGCGCTCCTCTATCGTGATGTCGCTGCCGCTGTGCATGTGCGGGTCGATTGTGGAGGAAGGCGCCGCCGCGTAATAAGGGAGGCCGTGGGCGTGGGCAAGCACCGCCAGGCCGTACGTGCCGATCTTGTTCGCCACGTCACCGTTGGCGGCTATACGGTCCGCGCCGGTGATAACCGCGTCCACGCGCCCGGCCTTCATGAGCGAGGCGGCCATGTTATCCGCGATAACGGTATAGGGGATGCCCCACTGCCCCAATTCCCACGCTGTCAGGCGCACGCCCTGCAATAGGGGGCGGGTCTCATCGACCCACACGTGCAGCTTCTTGCCCTGCCGGTGCGCCGTGTAGATAACACCCAGCGCGGTACCGATGCCCCCAGCAGCCAGCGGCCCCGCGTTGCAGTGGGTCAGCACGTTCATGCCGTCCGCAAGCAGCGCAGCCCCATACTCGCCCATGCGCAGGTTGGCCGCCTCGTTCTCGCGGTCGATACGGCGGGCCTCCGCCAGCACGGCCTCCCTGATAGCGGCAGGGCCATCATTGAAAGCCCCACTAGCCACCGCCATGACGGTGTCGAGCGCCCACGGCAGGTTTACGGCGGTGGGGCGGGTCTGCCTGAGGACGAGGGCCGCGTGCTGCAAGTCCTGCACGAGAGTCACGGCATCGGTCGCCTCAGAGATGTGAGCGGCCAGCGCAAGCCCATAGGCCCCGGCCAGGCCAATCGCTGGCGCGCCACGCACCTTGAGCCGCAGTATGGCTTCGGCCAGCTCGGCTATGGTGCGACAATCGAGGTATTCCAGGTGGTGAGGGAGGCGGGTCTGGTCCACCAGGCGGACAAGGCCCGCTGGGAGCCACTGCACGGGAGGGGGCACGGGGTGCGAGGCGGCAGGGACGCCGGTAGCGCCCTCCTGTGTCGCGTGTTGTGTTGGTACCGTGTTTAGCATCGCTTCTCGCCGCGCTATGTCGTTTTATGCCGGCTTCACCGGCATAAAAAAAGTTCTCTCGGCATGAGAGAACTATCAGCAAGCAGCGCAAAGTTGCTGTCGTCTCTCATCTTTCAGGCTTTCGCCTGCCGGATTTGGCACCTCCTGCCTGGGGTTGTTACACCTCAGACCCGGTTGCCGGGCTTCACGGGGCCGATCCCTCCGCCCATCTGGATAAGAGTATTTTATCTGGTTTTGGTCAGCAAAGGGAATAATATCACAACAGCCGAGGGGTGTCAAGCAAGACTGGTGTGGCTTGCCCTCTGTTCAACGTGACGGCCCGGCAATCGGCACGGGGCGAGAGGTGCAAATGACACGCCCTGTGGCTGAAGCCACGGGCTGGGAAGTAGAGATGGTTTCAAAACCCATGCTCAGGTAGAATGGCTGCATGCATCTACGGATAGTTGCGGATGTGTTGTGGTAACTCATTGAACCATTGCTGCCTCCCCAACATGTCAAAGCCAAAGGCGGTCGGCCCCGAGTGCGGTACAGCTGGCTTGTAGAGCGTACGTTGGCGCGGCTGAATAGTTACAGGAGACTTACCGTTCGCTTTGAGAGGTGGCTTGATATTCATCAGGCATTCTTGTATCCAGGCTGTGCCCTTATTTGTCTGAGCTTCCTCAAGTAGCAACTCGAACAAGCTTACCTGACACCCACGAGGTATGAAATGCTAACTCACGAGTACCCTGGCAAATTCATGGCTGCTTCAGCCTTCAAGGCAACAATTCGCACTAATGGGGGAGAAGAACCTGTACTCATAGAAATGCGCAAACGCTTTGATGGCAGGTGGAGAATATTCACCGTAGTAGCAGGTGAGGCTGTGCATGTCTCCTCTTTGCAGGCGTTGTTGCTCATGAGACCAGATTGGCATGAGCTTGTAATTCCCCACCAGATAGAGGTTCTATGGAATGACGAGTCAAAGCAAGCTGAGTTGCATGAGATATACGCCTCGAACCCGCAGGAGCAAATACCCTTATCCATGGTGCCGGTGTCTATGAGGCTGCGGTTGAACCTTGAAGGAAATGTGTTCGAGACCGGCTTCAATAGTTCCTTGCAAGATGCACTCGAAGAGATAAGGGCACTGATTGGCAACGACAATCAATTGTGGTTGAAGACCTGTTATGAGTGTCGATATGTTTGGGATGCCATTACTGGTCCGGGTGGTGATGAACGAGACGAATTATCATGCTATAGAGATGCCCCAGCGGCTGGCGCGGAGGTACGCAAGAAGGGCAAGTGGGCGAGCGATGAGGCAACAGGTGCAGGGGACTACTTCGTGAGTGCCTTCCATCGCTGTGCGGCTTGGGAGCCGAGCAAGGCTACAGACGATTCCACGACTTGACAAATGCGCCCACGTTGGACCGGAGCTAGGTTTTGAGACCACTTCTAAGTCCCCGTACGGGACTTTGCCTCTTCTCAGCCTGTAGCTGAAGCCACAGGGCGTCCCCACAGGGCATGCCGGACTTAAATTGCATAGCACGCCGTCAGGTGTCAACAGGTTACGAGTAGTGCTCAATACGCCAACCCGAATAGACGGCCCATTCCTCTGCCCCCGCCATGATGATGTCGCAAACCGGGTCTTTCACATCATAGTACAAGTCCCAGTCAGTTGGCCCGTGCTGCGCCAGCGCGGTCTTTACCTGTCCGTAGGCTGCGGCCGCGAGGGGTTGCGCGCGTAAATAGTCGCGGAACAGCAGGGCATAACGCCCGTTTCCGCTCCCTGCCCGCCGCACGTGCAGATTGACGCGGCGGCCACCAGGGGAGGGCCGGTACATTTGCTTCTCCCAGTCGCGGTCCGGGCCGGTGGCGGTGGGAGGGCGGTGGTCCTGGTTGAATTCGAGGCGCGAGTAGCCGGCCCTCTGGAAAGCCGCTTCGAGTTCGGGTGTAAAGTCGCGGACTGTCACCTGCACGTCAATCACGTCCTTCGCCGCGAGGCCCGGCACCGCCGTAGAGCCTATGTGGTCGACACGCAGGGCCAGCGCGCCCAGCGCCTCCCATATAGGACGCGCTACGGCCTCAAATTCCTCGGGCCACTCAGGACGGTAGTCTACTATGACAAGGGGATTGGCGTTGTTCACCTACAACTCCTCTATCTGGATATCTGTGTCCCGCAGGCGAGAGTCAAACGTGTGAAAGCTGACACCGCGCCCTCTATGCCTGCAAAGCGACCATAACACTATACCGTTTTCCACCACGGCACGCACATTCGCGGCCTGTTGCGATTGGGGCCGACTGCTGCTAGACTAGGCAGCTAGTGGGGGCAGTCAAGTAGCCCTGTTCTATCGGGCCTGTCATTTCTGTGTATTCTCCGCTCGCGGAGAGTGAAATTGTGGTGGTAAGTCGTCGGGCTTGGCGTGGGTGCGGGGCCGGGAAGGAGCGGACGGAGATGGTGGTCATGAGAGCAAGAAGGCTGATTGCGGCAGTGGGCGTGGTAGCGGCGGTGCTGCTGGCGCTGGGGCTGATGTCCGGCGCGGCATGGGCGGGGTCGCCCACAAGGCCACAGAACACGGCGGGAAGGGAGGGCAAGGCGGCCTCGCCGCTCGCTCCCGACGTGGCAAGCTTCGTGTACCACGAACAGTCCAACGCCCTGGTGGGTGAGGGTTGCAGCCACTACGTCGCCGACCCCGACCGCAGCGCCGACGCGGGCTGGCAGACCTATAGCACCGCTTACAGTCTGCGTTACAGGTCGGAGTTCCAGGCGAACGCGAACCAGTGGCGCGTCTACTACACCACCGACGGCTCGAACCCCGGCGGCTCGCTGGGCGCACCATCCGGCACGTCCCAGGCAGTGACGGGCACGAGCGTGTGCACCTTCTCGGACGAGACGCAGAGCGGGCAAATCGTGGAAGTGATCTCGGCCAGCATCCCCGCGAAGTCGCCCGGCACCACCGTCAAGTACATCCTCTCGGCATGGCACTCCGGGGGTGGCGCTGAGGTGTTCGCCAATAGCGGGGCGTGCTCCGGCTGCGTCTCCTGCACCCAGGCTACCTGCGCCACCCTGTTCCAGTACACCGTGATAGCCGGCGGGCCAACAGCCACTCCCACGTCCCCCTCAGGGCCCAATCCAACTGCCACACCCCCCGGTGGTGCGTGCAACATCAATGGCCGCTTCACGGACGTGCCCGCCGGCAGCCCCTTCTACGAGTTTGTGGAGTGCCTCTATTGCCGGGGCGCGATCAATGGGTACGAGGACAACACCTTCAGGCCCAACGTGCTCACCACGCGCGGGCAGATCGCCAAGATAGTCGCGCTGGCCTTTGCGTTCGGCGAGGCGGACCCGGCTAACAACAAATTCGCCGACGTGCCAAAGGGTTCCACCTTCTACCGCTACATCGAGGCCATCGCCTCCCGCGAGATCATCGGCGGCTACCCGTGCAGCCCCGGCAGCGCGCTAGAGCCCTGCGACGACCAGGGCCGCCCCTACTTCCGCCCTGGCCTCAACGTCACCAGGGGACAGCTCTCCAAGATCGTGGTCATTGCCGGGCAGCAGGCCCTCGGCTGGACGCTGGTATCGAGGCCGGAGGAAGACCGCTCGTTTGCGGACGTGTACCCGGGCTCCACCTATTACGAGTACATCGAGACGGCCTTCTGCCACAACATGATAGGCGGCTACCCCTGCGGAGGGGCGGGCGAAACGTGCGACAGCCAGGGCCGCGCCTACTTCCGGGAAGGCACCAACGCCACGCGGGGTCAAATCTCCAAGATCGTATGTACCGCCGTGCGCAACGACTCTGCCTGTGTGGTAACCCGGCCCGAGAAGAAGTAATTCGACAGCCTGGTAGTGGTAGAGGAGAGGGCGGCGCGAATATTGCAGCCGCCCTCTTTTGTTGTCTGGAGCGCTGGCCTGGCATATGGCTTGCAAAACGTACCAGCTACGTCTAAACATCCACTTATACGGAGGAGAGATAATGAGGAACGTCGTCAGGTCACTCGGTGTCATGTTGGTAGCTGGGGCGCTGTTGGTGCCGTCCGCGCTCGCCCAGGAGAGCGGGCCAATGGCCGAGGCACAGATAGTCGGCACGCAGGGCCAGCCGCTCGGCACCGCCCACTTCACCCAGGCAGGCGCGGGTGCCGTGCAGGTCCACGTAGTCGTGCAGGGGCTTACGGGCATGGAAGGGTCGCACGGCATCCACGTCCACATGGTAGGTATGTGCGAGCCGGACAAGCAGTTCAGCACCGCCGGCGGCCACTTCAACCCCACCGGGGCGCAACACGGCTTGCGTAACCCCCAGGGCCCGCACGTGGGCGACCTGCCCAACATCGTCATCGATGCGAACGGCGCGGGCACGCTGGATTTTACCAGCAGTATGCTCTCGCTCACGCCCGGCCCCAACAACATCTTCGATGAGGACGGCGCGGCCATCGTGATACACGCCGGGCTTGACGACGAGGTGTCCGACCCCGCCGGTAATAGTGGGGCGCGCGTGGCCTGTGGCGTTATCCGCCTGGCGACGATGGAGGGTGCCGAGGCCGGGAGCGGCGAAATGGGTGGTACGACCGTGGGTATGCCGCGCACTGGAACGGGCGAGGCCGGTCTGCCGTGGCTGCTAGCCCTCCTCGGCGCGGGCGTGGCGGGCGCGGGCGCTGTTGCGAGGTCTCGTGACCGCAAGCGGGCAGAGATAAGGGTGAGAGTGGACAGGTATGACCGCCGCTGAGTAAGCGCGGGAAGGTAGACAAAGAGATGGATGCAACCAATGGGAACACCGGTGGGGTACACGGCATTCACCACATCACGGCGATAGCGGGGAACGCGCAGGAGAACCTCGACTTCTACGCTGGAGTGCTGGGCATGCGCCTGGTGAAGAGGAGCGTCAACCAGGACGACCCAGGCACGTACCACCTGTTCTACGCCGACGCCGAGGGCCACCCCGGCACCGACCTGACGTTCTTCCCCTGGGCGAATATGCCGGGCGGGCGCAAGGGCTACGGCCTCTCGGTGGAAGTGCCTCTGGCCGTGCCCTCCGGCAGCCTGGGCTACTGGTCGGAACGCCTCGCCCAATACGGGGTAGAGACCGCCCCTCCTGAGGCCCGCTTCGGCGAGCGCACCCTGCCCCTGCGCGACCCGCATGGCATGGACCTGGCCCTCGTCGAGACGGACGACCCGCGCCTGTTCACCCCCTGGGAGGGCAGCCCCATACCTGTGGAGCGGCAGATTCGCGGCCTGCACGCGGCCCGGCTGTGGGAGCGCAGCCTCGACACCACGGCCCGCTTCCTTACCTCCGCTCTCGGCTTCGAGCGGCTCGGTGCCGATGGGGGCTGGGTGCGCTTCGGCGTGCGAGGGGGCGGCTCCGGCAACCTCGTGGAGGTACGTGAGGTGCCGGACGCCCGGCTGGGGCAGTGGGGCGTGGGCAGCGTCCACCACATCGCCTGGCGGGTGCCCGACGACGAGGCGGAGCTTGCGACGCGGCGGCAGGTAATCGCGGCAGGCGGGCGGCCCACCGAGGTAATCGATCGCTTCTGGTTCAAGTCGGTCTACTTCCGCGAGCCGGGCGGCGTGCTCTTCGAGATCGCCACCGACGGCCCCGGCTTTGCCACTGACGAGGACCCGTCCCACCTGGGCGAGCAGCTCGTACTGCCACCCTGGCTCGAAGTAAGCCGCCCCGCTATTGAGGCGGCCCTACCGGAGCTTACCATGCCCCTCACAGCGGCGGGATAAGCGCCAACACAACTGCGTGCAGTACCCGAACAGCAGGGCATTGCTCGGGACCCGCCCGTTTACATGAGTAAACAAGAGAAGACTTCCGCGCCGTGGTGTCCGGGGTGGAAGTCTTCTTTTGCGTCTATAGAACACCGCGAATGACCAACACTTCTCAAGATCTTGCGGCCGTGCGTACCTACGACCGTCCGCCGTGCAAGACGCGAGACGGCCACACCTCTTGCCTCAACCCTTCTGGCACCACTCCTGCTTACATAAGCAAGGCTGCTTGCGGAACGGGGGGAAGAAACGATAGTTCTCGCGGCAGCGGCTTTGCGCCTGACGAATACGCCATGCTGGCACTGGCAGCTTCCTCGAATGTAGGCCCAGCCTTTCCTGCTCCCGCAGCGCGCAGCCGCCTGGCCTTTCGCCGGGCGACAGCACGGCCATGTACGAGCCGGTCGTTCGCTAAGAACAAGTCTGGTGATGCCCTAATTCTCACGTCGCTATAAGCCCGCCACGATCGCGCCCGCAAAGCGCCAGCCCGCACCATAGGCATCTTCAAGAAAGCTAGCGGCTCCTCTTCAACGCACGAGTTGCCGGCCAAAGAGCCGCTGGAGAGATTGGAGTGTGCCTCGTGGAGCGGCTCCAACCTACTAGGAGGACCATTGTATGAACGTGAAAAAGACAGTAACAATCGAAAGCTCGCCGGAGGAGCTTTATAACTTCTGGCACAATTTCGAGAACCTGCCCCGCTTTATGCAGCACCTCGAGTCCGTCCGGGTAACGGGCGACGGCCGCTCCCACTGGAAAGCTAAAGCGCCCGCCGGGCAAACGGTCGAGTGGGACGCGCAGGTCACGGAGGACGAGCCGAACAGGCTCATCGGCTGGCACTCGCTGGAAGGCGCGGACGTGCAGAACTCCGGCACGGTGCGCTTCACCCCGGCCACCGGCGGGCGCGGTACTGTCGTGCAGGTGGAGATGCAATATGACGCGCCGGGCGGGCCGCTGGGGGTCTTGATCGCCAAACTCTTCAACGAAGAGCCGGACCAGCAGGTGTTCGAGGACTTGCGGGCCTTCAAGCAGGTGATGGAAACGGGTGAGGTTGTGCTCTCTGATGCTACCCTGTCGGGTACGCGCTTGAAGCAACGACCCGGCCAGCCGCCGGAGACCTGGCCGCTGCCTGAGTCCGCATAGGCCGCCTAGCAAAAACTACTCTCAGTACTGTTCTACCGCTTCCGAAGGAGAGAACTTAATGAAAGCCAATTGTTGGATGGGCACCAAGAACGTAGAAGTGCAAGAGGTGCCCGACCCCAAGATCCTGAACCAGCACGACGCCATAGTCCAGATTAGCTCGACGGCCATCTGCGGCTCCGACCTGCACATGTACAACGGCCTTTTGCCTACAATGGACAGGGGCGACGTGCTGGGCCACGAATTCATGGGCGAGATAGTGGAAGTGGGCCGCGAGGTGAAGAACCTGAAGGTAGGCGACCGCGTGATCGTGCCCTTCCCCATCTCGTGCGGCAACTGCTTCATGTGCAAGCAGGGCCTCTTCTCAGGCTGCGAGAACACCAACCCGAACGCCTGGCAGCAAGAACTGGTATGGGGCCACGCGACGGGAGGCGTGTACGGGTACTCGCATATGCTCGGCGGATACGCCGGGGGCCAGGCCCAGTACGCCCGCGTGCCCTTCGCGGACGTCAATCCCCTCAAGATACCCGCCGGAATCGAGGACGAAAAGGTCCTCTTTCTAACCGACGCCTTCCCGACCGGGTACTTTGCCGCGCATAACTGCGACATCCAGCCGGGCGACACGATAGCTATCTGGGGCGCTGGGCCAATTGGGCAATTCGCCACACGCAGCGCCTTCTTGCTTGGGGCGGAGCGCGTGATCGTCATCGACCGGGTCGATTACAGGCTCCAGATGGCGCGTGACGCGGGCGCGGAGACCGTAAACTTCGAGGAAACGGACGGCTTGCTGCTAGACGTGATCAAAGACATGACCGGCGGACGCGGCCCGGACGCCTGTATCGACGCTGTGGGTATGCAGGCCACGGGTGGCGGTCTGCTCGGCGTGATGGACCACGTCAAGCAGGCAGTCAAGTTGGAGACGGACCGGCCGCTGGCCCTCCGAGAGGTGATGATGGCAGTCCGCACCGGCGGTAGGGTGTCCATCGTCGGTGATTACGCGGGCCTCATCGACAACGTGCCCTTCGGCGCTGTCATGAACAGGGGCATAACCATGCGCATGGGGCAGGCACCCGTGCAGAAGTACTACCACGAGCTGCTCGACCGCATCCTGAAGGGGGAGATAGACCCCAGCTTCGTCGCCACCCACACGTTACCGCTCGATGAGACGCCGCGAGGGTACGAACTGATGGACAACAAGGAAGACGGTTGTGTCAAGGTGGTGCTCAAACCGTAGCTCCAGCGCACGACCCGCACTGAATATTAGGTTGTTGACGCCAACAGCAGAGTACATAGTCTCAATAGTTCAACAATGCCATCCTCGTAAGAGCCGGGGGTGGCATTGTGTCCCATTGGTGCATGCGCCCACCAGGCGCCCGCAGGTGCTACGGCTAATCTTCACCTGCGCGCTGCTGGCCGTCCTAGTCGCTTCGCCAAACCTTGCTGACAGCCACAAGAAAATGGGAAGGGCCGGTTCGCCGGGAGTTGCGGACCGGCCCTTCCCTGGCGCAGAGACCCTGCCCGCTTATCCGCCTCCTGCTCCTCATCTCCCCCAGTAAGTCGCCTTTGCCATCCCGGCGGAAGGCGGCTATACTTGTACCCCTATGAAGTTACTCAGGCGTCTCTCGCGCAGGCAGACTGTCGCTAACACCGTCCGGTTCCTATTACATGGAGTAGACCAGTCACCCTTGCAGTTCCGCGTATCACCACCGGACAGTGATATCGCGCAATGCTCTGGTGCCGAGGCAGCAGTCGTCAGTTACGTGCGCGAACACCCTGGGGCCACTATAGCTGCCATCGTAACGCAAGTACCTCCCCTCCCGGATGGCTCGTACGCGCGAGTGCGAAAGGTCGTCGCGAGCCTCGTAGACAGACATATTCTCAAGCCTTGCGGCAGGGTACCGCTGGAGCAGGTCGATGGCCGCTACGAGCGCGTAGCTGCCTGCGAGGTCTGTGGCTCACCATCGGGCGAGCACAAGATTGTGCTGTGGAAATACAACACCCCCATCGTGCGATGTAGCGTATGCGGGCTGTATTACGCCAATCCCAGGTGGAAGACCGAGCATCTTTTCGGCCGGTACACAGAAGACTATTGGGAGGAATATGCCGGGACCATCAGCCACACTTCAGTGGATGAAGCCGCCAACAACGCGCGCTGGTTCCCCTTCCTCGGGCCGCACGACGGCGTCCGCTCCACAAATCGCCTGCTGGACGTAGGTTGTGCTACGGGCGAGTTTCTGCTTGCCGCCAGGGCGCGCGGTTGGCAAGTCTACGGTGTTGAAAGCTCCCCTATAGGCGCTGCTACGGCCGCACGGGTGCCCGGAAGCCAGATACACTGCGGGACACTTGACACGGCCGATTACCCGGACGGCTACTTCGACGTGGTTACCATGTGGGACGTGATCGAACATCTACAAAGCCCAAGACAATACTTACAGCGCATCGCAAGCATTCTACGGCCCGGCGGCCTCCTGTCGATAACCACGCCCAATATCCGCAGTCTTTCATTCTGGCTACTTGGCGTCCACTGGTCTGAGATCGGCCCCAACGACCACCTGTACTACTTTACCCCTCGTACGATGGCCCGCCTGCTCGATGAGTGTGGCTTCTCTGTTTACACGATGCATACGATGGCTGTGGAACCCGTGGTATGGCGGCAATGGCTCAAACACGAGCCGCTATACCCCCTCGCGCCTCTGCTGAGGAATATGTCTCTGCCAGTCACCAACCGGTTGCTGCTGGGGGACGAGTTGTACTTGATCGCCCAACGCCGTTCTCGCGCTTAGGGAGAGGAGACCGTCCGAGGGCCAGAGCCCCCGGAACCGGGCGTCAAGGCAGCAGATTGCCTAGCCACGTCTCCCTGCCAATGAATTGGCGGGCTGGCAAGTAGCGAAGTCTCCTGCGGAGACTACCCTCATGTTTCTTAGTCCCCGGAGGGGACTTTGCCCCTTGTCAGCCCGTGGCTTCAGCCACAGGGCACCCCCTCCGCGTCCCCTCCAACAACCATCAAGTATCAAGTCCCCCAAGATGTTTAGAAGCTATTGACTCGTTATTAGCAGTGTGCTACACTTACTCACACCTGGATGCTTTCCCGCATCGTTCTCTCTACATACCTCCCTCGTCATAACCCACATCCGTGCTGAGTTCGTGTTTGATACACTACGACGAGGCACGTCCTCGCCTGCAAGTAGTACGAAGGAGGGACGGGCGATGGAGAGCAAAGGATCTATTCGGGAGACCCGCACGAGGCTCGTCCAGGTCATTGTGCTGGCCCTGTTGATGTTGGCTGCGATGCTCAGCACGGTGGCGGCAGTGGCCGCAATGACCGGCCCGGCTAACACGGTCGCCGCCGTCCCCAGCAAGGGCTGGATGATACCTGACGGCAATAACAACACCGCGACGCCGACCTGCCAGCCCGGCGTTGTTTGCGCCACTGCCTCCCCGACCCCCGACTGCCACCAGACGCCCTGTGACACAGCCACCGCTACCCCCGTCTGTAACCCTGCCGTAGGGGGCAATTGTGACACGGCCACCCCAACACCTACCTGCGAACCGGGTCACTGTGGCACCGCCACGCCCACGTCCACACCGTGCGGGCCTAATTCGAGCGACTGCCCGTCTCCCACGCCCACGCCGTGCGTAGACATTGACGGCACCGGCAAGTGTGCCTCGCCCACCCCAACAGGGACCGCAACGGCTACGGAACCGCCCCCGCAGCCCACATCAACGGCCACGAAACCTCCCGTCGATTCGACCTCGACGGCCACCCCTAGGCCCAGCAGTACCTCCACGCCGACAACCTGCCCCCAGCCCTGCGAGCCGACATTTACCGCCACTCCCACCAGTTGCGGCGCTGTCCCCTGCACTACGGCGACTCCCACCTGCCCGCCCGGCGTGAACTGCGAACCGACGTTCACACCCGCGCCGTCGTTCACACCCACCCGCACGGCAACCGCAAGCCTCACTCCAACCCGCACGGCCACGCGCACCGCGACCGCCACCAGGACGCCCGATGTGCCATGTGTGGTCGCCCCGCCGGGCATGACCCACTGGTGGCCTTTGGACGAGACGACCGGCAGCATCGCCAACGAGCTTGTGTTCGGGGCCACCGCCTTCGAGATTGCCGGTCCCGCCCACGTGCCGGGCAAAGTGGCGAGAGGGCTGAACTTCAACGGGCAGAACCAGTGGGCAGCCGTCATGCCGCCCTCGAATTCGCCGCAACTGGGCACCGGGGACTTTACAATCGACACCTGGATTAGCATACCCGTAGCCTCCCTGGTCGGGACCCAGGTCTTCCTCGACGGGCGCAACTTCGCGCCGCGCGGCTACAGTATGTTCCTGTTCAACGGCCGGCTTGGCCTCCAGATGGCCGACCAGTTGCCCCCGCCCGGCGGCTGGACCAACTACATCGCTGCCTCCCAGGGCGGCCTGGCGAACCCGGGCTGGCACTTCGTGGCTGCCACTGTGAAGCGTGCCACAGGCGGCGGCACCCTCTGGGTCGACGGCGTGCCCATGCTGACCTTCAACCCTCGCCTGGGCAACCTGAGCAACAACGCCCCCCTCTGGATAGGCAGGCACCACCCCAACGCCGTGGCGAACTCTACCTCCTACTTCCGGGGCAGCCTGGATGAGATCGAGTTCTTCCGACGCGCGCTCACCTCAAGTGAGGTGCTGGGTATCTACAACGCGGGCAGCAGGGGCAAGTGCAAGCCGCCCCCGACCCCGCCGACCGCCACCCCTACTCCTGGCCCATGCCACTGGTGCCAGAGGGACGTGCTCTCCGGCAGCCCGTTCTACCCCTACGTTACCAACCTTGCTTACCAGGGCGTGATTGGCGGCTACGCCTGCGGTAGCAACCCCGACGAACCGTGCGCCCCGCCCGACAACTACCCCTACTACCGCCCTAACGCGAACATCACCCGCGGCCAGATATCAAAGCTTGTAGCCCTATCCGCGGGTTTCGAGGACACCCCCAGCGGCCAGAGCTTTGCCGACGTGCCGCCAACCCATACGTTCTGGCGATGGATCGGGCAGTTGAGTAGTCGTGGCCTGATTGGCGGCTACCCATGTGGAGGCCCGGGCGAAGCTTGCGGCCCCGGTAACCTGCCCTACTTCCGCTCCACCAACAACGCCACGCGAGGCCAACTGGCGAAGATCGTAGCCAACGCCGCGGGCATCGATGACGAGCCTGGCGACCAGATCTTCGCCGATGTGCCCCCCGGCCACACGTTCTACGACTACATCAACCCACTGGCCCGGCGCGGCGTGATGAGCGGCTATCCTTGCGGCGGGGCAGGCGAATCCTGCGGCTCGAACAGCCTGCCCTACTTCCGCTCCTCCAACAACGTGACAAGGGGACAGGCAGCCAAGATCGTCGCGAACACCTTCTGGCTCGATGACTGGCTGGAACCATAGGACAGGCCAGCCACGCCGGTAAGGCACAAGTTACACAGCCAGGAGCATCCTGCTGGCAGGATGCTCCTGGCATGTGCGGCAGCACTGGTCGGCACGAATTCGTAAGCGGTACAGGTTCGCGACAGGTGAGCCTGATGCGTCGCTGGCTGTCATAGGTCGCGAAGTCAAGCCGTCAGCTATAATAAGCGCGAAAGACGTTCAAAGTAGACCAATCACAACAGGAACAATATGGGAGCCAGCAAAGTCGAAGGATTCGCGGAGGTCAACGGAACGCGCCTCTACTACGAGAAAGCCGGTACGGGTCACCCGCTGGTGCTTGTGAACGGCTTCTCCCTAGATACGAGGATGTGGGACGACCAGGCCGCCTCTTTTGCTCGCCAGTACGAGGTGATACGCTACGACGCGAGAGGCCACGGCAGGTCGGACCCGCCCGGAAACGAGGGCTTCTATCACGCGGACGATCTCAAGGGCCTGCTTGACCACCTGGGTTGCACTCGGGCGTACCTGCTCGGCCTGTCATGGGGTGCGGCCGTCGCCACCGAGTTTGTGCTAGCATACCCTCAGATGGCTGGTGCGCTCGTCGTGGCCGACCCCGTGCTGTGGGGCCATGCCTGGTCGCCCGAATACGAGGCGTCGCTTGGCGGGCTATGGGAGGCTGCGCGGAATGGAGGTGTTGAAGCCGCCAGGTCGCTCTGGCTGTCTCACCCGATGTTCGCAGCCGCCCTGGAGAGGCCCGAAGTTGCGCAACGCCTGGTGGAAATAGTCTCCCACTACTCGGGCTGGCATTGGACGCACGACGATCCGGGCCTGCTCCCCGACCCACCTGCCGCACAGCGGTTGGAGGACATAGCGGTACCTACCCTTGCCATAGTGGGCGAGCGCGACGTGCCGGACTTCCACGCGGTCGCGGACGTAATGAGCAAGCGAGTCCCCGGTGCCCGCAAGGTGGTGCTGCCAGGGGTCGGCCACATGTCCAACATGGAGGCCCCCGACAGGTTCAACGAGGTCGTGCTGGAGTTTCTTGCCGGCATTTAGCCTGGGCGACAACCCTCACCCCGGTGAGTACTTGCCGCGCGCATGGGATACCGTGCGTGTCATAACCCGGTCACCTCCAGGGTCCCGGGGGCCGCGCCCTCTACAGGGCGTAGCAGAATTGCAGAGCCTGCGTACGTCTAGAGGAAGCTACCCCCTCACGCGAACTCCTGCTGGACCGAGGCAGTAGCTTCCTCTACGTCTGTTCTTCACACCGCCGCATCACCTGGGCCACAACGGCTCCGGCACGGTGAAGCCCAGGTCCCCCTCCCAACTGTTGCGTGCCGCCACCTCGTGGACCGGCTTGCGATGGCCTACTCCCCACTTGCCGAGCGGGTAGCCCATCGGAACGACCCCGTGCATGTACCAGCCCTTGTCCTTCGGCACCCCCAGGATCTCCATCACCTCAGGCGCGAAGTAGCTCTGCAGGAACCCTGTCAGGGTCGAGCCGATGCCCTCGGCGCGGGCGGCCAGCATCGCGTTCTGAAGCGCCGGGTAGATGCCACTGCCCTCCTTCGTGCGGCCGAACCCGATCAGGAACAAGGGGACTTCCGCGAAGTGGTCGATAAGGTGAATGCCCGAGCGAAGCGTCCGCGCCATGACCGGGTCATCCTTCGTCATCTCGACAAAGGTCTCCAGTGGCGCGCCAATCATGCGCTCCATGCCCTGCTTGTAGAGGGGTGCGAACTGGGCCTTTATCTCCGGGTCGTCTACCAGTAGGAACCGCCAGCCTTCCCCTATGTGGGGCGCGCGAATGGCAGCATCCAGGATGCGCGCCTGCACATCGTAGGGGATAGGATCGGGCTTCAGCCGCCGCATCGCGCGGGTCGTGTATATTGCTTCGTAAATGTCCATCGGGTCCCTCCTTGTTGGCTTGTGCCTACTTTGTCTCGTGCGGTCCGGCCACCTCTTAGGGTTGTTCAACCGCCCGCGTGTTCCGCCGTTACGATTACCTTTCCTCGGGCGTGTTCTTCGCCAAAGTACCGCATTGCTTCCGCCACCTTACTCAACGGGTAGCGCCTGTCAATCGCCGGTACCACGTTGCCCGCTTCGAGCAGCTCTTGCAGCAGTACCAGGTCCTTTCGGTACATTTTCGCGAGGAAGCGAACGAATTTCCTGCTCCCGGTCTTCGAGGCTACCGTCCCCATCACCATAGACCGCAGCATGTGAAACATGGTTGAATACCCGGTAGAAACGCAGATTCCCCGGGGACCCAGAGCGCGCTTATAATCCCATACCGAACGACTGGCCGCGATATCAATAATTAGGTCATATTGCCTCCCACTCCTGGTGAAATCTTCTTGCGTATAATCGATGACGTGGTCCGCGCCGAGCCTGCGAGCCATATGCAGGTTGCGCGTGCTACACACCGCAGTGACCTCGGCGCCGAACGACCTGGCAAGCTGCACAGCGAACGTACCTACCCCACCGGATGCCCCGTTTATCAGGACCTTTTGCCCCGCCTGAATCTGCCCCTTGTCCCGAAGGGCCTGCAGAGCGGTCACCCCCGCTACGGGGACGGCTGCGGCTGCCTCGAACGATACGTTAGAGGGCTTCAATAGCAGCGCCTTTTCCCGAACGCATACGTACTCGGCAAAGCCACCCCTACCAACGCCTCCGAATACCTCGTCGCCCGGCTGAAACTGCGTTACGTTCTCTCGAACCGCTTCAATCCGTCCCGCGATGTCAGCCCCCAGCACCGGGTTCTTCGGTTTTGGAAACCCCAACGCAAGACGGGACAGCGCAGGTTTGCCTCGCATCAGGTGCCAGTCCATTGCGTTCACCGACACCGCGCGCACTCTTACCAGGACTTCACCGTCTCCGGGGGCAGGCCTTTCTACATCCTTGAGTTGAAGTACGTCGGGCGATCCATATCTTGTGTATACAACCGCTCTCATCAGTCTCCTCGTGTCATGTTCAGTTATCCTGTTCCACAACGATGACGACTTTTCCTTTTGCGCGCCCTTCTCCAAGATACCGGAGCGCGTCCGGGACCTCATTTAGCGTGAACCGCCTGTCTATTACTGGGATGACCTTGCCTGCTTCATAAAGCTCTGTCATGTACACCATGTCTCCCAGGTTTGGCCGCACCATCAGCATTCGAATGTGCTTGCCCGTGGTCCTGCTAATCAACGGCCCCAGGAGCAAAATCTGGAAGGCTGTGGCTAAAGAACCTCCGGCAGCGAAATAACTTCCACCCTTCCTTAGCGCGCGCTTGTAGGCAAACACGGAACGAGACGCGATAACATCCAGTATCAGGTCGTACTTTCTCCCGTTTCTTGTGAAGTCCTCCCGGGTGTAATCGATTACGTGGTCCGCGCCCACCGAGCGCATAAACTCTTGTTTGCCGGTGTTATCCACCCCGCTGACCTCGGCCCCGTACAACCTGGCAAGCTGCACTGCGAACGTGCCGGTGCCCCCACCCGCGCCGTTTATCAGGACCTTTTGCCCCGGCTTGACCCGCCCTTTGTCCCGTATCCCCTGGAGGGCGATCACCGCCGCCTGCGGGATGGCCGCTACTTGCTCGAATGTCATACCTGCCGGTTTCAGCGCCAGTGCCCTTTCACGAGCACAGACGTACTCGGCAAAGCCACCCATGCGCCCCAGGATGTCCCCGAATACCGCGTCCCCCGGTTGAAATCGAGTGACGTTCCTGCCAACCATCTCAACGCGCCCGGCTATGTCCGAGCCGAGCACCTGGCGGCGAGGTTTTCGAAGCCCCCCTATTCGCGCATACGCAGGTTTACCTACCAGTCCCTCCCAGTCGGTCCTATTTACCGATACCGCCTCAATTTTGATGAGTACTTCATCATCGGTAGGGGTAGGCTTTGCTACCTCTTTGACTTGAAGGACCTCGGGCGGGCCGTATTGTGCGTATACAACCGCCTTCATCATGATTGCTCCACCGTTATGATGACGTTCCCCTTCTTGAGGCCGCTTTCCACATACCGGTGGGCCTCGGCTAGCTGTTCCAGCGGGTAGGTCCTGTCTATAACTGTTTTCATTTTGCCCGAAGAGATAAGTTGGCTAAGGAGAGCCAGGTTTTCAGCCCTCTGGGCCGCGAAATCGCGCATCCTTTTCCTCGCGGCTTTTACGGAATCCGAAATATAGGTTCCGTTTTGCCGTAGCACTCTTTTACTTCGTGAAAAAGAAGTCTTGCCGGCCACGTCAATGATGACATCGTAGGTCTCACCGCTCCTGGTGAAATCTTGCCGCGTGAAATCGATGACCTGAGATGCTCCAATGGAGCGCAGCATTTCCAGCTTCCCCGTGCTGTCGACAGCGGTCACCACCGCTCCAAAGTGTCTGGCAAGCTGGACCGCAAACGTACCGATGCTTCCCCCTGCTCCAACAATCAAGACTTTTTGCCCCGACTGGAGATTAGCTTTTCTGATGTGTTGCAGAGCTTCTAGGCCGCCCATAGCAAGAGCAGCAGCTTCCTCGTAGCTTATGTTGGCAGGTATTAGGGCGATTACCCCGGTTTCGGGGCGACATTTATATTCCGCGTGTGCGCCCAGGCTAATCCCGGTGGCCGCGAAGACCCCGTCACCTACTGAAAAGCGCGTTACATCTTTCCCGACGGCTTCAATTTCCCCTGCCAGTTCCTGCCCGAGGATGGTAATTCTTGTTGGTCTCTTGAAGCCCAAAAGTATCCGCGCGGGGAGCCAGAATGGAATGGGGACTTTGAGCCCCCGAAGCTGCATGTCTCCGGCGGTTACGGTCGTGGCACGAACTCTTATCAGCACCTCTTTGTCCCGCGGGGTCGGCTTTTCCACCTCCCTGAGTTGAAGGACCTCGGGTGCTCCGTATGCCGTCCATACCATTGCTTTCAAGGGTTTTCTCCAGGTTTGATTTGTTCAGGCGGGAGTCCGTACCAATCCCCAATGCAATGGGGTATATCACGCAGTTGAGAGACTACTGTTAAGCCTCTGTTCGACTTTCACACCCCTGATCAAAAGCCAGAGCATGGTGGGGATTCCGCCGAGCGCGCCGCCCAACATCGCTAACTGGGTGAACAACGCCGGGTAAAACTCCGGCAACAGGAACTTTTCAAAGACATTGACCGCAAATCCAACGCCCATGACCATCAACAGGACGCCAAATATCTTTGGTAAGAGCCCGGACCTGATTATGAGCAGGCCGAACGACACGTAATATGGCGCCCAGAACATTTCGAGGAGCCCCTGCCCGGCGCTGTTTGCCAGCCTGAGAAAGAACAACGCCAGGGCATTAAGTTGTTCGGTGCTGAAGGCTTTCAAGAAGTCCGCCCGGCTCAAGACCAGTAAGACACCAAAGTGGTTCAGTGTGTTGGCGACAGCTATTCCAACGGCAGTCATAACAGAGGCCAGTAACACCGTCGCCAATCGTCTGTGTGCTTCCCTGAACAGGTGAAACAGGCTCAATCCAAGAAAGAACAGGAAGAATTGCGAGAAAAGACCGCTGACCACTGCCGCCCGGTATAGGAACTCAGAAGTCACAAGGTTGCTGGCAGTCGCCGCGTCATCTCCAGGAACGATCAGGAAAGACCGAATAGACAACAGGCCAAAGCCCCCTGTAACTGCTGACAATAACCACAGTAAGCCTGCCAGCCTATCCGTCTTTACGCTTGTATTCATATCCTCCACACCTCCCCATCCGGACCGGCAACGTCTTGCGCCTGGTGACGGTCGCCCGCCGTGCCCCGATGCCTGCCGGGCCTGCCGATCCCTATGCCTGGCCCGGTTTTACGGGGCTGACCGAGATCAACGGAATTCCCAGGTCGCGCACCTTTCTTAGCACTCCATGCAGCTCGGCCTGGTCAACTACAGGGCCTGATAGGAGCGTGTCGCCGTTGTCTTCCAGGGTGACGGTCAGTCCCCCGAACCAGTCTGTCCATTGGTGGCCGAGGTGACCCTTGATCCTGATCTGGTAGACTGTGGGCCGGGCGGGATCAATTTCTGAGTTGAGTTTGTTCGACATTAGTCCTTACCTGTTATGACTGCCCACGACAGTCCGTACCACTTGCTTAACCTACAAGTAGCATATCTGCACGCGGCAGCCAGGTATAGACACTAAAGTGTTGTTTAGGGTGTTGTTGTCGGGGGACCTTGCGAGAGGAGCCGTGGGTAGGCTTCATAGAGCCATTACAGGCAATGCTCGATACCAGGTCTGGGTCCGCCCTGGTGGTAAGCTTAAACGAGGCCCAACTCGCGGGCGCGAGCAATGGCCTCGGTGCGACTTTGGACCTGTAGCTTGCCGAAGATTTTCTGGTTGTGGCCCTTGACCGTGTCCAGGGCAAGAAAGAGTCTCTCGCCAATCTCGCGATTGGATAGCCCCTGGGCGATGAGGTGCAGTACTTCTAATTCGCGCTGGCTTAGTGGCTCGATCAGGGGTTGCGAGGCGAGAGCAGAGCGGAGAGGAGATTCGCCCGCGCTCCCCTGTTTCTCAGCTTCGAATGCCGCCATGAGCCTGCCCGTATAAGCCGGCAGCAGCCCGCGACCGGCTACTTCGGCCACTAACCGCGCCATCGCACTGCCTTCATCGACAAAAATACGGACGAAGCCCCCAGGCTCGGCTAGCGCCAGCGCCTCACCCAGCACTTGTACGGCCCTGTCTTTCTCGCGATGAGCATGTAGAGCAAGCGCCTGTAAGACCATAACCTTGAGCCGTTCGTCCTCCCAGGCTTTTGCCTCCATCTGGCGGCGCAATGGCTCCAGCACCGCCAGCGCCGCGGACGGGTCGCCCTGCGCGAGGTGCACCCGCGCCTGGCTGATGGGGAGGCCGTGAGTCTGCGCGAGGTGCGCGGCTGCCGCCACGTTGCCCTGGCGGAGCAACGTCACCACTTGCGCGGCGGCGACTTCAGGGATGCGGTGCACGAAGTTCTGCTGGCTGGCGGCCTGGCTGGTCTGAGCCAGCAGGGCGGCCGCACCCTCCAGGTCGCCCTGGGCCAGCTTCAGGCGGGCAAGAAACAGCTCGCATATGATAAACCTGTCAATTACCTTGTCGTACTGGCGCGCCAGTTGCAGGCTCTGCCGCCCATGTTGCTCGGCGGCAGCCAGGTCGTTCCATTCATACAGCACGCGCGCTAAGCCGAGATGGGCCTCTGCGATAATCTGCAACGGTTGGTCGCCGGCCACCTGCAGGACGTGCCGGTAAGTCTCGGCGGCCTGGTAGAGTTGGTTGTCAACTTCCTGTACTTGCCCCAGGCCGATTGTCGCAAGAATCGTGGTAAAGACATGCCCCGACGCCTGGCTGAGAGCTATGGCTTCAGTGAGGGCCTGCCGGGCTGCGGCACGGTCGCCCTGGAGCAGGTAGGCAAACCCCAGCGTCCAGTAGGCGTTGGCGCGTAAAGACCGGTTGCGAGGGTGCAGGTACTCCAATGCCCGGTGCGACTGCGTAAGCATGGTTTGCACGTCGTACCGGGTGAGCGCCAACGTAGCCCTGGCGGCGGCGATTTGACCTACAAGGTGCTGGGTCTTGCCGTCTGCCTCGGCTCCTTGCAGCGAGTCCTCAGCAGCTTGTAGCTTCTCTTCCACGCCGGTGGTCTGGCCGTTAACCAGCAACAACGAGCCATACCGCCACCATAACGAGGGCCTGGCATTCAGCACTGCCACCGGCAGCGAAGCCAGCCAGTCCAATATTGCCATCACCGCGCCTCGAAAATGTAGGGGGATCCCGTTCCCTTCAATCAGCCGCTCGGCTCGCTCGATATCGTTGGCGGCAGCGGCATGCTGGAAAGCTTCGATCTCCAGGCCGTTGTCCTCATACCACTGGCTGGCACGTATGTGTAATTCCGTTACGAGGTCGCTTCCATCGCGTGTGGACGATGCAGCGCTCTGGTGCAGTCGCTGGCGCAGCAAATCGGCAAAGAGGTGGTGGTAGCGGTACCAGCGGCGCTCGTTGTCCAGGGGTACTATGAACAGGTTGGCGCGTTCGAGATATTCCAGGGTATCCTGCCCGGAAGATGGAGCAGCGCGCAGTGCGGTCCCCTGCCCGGGCCGGGGAGAGGCGTCGAGCAGGAGGGCATCGCAAAGTGGGCCACACAGGCGTTCGAGGACGGACGTGCGTAGCAAGAAAGTCTGAACGCTTTCGGGTTGCTGTTGCAGGACTTCTTCAAGCAAATAGTCGAGTACGAAATGGTGGGTGCCGGTGAAGGACTTGATGAAGCTGGTGGGGGCGTGATGGCCCTGCAAGGAAATCGCCGCCAGTTGCAGGCCGGCGACCCACCCTTCGGTACGCGTCTCCAGTGCGTCTATATCTTCCGCGGAGAGGTCAAGGCCCATCACCTCGTTGAGAAATCCGCCGGCTTCAGAGGGGGAGAAGCGCAAGTCCGTAACGCGCAGTTCGGTCAACCCGTCGCGGGCGCGTAGACGTGCCAGGGGTAGCTGCGGGT
>DASVQO010000075.1:0-7266 GCA_036389075.1 Chloroflexia bacterium | reverse complement strand
CAGGAGACTTCGCTACTTCCCAGCCCGTGGCTTTAGCCACAGGGCGTCCATGCCGGCCACACTCGTTGCCTGTCGTCTTTATGCTCCTATCTCGCCTTCACACAGCCCTAAACTACACCTCTCGTCGCATACGGCAAGGCTGGCCCCAATGGTATAATTGACTGTATGCAGTACTGTAGCTTTATTGTGCCCGAAGCCTGGAACCGGAAAGACATTGAACGATAAATCCCTTCACACGCTGGAATTTCACAAGGTACGCGAGCGGCTTGCCTCCTACGCTTCGTTCAGCGCGGGCAAGGCGGTGGCGCTCGAACTCGTGCCGCTCACCGACATCACCCAGGTGCGGCGCAACCAGCGCATCACAAGCGAGGCCGTGCGGTTGCTGTCCTTACGGCCCGACGTGACGCTCGGCGGGGCGCGCGATATCCGCGAGATGGTGCGGAGGGCGGAGCTTGGCTCGGTGCTCGACCCTGGCGAGGTGCTGATGGTGCTCGATACGCTACGGGCCTCCCGCATCCTGCACGGGGTCATCACGCGCACGGCGGAGCAGCGCGGCGAGCTTCCCACCCTGGCTTTCATCGCGGACGGCCTGACGCTGCTGCCCAAGCTGGAGCAGGAGATAGAGCGGTGCATCAGCGAGGACGGGCAGGTGCTCGATTCGGCCTCTCCCACGCTGGGCAAGATACGGGTGGGTATACGCACGGCGCACAACCGCCTGATGCAGCGCCTTCAGCAGCTTATCTCGTCCGAGGCGGCGGGGCGGGCGCTCCAGGAGCCGATTATCACGCTACGCAACGGACGCTACGTGGTGCCGGTGAAGCGGGACTTCCAGGGCATGCTCAAGGGCATCGTACACGACCAGTCGAACACCGGGTCCACACTGTTCGTGGAGCCGCTGGCCGTGGTGGACCTGGGCAACGAGTGGCGGCAGCTACAGCTCGAGGAGCAGCAGGAGATAGAGCGCATCCTCCGCGAGCTAGGCGGCCTGATTGGCGAGAAGGGCGACGCCATACGCACCAACGTCGAAATCCTGGCCGACATCGACCTGGCCCTCGCCAAAGCCCGCTACAGCATAGCCATTGACGCGAGAGAGCCCGAGCTGGTAGAACCCCGCATCAAAGGCCCCGACCCCACCCGCCCCATAGATAATCGCGAGCGCCGCCCCCAAACTCACACCCAGCCCAGGCCCTCTCAAGACGGTCAGCCCGACCAAATCCAAAATCCAAAACCTAAAATCCAAAATCCGCGGGGTTTGTACTTCAAGAACGCCCGCCACCCTTTGCTCACCGGCAAGGTCGTGCCGATTACGATAGAGCTTGGCGGCAGGTTCCGCATGCTGGTGATTACCGGCCCCAACACCGGGGGTAAGACGGTCGCCCTCAAGACGGTGGGGCTGCTCACGCTGATGTCCCAGGCGGGCATGCACATCCCGGCGGAGGACGGCTCGCGGGCCGTGGTCTTCAAGGACGTGTTCGCGGATATTGGCGACGAGCAGAGCATCGAGCAGAGCCTGAGCACCTTTTCGTCGCACATGTCCAATATCGTGGGCATCCTGCGCCGGGCCACTCGCGACACGCTGGTGCTGCTGGACGAGCTAGGCGCGGGCACCGACCCGCAGGAGGGTTCGGCCCTGGCGCGCGCCATCATCAGCACGATACTCGACATAGGTGCGCTGGCGGTGTGCACCACGCACTACTCGGAGCTTAAGGCGTACGCTTTCTCCACGCCTAACGTCGAAAACGCCTCGGTGGAGTTCGATGTCGAGACGCTAAGCCCTACCTACCGGCTGATGATAGGCGTGCCGGGCAAGAGTAACGCTTTCTCCATCGCGAGCCGCCTGGGGTTGAACCCGATGGTGATTGACAAGGCGCGCCGCTACATCGACCCCGAGTCGCAGCGGGTAGAGGACCTGATAGAGGACATCAGGACGCAGCGCGAGGCGGCGAAGTCGGAGCTTGGCACCGCGGAACAGGCCCGCCGCGAGCTTGACCAGCGCCGCCAGGAGCTTGACCGCCGCCTGGCGGAGGCCGACGAGCTAAAGGCGCGCGCCGCCGAGGAAGGCCGGGCGCAACTTGAGGGCGAGCTTGAGACGCTACGCTCGGAGCTTCGGCAGCTTCGGGCGCGGGTGGAGGCGGGGCTTACCGCTACCTCGGACGAGACGCTGACCCGCCAATGGGTGAAGGACGCCCAGGTGCGCGCCGAGGAGATGGAGCGCGAGCTCAGGAGCAAGGCCAACGCCCAAAAGAAGGCGCGGCACCGCCCCCAGCCGTCGAAGGCCCCCAGGGCGGGAGAGCAGGGCAAGCCACACGTCCTCAGTCCCGGTGACATGGTGTTCGTGCAGAGCCTTTCCTCGGAGGGGGAGGTGCTGACCGCACCGGATGCGGGCGGGCAGGTGGACGTGCAGGTGGGTGCCTTCAAGATGCGGGTGCCGGTGGCCAACCTGTCGCTCAGGCGCACGGCCTCGGCTGCCTCCGCCGCCAGGGAAGCTGCGTCCGCCGGCATGTCCAGGAGCTACAACACGCCCGCGATGCCCGCCGAGACGCCCCGGCTGGAGTACGACTACCGTGGCTGGCGCGCCGAGGAAGCCCTGGAGGACCTCGACCAACGCCTGAACGACGCGACACTGGTTGGTATGCCCTTCATCCGCATCATCCATGGCAAGGGCACCGGCGCGCTACGCCAGGCTATGCGCGAGTACCTTCGCAAGCACCCCGTCGTCAAGGAGATTGAGCCTGCCCCCGTCGAACAAGGCGGCGAGGGCGTGACGATAGTCAAGTTGTGAGTGATGAGGACTGAACACTCAGGACTAAGGAAACCGGTGCGTGCATGTAGCACAGCATCTGCTACAGAACCAGGCCGCCCCCTGTCATTCTGAGCGTAGCGAAGAATCTAAGAAAGCTGGTCACGGGAGGCTGTTGAACGAATGGGCAATGGTGATGACGTTCAACATGTAGGCATAGGCAGTACCTTAGATTCTTCGCTACGCTCAGAATGACAAGGGCCACCAGCCTCCCGCCATCCCAACGTACTTGCATTCACGCACCAGCTACGGTAGGCCGGCTCACTCAGCACCTGGCACTTCTGAGGCAAATGTATGAACCCACATGCACAGTGGCGGCTTGAGCTTGCGCGGCGTATAGCACCGGCTTATGGCGGCAATCCCGCGGTGCGTGCCGTGGCTGTGCACGGGTCGGCGGCGCGCGGCTACGCGGACCGGTACTCGGATATCGAGATAGTGGCTTTTTGGGACCGCTCCCCTACCGACGAGGAACGTATCGCGGCTGTCGCGGAGGCCGGGGGCAACCTCTGGAACCTCTACCCGTTCGAGGACGAGCGCAACGAGTGGGCGGAGGACTTCGACATACGCGGCGTGAAGATCGACATGAGCCACCGCACGGTGGAGGGTACCGAGACCTGGTTTGCCGATGTCATAGACCGCTACGATACCGGCCTGACCAAGCACGATATGATTTCGGTGGTGCGACGCTCTCATCCCCTTTACGGTGCGGAGCTGATCGAACAGTGGCGCGCCCGTACCGCTGCTTACCCGGACGAGCTTGCCTGGCGCATGGTGAGCAAGTACCTCGATTGGATCCCGGCGGCCACGCGCGAGATGGCGGCGGCACGCGGCGAGCTGATACCCCTCTACGAAAACATCTCGGTCTCCGAAAGGCACATCTTGCTGGTGCTGCTGGCCCTCAACCGCACCTACCTGCCCCACCTCACCTTCAAGTGGACCGAACGGGTGGCAGCCGAGCTTCGTATCGCCCCGGCTGACCTGGCGGCCCGCCTGAGAAACGCCTTCCTCCTGGGGCCTGTAGAGGGCGTGGGCGAACTGCACTCGCTCATCGAGGACACCCTCCGCCTGGTCGAGCGGCACATGCCGGAGGTAGACACTTCAAAGGCGTGGGCCAGGCACAGGTTCAACCGGGGTGTGTGGGACCGCGCGCCTGAGTTGTAGTTGAACTATAATTAGGGACATGCAGACCGTAACAGCGCCGGTTATCTCGGAAGTCAGGTCGGGTCGACTCCTGAGTATGGTCTTGAGCCACCGCAGAGACCTTGCGAACCTGGGGCTGATTGCCGCTTCTTTTGCCATCGTGTTGCTGCTGGTAAACCCCACTCGCACGTACCCCATAAACGACGACTGGGCGTACGCGCGGTCCGTGCAGGACCTCCTCGCCTGGAACTATAGACCTCCCCAGTGGGCGCAGACCGTCACTATCAGCCACGTGGCCTGGGGAGCCTTGTTTGCCTACGTCTTTGGCTTCAGCTTTACTATTCTCACAATATCTACGTTGGTCGCGAGCCTGGTTGGGCTGGGTATTTTCTATCTCCTGCTGAGGCAGTTCGACATCGGCCCCAATTACGCCCTGTTTGGTGTGGCACTCCTGGGCTGCAACCCGATGTACGTTTACCTGTCCTACACCTTCATGACAGATGTCACCTTTGTCGCTTTGATGTTGGCCTCGTTGCTTTGTTTTGTGCTGGCCTTCAAGCAGGAACGGGTACGCGAGGGATGGCTCATGCTGGGTAGCATAACGTGCGCCCTGGCTTACCTGGACCGGCAGTTCGGCATTCTCGCTTGTGTATCCGTACTTGCATACATGTGGCTGCGGCGGGAGTGGTCCTGGCGGCGTGCGCTCATGGTCGCGTTCATTCCCGCGCTTGCAGTGGTAGGTTTTACGGTCTGGGAACGGTCTCAGCCGGTGCAATTGATCTCCATTGCTCTTGAGAATGTAAACCGGGGTGCGCTGGCTAACCCGGTAGGCTTGCTCCTGACGAAGTTGTTGACCATAACCTATTCGGTCGCCATGCTCGGCCTGTGCCTTTTGCCCTTGCTGTTCCTGCGCCGGCCGTTGCGCCTATCGATTGTAGCTTTCGGCTTGCTGGCCCCCTTCGTGGTTGTACTGTCCACGCTCGATCCTGGGGTGCTGCCGGTCGGCAACATAATCGTCTCCACCGGGCTGATAACACCCTTGTATTCGAGGCCGGCCCTCGTGCCGGAGCCGGTGTGGTGGGGGTTGAACGTAGCTGGGACTCTTGTACTCTGCTTGTTGGTCGGTTCCATAGCACGGGCTGCCGGAGCAGTCCGGCGCGGCCTTGAGGCTCTGCGAGGCCGGATGAAGCCCGGCCCTATTGCCCTCGTCTACGTTCTAGCCGGTTTGTTGGTGCCCATAACGTTCGTGCTCCCTAACTCTCTTTTCGACCGCTATTTATTGCCGGTGTTGCCGCTGGTCATCATCATGGCGCTACGAATATTGCAGCGCGCCTCTCACGCGCCCGCCTGGTGGAGGTGGGCTGTTATGGCGCCTATCGCGCTGTTCAGCGTGGGCGGCATGCACGACGTAGCGGCGCTTTCGGGGTTACGCTGGTATCGTGCCGAAACCCTGGCCGACAGCGGCGTCGCGCACCACAATATCAACGCGGGCTTCGAGTGGATCGGCTGGCACCTGTATGAAGAGGGTGAGAAGCTGGTGCGCGAGAAGGCCCTCGCCACGGTGTCCGATATGCCTGGCATGGCGGTGCTCGACCCTGTGTACCTGTTTAGCGAAGTGCCCCAGGCAGGTTACGAACAGATCGATGAGACGGCGTACCCTGTGTGGCTGGCGGGCGGCGCGGAGAGGCGCATCCTGCTCCTGAAGCGGCTCGACACCGGCCCGTAGGCTCGCGGTAAGCGAGCACAAAACCCGCGCACAAGGTACAATACGAGTACGCAGGAACGGTCAGAGCACGCAAGAAAAGGAGCAAATTGGAATGGCAACCACACCCCCCGCCACATTCCGCAGGCGCGATTTCGGAGACCCGCCCCCTCTCACCCCCAGGCCGATGTCGGCCTCCCATAGCGTCATCAGCCAGGTGATGCTGCCCAACGACGCCAACCCGATGGGCAACGTGCACGGCGGGTCGATTATGCGGCTGGTGGACATTGGCGCTGCCGTGGCGGCCATGCGGCACTGCGGGCGGCAGGTGGTGACCGTGGCGCTGGACCACATGAGCTTCCTCGAGCCGGTGTTCATTGGCGACCTGGTGACGATTACCTCCCAGGTGGAGTACGTGGGCAGCACGTCCATGCTGGTGCGCGTCACCGTGGACGCGGAGAACCCCGCCTCGGGCCGCAAGGTGCACACAAGCTCCTGCGTGCTGACATTCGTGGCCCTGGACGAGAAGAACCGCCCCGTGCCCGTGCCGCCCCTGCTGACGGAGACGCAGGAGGAGGAAGAGCGCATGGCCGAGGGCAAGCGCCTGTACGAGCGGGCAAAAGCGGAGCGCAACAGGCAGGCGCAAGTGCCGGCGGATAGCTCAGGCGGGGCCTGATACTAGCGTAGCGCGAAAAGGACCGCAGGTAAGCCTGCCGAGAGTTGGACAGGCTTACCTGCCGATTCTACGAGAGTGGCGGGGTGCCGATAGCGATTTGATGCCTGTGAGGATCTTGTGGGGACGCTCCATACGTCCAGCCTACCGCCAATCCGGCGGAGCTACCTGCCAGCGCCGGTCCTCCTTCATGACACGGGGCATCATACTCGGTGATTTGGTACTCGTTTAATATTTTGGCCGTAGCAATATGAAGATTCCCCGTGTTATCGTCAGCCCAGGCAATGTAATAAGTAGAGTCAATAACCACGAGAGATGGCGGTCCGAAACAGGTTTTCGCCGGAGGATCTTCTATAACTTTAAATGTTTTTCCATTGTCCTCGGACCACGCTATGACCATCTCAGGAACGCTCTGGCCGTCCCATCCTGAAAGTATATACAGGCTGCCGAATCTATCGTCCCAGCTTAACGAGGGCTGGGAAAGCAACATAGGTTCATCGGTGGCGTAAGTAGAAACGACATGCAGGCTTCTGTCGAGAGCTGCAATCCAGGTAACTCCCTTGTTGTTCCAGGCAATGAAGAGGAGATCATTACCGTACGTCAGGGCCGGGCCAAATTGTGCCGAACCGGGAGGCGCGATGAGTAGGCTTGTAGTCCAGTCCTTTGCCGAGCTACCGAGATAGACGGCTCCTTCAGGGTCGGTCCATGCCAGGAAAACGTGTCCCCAGTGGTCTACTTTAGCAAGGGCGGGCCTCAGCATTGTCTTCCAACCGGGGTTGGGGTTCATAGGTTGAAAGGGCGGAGAGCTTATATTAGTTGCCAGGAGCATCTGGTCCTGTTGCATGCCATCGGCCCAGGCTACGAACAACACGTCGGCGGGATCACCTGCGAGTACGGGAGGCAGCAAAGATCGTCCTTGAAGAAATTGCTGATTTGGGACGGGGTCCCCGG
>DASVQO010000074.1:0-25006 GCA_036389075.1 Chloroflexia bacterium | reverse complement strand
CAGCATGAAGTACTACATCGCAGTGGCGGGGAATATTGGGGTGGGCAAGTCGAGCCTGACGGAGCTGCTGGCCGAGCGTTTGGGCTGGGAGCCGTTTTACGAGGCGGTCGCTGAGAACCCCTACTTGAGCGATTTTTACGAGGACATGCAGCGGTGGAGCTTTCACTCGCAGGTCTTCTTCCTGTCGCGCCGTTTGCGGCACCATTACGACCTCCTCAACCGCCCCGGCTCGGTGATACAGGACCGCAGCGTGTACGAGGACGCGGAGATATTCGCCCGCAACCTGTTCAACGGCGGCAACATGTCCGAGGCCGACTGGCAGACGTACTACGACCTCTACGAGCTTGCCACCACAATCGTGCGGCCCCCTAACCTGGTGGTCTACCTGCAAGCCTCTTTGCCCACGCTTTTGAGCCGCATCGCCTTGCGTGGCCGCGACTTCGAGCGTGCGATACAGCCTGAATACATCGCCCAGTTGAACGAGCTGTACGAGGACTGGGCGAGCCGCTTCAACCTCTGTCCCGTGCTCACCATCAACACCGATGGCATGGACTTCGTGCACAACGCCACGCACATGGAGCAGATTGCTCGCAGGATACGCGACAGGTTGCAGGGCAAAGAGACCATTACATTGCAGTCGCCATGAGCAATCCCGCAGACACGATAGAGTACGTAGACGTGCCGGGCGCTACACTCTGGACGGCGCGGCAGGGGGGCGGGCCCGCGCTCGTCATGCTGCACGGTGGGCCGGGGCTGTGGGACTACATGGGGCCTGTCGCGGGGATGGTGGACGACCTGGCGACAGTGTACCGCTACGACCAGCGCGCATGTGGCAGGTCGTCGGGAGGGCCACCCTACACGGTGGATGCGGCGGTGGCCGACCTCGAGGCGTTGCGCGAACACTGGGGCGTAGAGCGGTGGGTGGTGCTCGGACACTCGTGGGGGGCCACATTGGCTCTCGCCTACTGCCTGGCCCACCCCAGGCGGGTGCGGGCCATGGTCTACGTGTCGGGCGTGGGTATATACACAGGCTGGCGGGAGGAGTTCAACGCAAACATGAGCGCGCTCGTCCCCGCGCAGGAGAGACAGCAACTGGCGGACCTTCGATCGCTACTGGTAAGCGGCCAGGGCCACGTATCTGCCGCTGCCAACCGCGAGTACTGCGTTCGGGCGTGGTCGGCGGAGATGCTGGACCGCGCCAACGCTCGCGAGTTTGCCGAGGGCGTGCTTGTGGAGGGCGTGCAAGCCAACTGGGAGGTAAACCGGGTGCTGGGGCCGGACGGAGAGCGGTTTGCCGAACAGGGCGATATGCCGGGGAGACTTGCGGAGTTGCGGGTGCCCACCCTCGTGCTTCACGGCGAGGCCGACCCACGTCCTGCGTGGGGCGGGCGGCGCGTGGCGGAGCACATTCCGGGTGCGGAGTTTGTGCTGCTGCCGGGGGCGGGGCACTTTGTGTGGCTGGACAACCCTGGGTCTCTACGTGGTGCGCTCCGGCGGTTCCTCCAGCACATATTCACGTAGTCGCGGGCTTACGTGCCTGTGCTCTACCTACATGAGCCTTGTCTAGAAGCTATCTCAAAAACCGGATAGTCGAAATCGGCACCCACCGCCCCACTCTGTCATTTCGAGCGCAGCGAGAAATCTCGTCCTACACCAGGATGTTCCCCTTTTCTCACGAGGCTCTGCGGAGTAGGAGGAGTAGGAACGGGGCTCTTTGGGTACTGAGGGACGAGATTTCTCGCTGCGCTCGAAATGACAATAGCCACCTTTCGGCGCTCAGATCTTGCACTGTCCTTTTTAAGATGGCTTATAGTGACCCTCTTTACACATAGTGGAGGTCCTTAGCTTCCGAGTAGGCTAGTGTAAGGTAGCTGAAGTGGTGGTATGCTCTAATATGGTGCGCTATAATAGGCGCAATAATAGCCTGGGACGGAACCTGCCTCACTCTCGCGTCTCCGTTCATGTTGCACTCTTGCCAGGTGCTAATAGGCAGTCCCCCGCCGGTTGGCAGTACAGTAAAGGAGGCACCCCGATGTTAGCAGACACGCAGTCTAGCCAGCGGATTCCCTGTTACTGCGCCATGTGCGTCTCACGATGCGGCTCGACCGCTGTCGTGGAGAACGGTCGCTTCATCGCTTTGGAGCCGCTTCCGTCACACCCTACCGGCAAGGCGCTCTGCGCGAAGGGGAGGGCAGCGCCGGAACTCGTCTATCACCCCGACCGGCTGCTCTATCCGCTGAAACGGACCCGGCCAAAAGGCGACCCCGACCCTGGCTGGCAGCGTATTAGCTGGGACGAAGCGCTCGACCTGACTGCTGCCCGACTACGGGCAATCGCTGAAGAGAATGGCCCGGAGAGCGTCGTTTTCAGCGTGGCCTCTCCCTCAACGTCGGCATCGGACGACTCGGTAGCCTGGATTCAGCGCCTGATGAACGCGTTCGGCAGTCCAAACCTGTGCGGGGCGATGGAGCTGTGCGGGTGGGGGCGGTTCCAGGCCACGCAGTATACCTTCGGGGCGGGCGTTCCCGGCGTCTACATGCCTGACATCGAGCAGGCAGGCTGCATCCTATTTTGGGGCTACAACCCCAATAACGCACGGCTCTCCCACGCGGTCGCCACCACGGGGGCGCTCAGACGCGGGGCGCGCCTGATTGTGGTCGATCCGCGGCGGGTTGGACCTGCCAACAAGGCCGACCTCTGGCTGCGGGTGCGGCCGGGCACCGATGGCGCTCTCGCCCTCAGCATCGCCCACGTCATGATCGAGCGTGGCTGGTACGACCGCGATTTCATCCGCGATTGGACGAACGGCCCGCTCCTAGTGCGCGCGGACAACGGGCGTCTTCTGACCGAAAGCGACCTCTCCGCAGGCGGCAGCCCGCAACGGTACGTGGCCTGGGACGAGATAAACGGTGGTCCGATTTGCTACGATCCAGCCACCGGGGGCTATAACCGAGAGAATGTTGCGCCGGCCCTGTTCGGCACGTTCGCGATTGAGACCCCGGAAGGCAAGGTCGATTGCTGCCCGGCGTTCGACCTCGTGGCGGAACTCTGCGGACGCTACACGCCGGAGAGGGTGGAGGCCATTTGCGGCGTCGAGAGCAGCCAGGTAGAAGGGGCTGCGCGGCTGCTCTGGGAAGCGCGGCCCGTCGCCTACTATGCGTGGAGTGGCGTCGAGATGCAGACGAATTCCACCCAGATAGCCCGGGCAATCGCGCAGCTCTACACGCTTACCGGCAGCTTCGACGCCCCAGGGGGCAACGTCCTATTCGCAGCCGTGCCCACCGCCGCCGTCGCCGGCGAGGAGTTGATGCCAGCGGCGCAGAGCGAGCGCGCGCTTGGCCGCCGGGAGCGCCCGCTCGGCCCGGCCCGGTGGAAGCATGTTACCACTGACGATACATACCGGGCGATCCTGGAGGGGCAGCCCTACCCTGTGCGGGGTCTCGTGGGGTTCGGGGCCAACCTGCTCCTGGCTCACTCCGACAGCAGGCGCGGGCGTGAGGCCCTGACCGCGCTGGACTTCTACGTCCATGCCGACCTCTTCATGAATCCAACAGCCGAGCTGGCCGACATCGTGCTCCCGACTGCCAGTTCCTTCGAGCGCGAGGCGCTAAGGATCGGCTTCGAGATAAGCCCCGACGCGCAAGCGACGGTGCAGTTGCGGCCGAGGGTAGTCGAGCCGCGTGGTGAGGCCCGTTCCGACACCGAGTTCGTGTTCGACCTGGCGTGTCGCCTGGGGCTGGGCGCTCACTTCTGGGACGGCGATATCCAGGCCGCTTACCGCCACCAGCTCCAGCCCTCCGGCGTGTCTCTCGAGGAGCTACACGAGAACCCGGGCGGGGTGCGGTTGCCGCTTCAGACGCGATACCGCAAGTTCGCCGAGCGGGCGGACGAGGTGCCCAGGGGCTTCGCCACCCGGACGCGCAAGATTGAGCTGTATTCCGAGACGTTGTTGGAGCATGGCTACCAGCCTCTGCCTGAGTATGAAGAGCCGCTGGTCAGTCCGGCCTCGCGGCCCGACCTGGCCGAGCGTTTCCCGCTGGTCCTCACCTGCGCCAAGCACGCTCTATTTTGCGAAACGCAGCACCGGGCGCTGCCGAGCCTGCGGCGGCTCTCTCCCGAACCGGAGGTCGAGTTGCACCCGTTGGCCGCGAGCGAGCGCGGCATCGGCCCCGGTGACTGGGTGCACATTGAGACACCGGGAGGTAGCGTCCGTGCGCGTGCTAAGCTGAACGACACGCTTGCGCCGAATGTGGTCTGCGGACAGCACGGCTGGTGGCAGGCATGCCCGGAGCTTGGCCTACCACGTTACGATCCGTTCAGTTCGGAGGGGGCCAACTTCAACCTTATTATCGGCAACGACGCGATAGACCCGGTGAGTGGCTCTGTCCCGCACCGGGCATACCTGTGCCAGGTTCGCCGGGCGGACTAATGGTTGCGGCACTTATGGCTGGCAGTATTGCAACAATATGGGCATCGCCGCGGTGAGCCTACATAGCCGGCCGCCTCAACCGGTCGTGGTTGCGGGAATCGGCCTTGCCGCGCGCATGCGGATGTGCTATAATTCTGGGTATTGCCATGAATGGCGGAGAGCAAAAGAGGCGTGAGTAAATCGCCTCCCCGCGATATTAATAGCAGCAAGCTTATGAATTACGGCGCACGTGGTTGGCGCATAGGAGGACTAGAACTTTGGCACTGGAGACAGAGCGCAAGCAGACTATTGTCAGCGACTACAAGGTAAACGACACCGACACCGGCTCCCCTGAGGTCCAGGTAGCGATCCTGACGACCCGCATCAACGACCTGAGGGCGCATTTCAACGCCCACAAGCACGACCACCACTCGCGCCGGGGCCTGCTCAAGATGGTTGGCCGCCGCCGCCGCTTGCTTAGCTACCTCGCTAAGAACGACATCAACAGGTATCGCAGCCTCATTTCCCGCCTCGGGCTGCGCGATGCGACCCGCACCAATTCATAGGCACTCCGCTTACAGCAGCAAGTTGTCAGTTCTCAAGTCAGGGCTGGCAACTTTCTGCTATCTGCCGTCAGACGCATGCCGCATGACGCATGACGCATGGCACGCCACGTGCACCACTTTTGCCTGAAAGCCTGAACGGGTAGCGTATCATTCACTTTAGCTGGCCCGCCGCACAATCCGGTGCTGGCGGCACACATTAGGAGACGTTTCGTGAGAGAAGACAAGGTATATTCCGCAACGATTGGCGGACGCGAGTTTACGATTGCCACAGGCAAGCTCGCAGAGCAGGCGTCTGGTGCCTGCACAGTGCGCTACGGCGACACCATTGTACTGGCCGCCGTGGTCGCCGCGAAGGAAGCGATGGAGGGCCGCGACTTCCTGCCCCTGACTGTTGACTACGAAGAGCGCATGTACGCCGCCGGTAAGATTCCGGGCGGCTTTATCAAGCGGGAAGGCCGCCCCACCGAGACGGCCACGCTGACCGCCCGCCTCACCGACCGGCCCATCCGCCCTCTCCTCCCCAAGCAGTGGCGCTCCGAGATACAGGTGACTATCACCACCCTCTCCAGCGACCAGGAGAACGAGCCGGAAATCCTCTCCATCATCGGCGCATCCGCCGCCATGCTCCTGTCAGAGGTGCCGTTCAACGGCCCGGTGGGCGCGGCCAAGGTCGGCTATATGAATGGTGAGTTCATTCTGAACCCCACCGCGCAACAGCTACAGAAGTCGGACCTTGAGCTTACCATCGCGGGCACCGCGGACGCCGTGTCTATGGTGGAGGCCTGGGCCAACGAACTGCCCGAGGACGTGATGCTCGAGGCTGTGCGCTTTGGCTGGGAGGAGGGCATCAAGCCCGTTGTCGAGCTACAGCGGCAGATGGTGGAAGACGCGCAGCCCAAGAAACGCGACTGGACAGCTCCCGTGCCCGATACCAGCTTGCAGGACCGCATGGCTGCCTGGCTGGGCAACCGCCTGCGCACCGAGACGATGACCAGCGACAAGGTGACTCGCGAGGCTGCTACTGAGGCGTTACGCCAGGAAGCGGTCAATCACTTCGTGGGAGAGGCCGCACTGGACGAAATCAATACGGTTGAGCTTGCCGCCGGGAAGGCCTGGGACGCGCTGCTCAAGGAGAACGTGCGCACCGCCATACTGGAGCGCGGGGAGCGCCCGGACGGCCGTGGCCCCAGGGACATCCGCGAGATTACCGCCGAGGTAGGCGTGCTGCCGCGCACCCACGGCTCCGGCCTGTTCACACGCGGCCAGACGCAGGTGCTCTCAATCGCCACGCTGGGCACCGGCGCGGACGAGCAGATGCTCGACGGCCTCGGCATCGAGGACAAGAAGCGGTACATCCACCACTACAACTTCCCCTCCTTCTCCACCGGCGAGGCGAGGCGCGGGCGCGGCCCCTCCCGCCGCGATATCGGGCATGGCGCCCTGGCCGAGCGCTCGCTGATCCCGGTGCTCCCCAAGGAAGAGGACTTCCCCTACGTGATCCGCGTGGTGAGCGAGACGCTGTCCTCCAACGGCTCCTCCTCGATGGCCTCGGTGTGCGGCAGTACGTTGTCGCTCCTCGACGCTGGCGTGCCGCTCAAGGCCCCGGTGGCGGGTATCGCTATGGGCCTCGTGGAGAGCAAGGACGGCACGCAGCACAAGGTGCTCACCGACATTCAGGGCATAGAGGACGCGCTGGGCGACATGGACTTCAAGGTGGCGGGCACCCGCGAGGGCGTGACCGGCCTGCAACTCGACCTCAAGACCTCCGGCCTGGCGTTTGCGATCATGGAGGAGGCGTTCGAGCAGGCGCGCGAAGCTCGCCTGTTCATCCTCGACAAGATGGCCGAGGTTATATCCGAACCGCGAGCCGAGCTGTCCATATATGCCCCTCGCATCCTGCGCATCAAGATCAACCCCGAGAAGATCGGCGCGCTGATTGGCCCCGGCGGCAAGAACATCCGGGGCATCACCGAGCAGACCGGCACCAAGATCGACGTTGAGGACGACGGCACCGTGCTCGTGGCCTCCACCGACGGCGAGAGCGCCAAGAAGGCCATTCGCATGATCGAGGGGCTGACCAAGGAGGCCGAGGTAGGCGAAATCTACCTGGGCAAGGTGGTGCGCATTCTGCCCTACGGGGCCTTCGTGGAGGTGCTGCCGGGCAAGGACGGCCTCGTGCACATCTCGGAGCTTGCCGACTACCGGGTGGAGCGCGTCGAGGACGTAGTGAACATCGGGGACGAGATCAACGTGATGGTGATTGACGTGGATCGCCAGGGCAAGATCAGCCTCTCGCGCAAGGCGGTGCTGACCGGCGAGATGCCGCCCCCTCGCGACCGCGATAGGGACCGAGGCGACCGCCCAGGCTTTGGCGACCGCGATCGTGGCCCTCGCCCCGGTGGCGGTGGCGGCGGTTATGGCGACCGGGACCGAGGACCTCGCCCGGGCGGCGGTGGCGGTGGTTACGGCGACCGTGATCGCGGCCCTCGCCCAGGTGGCGGTGGTGGCGGTTATGGGGACCGGGACCGAGGTCCTCGTCCTGCTGGCGGCCCGGGCGGCGGACCGGGGGCTGGCCCTGCTCCTGCCCCTGGTGGCGAGCGTGGCGGCGGCGACCGCGACAATGGCGGTGGCGGCGGACGCTGGTAGACCCGGCGTTAGTTGAACAAAAGGGGCGGCTATGTAGCCGCCCCTTTTGTTTTGGTCCTGCCTTACGAGGGCAAACTCGATACAGGCTAAACGTCTTTATACGGCACCACGAAGGTGAGCCGGGTGCCCGCGTTGGGGCTAGAATGCAGGATGAACTCGCCCCTTGCATCCTGCACGCGCTCTCGCATGGAGCCGAGGCCCAACCTTTCGCCGGGCTGGCTGCTACCCTGTTCGATGCCGCTCGTGTCGAAGCCCTTGCCGTTATCGGCTATGCTCATAATGAGGCGGCCGTCCTGGGCCTCTATTTTTATCTCGACGTGGGTGGCGTCGGCGTGCTTTCTGACGTTCGATAGCGCCTCCTGGGCGAGGCGGTAGACCATCAACTCCAGGTGGCCGGGCAGGCGCTCTCCCAGGTTGTCGTCCACGCTGACGGCGATGCCGGTGATCTCGGAGAAACGGTCGGCGTGGTCTTTCAGGGCGGGTACCAGGCCGGACTGGTTGAGCAGTTCCAGGCTGAGGTCCGCCAGCACCGACCGCACCTCGCTTACCGTGCTGGCCAGCGTCTCGCGCAGGCTCTGTAGCTCGCGCAATGCCTGCTCGCCCTCGCCGCGCTCCTCACGCTTCGTGGCGCGGTCCAGCGCCATCAACGACACGCCCAGCGACTGTAGCGGCCCGTCGTGTATCTCCATCGAGAGGCGGCGGCGCTCCGCTTCCTGGGCCGTTACTACCTCGCGCAACAGCCGCGCCTGGAGGGCCGCCTGCTCTTGAAGCTGCCGTTCGTTGGCCTCGCGCTCGGTTATGTCGGCGCCCGTGACCACTATGTATTCGACCGCGCCCCCGGCGTCCCGAATAGGGCTGACCGACCATTGCACCAGGTGGGCCTCGCCGGTCCTGGAAACCAGGTGGTTGGTGAATGGTTCGATGGCCTCTCCATCGCGGACACTCTCGAACTGTTGCCTGGCGCTTGCTACCTCTTCCGCGGGTAGTAGGAAGTCCCACGGCCTGCGACCATTCGCATCGGCGGCGGAGTAACCTGATAGCCGCTCGCACGCGCGGTTGAACCTGACAAGACGGCCTTCGCGGTCGAGCACGGCCACGAGGCTGGCCGTAGTCTCCAGCACAGTGGACGAGAAGTCGCGCTCGTGGCTCAGGGCTTCCTCGGCGGTCTTGCGCTCCGTGATGTCCACCATGACGCCTTGCAGGCGCACCGGCTCGCCTGCCTGGTCGCGAACTAGCGTGGCCTCATCGCGGAACCAGAACGTGCGGCCGTCCCTCGACCGCATGCGGTACTCGGTGCTAAAGGGCTTGCCCGTGCGGTAGGTCTCGTCAAGCTCCTGGGCGACGCGGTCGTGGTCGGCAGGGTGGAGCAGCCGGTGCCACATGTCGGCGGTGCTGTTCCATTCCTCGGGGGCGTAGCCGAGGAGCAGTTCTGTCTGGGGGCTCATATACGTGGTGCCGCCGCCGTGAGGGATTGCTACGTAGGTGATCGCGGGGATCTGCTCTACGAGGGTGCGGAACCGTAGCTCGGACTCGGCCTGCACGCTTTCCGCGCGCTTGATCAGGAAGTAGAGGAGCAGCGCCGTGAACGCTCCGAAGAACCAGCCCTTGTAGGTCTGCACCCACACAAAAGTCTCATGGTCGGTGAAGATGGAGGCGGCGACCCGGTCGGAGAGGAGTATCCAGAGGACCGACAGCACGAAATAGACCGCCGCTATACCCGCCGGCGGAAGGTTCCACGAGTCCTTGCGGCGTTCGCTTCTCGCGGCAACATTGCCGCCCAGGGATAAAGATGTCATGGTTCACCTGACACTTTCGCCCGTGCGGTCCGCACACGAGCTACATAGATTCACGTGACCAAGGCGCGTTTGTGCCAGCGCGCCGATGCTGCCTTGCAAATACCAGGGTGGCGACAGCTGACAGCAATATCATACCACATAGTGCAAGTGTCCATTGACCGCGATACAAATAATTATATACTATAGCCGGTAATTATCTGAGGTTCCCCCAGCTTCCAGAGCCAGCAGCCGCCGGTACAGCCGAGCGTGCTTCTCCGCGATAGCCGCCCAGCTAAAGAACCCCGCCAGCTCCTTCGCGCCCCTGCCCAGCCTCTCCCGCAACTCGGCATTCCCGGCCAGCCTGGCGACTGCCTCCACAAGCCCCTCCACGTCTCCCACCTTCACCAGCAGAGCGTTCTCCCCATCCACCAACGTCGGCCAACTCCCCCCAAATTCGAAATCCGAATTTCGAAACTCGAATTTCGTCTCGGTCGTTACCAGGGGCAGGCCGTGTTCGAGCACCGCCAGCAGGCTGCCCCGCCGGAAGGAGGCACCGTCGGCGTAGGGGAGCACGGCCATATCGGCGCAGAGGAGGGCGGCCGATACCTCCGGCGGTTCGAGGTAGCCGGTCCCGACGAGGCTGCTCTCTACGCCCAACTGCCGGGCCATTTCGCCCAGTCGCGAGGCCGTGGCGCGGTTGGTGGGGTCGCTGGAGCCGAGGCCGCCCCCGACCATGAGCAGCCGGTAGTCGCCTCGGTCCCGGAGGCGTAAGAGCGTCATTAACAGGTCGTCCAGTCCCTTGGAGCTATTGAGGAAGCCGAAGTAGGCCATGAGCGTAGTGCCCTCGGTGGCTCCCCACCGCTCGCGCCAGGCATGCCGGTCGTAGCCAGGGGGCGGGTGGTTGGAGATGTTGGAGCCTATTGGTATAAGCTCCAGCCGCTTCACGCCCCAGCTCTTTATGCGTGTGGCGTCTTCGGGGTTGGTGGCGATGCAGGCGTCAGCGCCGCGCGCCATGAGGCGGTTGGCCCACTCGCGCACCGGCCCCGCCTTCGGGAACAGGTAAGGCACCCGCACGTCGTGGAAGGTCACCACGGTAGCGCCGGACCACTTAAGGCGTAGCAGCCAGGGCAGGAGATTTACCGTGGGGCGCATCTCATAAGCGCCGGTCTGGTACTGGATGTGGGCTATGGGAGCGCCGGTGGCCCTTAACGCCCTTGTCACCGCGCGCAACCCAATCCGCTCGGAGAGGAACGGGCCGGGCCGGGTTGGTAGCGCGGGCGCGTCAGCGTTGTCGGTTGCGGGCGCACCTTTGGCGGGGCGTGTGAGCACCCGGTCCCGCAGCCCTGAGACTTCGAGCGCGCTGCCTAGCTTGCAGGTATAGTCGCCCACACCGCCCTGTGCCGGCGGGTACTCGCCGGTAATGAGCAGCACGTCGGCGCGCTTACGCCTGGGACGCCGCTCCCGCAGACCGCTCTTGAGCACGCGGGCGTACATGCGCAGCCGCTCGGCGCGAAGCTCCCGCTTGTGCCCCAACAGCCACTTGGCGGCCTCGGAGGCGGTTTGCGCGGCGTAGGTGGCCAGGAGGTAGAGGCGCACCAACCTGCCTATGGTGCGGCCTTCGTGCAGGCGGAAGTAGCGGGCCTTGCTGGTGTTGAAGTCGATGTGGCGGGCGGCGACGGCCTGGGCGGTGCTCTGGCCGCCATAGTGCACTATCTCCGAGTTGGGGCTGTAGACGACCTCCCAACCGGCGTCTTTCACCCGCTTGCAAAGGTCCACCTCTTCGCTGAACATAAAGTAGCCGGGATCGAACAGCCCTGCTTGCGACAGGGCCTCGCGCCTGCACAGGAGGGCGGCCCCGCTCAGCCAATCTACCTGTTGCGCATCGCGCTCCGGCACGTCCAGCATGTAGAAGCGGCGGATGGCGGGCGTGTTGCCCAGCCAGCGTTGCAACGGGGTGGACTCCACGAGCGCGGTGAGGAGGGTGGGAAAGCGCCGCCTGGAGGGTTGGAGGGTGCCGTCGGGGTTGAGCAGGCGCGGCCCTACGATCCCCACCTCCTCGTGCGCTTCCATGTACGCCGCCATGCTAGCGATTGAGCCTGGGAGGGCCAGCGTATCGGGGTTGAGCAGCAGCACGTACTTGCCTCGCGCTCGCATGATGCCCGCGTTGTTGCCGCCGGAGAAGCCGAGGTTGCGGGGTAGGGGCATGAGACGCACGTCGGGGAAGTCGCGGCGCACCATCTCCGCGCTGCCGTCGGTGGAGGCGTTGTCCGCCACCAGCACCTCGGCTCGGGGCCACCACCGGGCGGCGGCTTCGGGCAGGGAGCGCAGGCAGCCCGCCAGCAGGTCGCGCACGTTCCAGCTAAGTATGACGATGCTAAGGTCCGGGTCCATGCTCCCCCCAGGTCGTACGTTCAGCCGTCACGATAACACACCCGCACTGCCTTGACAACCATGTTGCCCGTGCATACAATCCCGGTAGGAGAGGTAGGAGCGCATTACGAATGAACGCACAACACACTGAAATAAATGCGTCTGACGCCCTAGACGGCTTGGCAGGCGCGCAGGCTGATGCGGAAGAGATAGCTAACCCGGCATTCCCCTGGCGGAGCCATTACGAGGCGCAGGTGCCTCCTGAGATAGAGGTGCCGGGGCTTACCCTGCACGAGTTCTTCGAGCGCACGGCCGGCGACTACCCCAACAACGTCGCCGCCATCTTCTTCAGCCGCCGCCTGACCTACGCGCAGCTTGACGAGCAGGCCAACCGCTTCGCCTCGGGCTTGCAGGCGCTTGGCGTGCAGCCGGGCGACCGGGTAGCCATATTGCTGCCTAACTGCCCGCAGTTCCTGGTCGCCCTGTTCGGCGCGCTCAAGGCGGGTGCCGTGGCGATACCCCTCAACCCGGTGTACGTTTCGCGAGAGCTGCGGCAGGTGTTCAACGACGCGGACGTGCGCACGGTGGTGGCTCTGAACGTACTGGTGCCGAGGTTGCAAGAGATCGTGCCGGAGACATCCTTACAGCGCATCGTGACGACATCCATGCAGGACTACCTCTCGCCCCTCATGTCGCTGATGCTCACGGTGAAGGAGCGGCGGGAGGGGGTCATCCTGCCAACGCAGGGCGAGGGCCTCTACCTCTACACCGACCTGATTCGCAACAGCCCAACCGAGTACGCGCGCTCCGAGGCCGGTCCCGACGATACCGCGCTGTTCCTCTACACGGGCGGCACCACGGGCACCCCCAAGGGCGCGATGCTGAGCCACAGGAACGTGGTAGCCAACGCGTTGCAGATGAGCGCGTGGGTGTGGGACGCGCGGCCGGAGCGCAAGGAAGTGTTCCTGGGGGTGATACCCTTCTTCCACAGCTACGGCATGACGGTGGTGATGAACCTGGCGATCTCGGTGGCGGCCTCTATTGTGCTGCTGCCGCGCTTCAACATGAAAGACGTGCTGAGGGCTATAGCGCGCTTCCGGCCCACCATCTTCCCGGCGGTGCCCACGATGTACAACGCCATCGCCCACCACCCGCTGTCGGCCCGGTTTGACCTGCGCTCCATACGGGTGTGCATCAGCGGGGCGGCCCCCCTGCCGGTGGAGGTGGCAAGCGCGTTCGAGAGCGTCACGGGGGCGCGGCTGGTGGAGGGCTACGGGCTGACCGAAGCCTCGCCTGTCACCCACTGCAACCCCATACACGGAGAGCGGAGAGCGGGTAGCATAGGTCTACCGCTGCCCGGCACCGAGGCCCGCGTTGTGGACCCGGACACGCGGGAGCCTCTAGCAACGGGCGAAGTGGGAGAGCTTGCGGTGCGTGGCCCGCAGGTGATGCAGGGGTACTGGGGGCACGAGGAGGAGACGGCAGCCGTTATTGAAGAGGGCTGGCTGTACACGGGCGACATGGCGCGCATGGACGAGGAGGGCTACTTTTACGTTGTGGACCGCAAGAAAGACCTCATCCTGGTGGGCGGCTACAGCGTCTACCCCCGCGAGGTGGAGGACGCGCTGTACGAGAGCGAGAAGGTGCAGGAAGTAGTGGTGGTGGGGGTGCCCGACGTAAAGCGGGGTGAGGGGGAGATCGTCAAAGCGTACGTGGTGCTGAACGGCGACGTGGAGGCCACCGAGCGCGAGCTGGTCAAGTTCGCCGCCGAGCGCCTGGCCCCCTACAAAGTGCCCTCCAGGATCGAGTTCCGCGAGAGCCTGCCCAAGAGCGGCGTAGGCAAGTACCTCCGGCGCGAACTCGTGGCGGAGGAGTTGGCGCGGGGGACGGCTTAGAGACGGAACCGCAAAGCATGCCCTGAGCGCAGCCGAAGGGACGCCAAGGACGCCAAGAGCGCGCCAAGAGGATAAAAGATATGGAAGCATTCGAGCTAGAGGAGCTATTGGACGAGCGGGGCAGGGCGGCACGGCCTTACCTTGAGTTTCTGCGTAAGTCGTCTATGAGCGCGGGGATATATGTGCTGCCTGCGGGTGGGGTGGACGGGCAGAAGCCGCACACGGAGGACGAACTTTACTACGTGCTGAGCGGGCGGGCTACGGTGAGGGTTGGTGGGGAGGAGAGGCCGGTGCGGGCGGGTAGCGCGGTGTTTGTGGCGGCGGAGGTAGAGCACCGGTTCCACTCGATTGAGGAGGAGTTGGTGCTGCTGGTGTTCTTCGCGCCCGCAGAGTACTCACAAGCTAAGACGCCTTAGGAAGACCCGGCTTCCTGGTCTTCATTCAAATAGGGGCATATGTCGAAATCGGTCACGACCAGGCTGATTAGCGATTCCGCCTTGTGACTCAAGGGGCCGACTAACATGTGAAAGGACACTCCGGTCTCGCGATGAACTGCCGCAGCGTCGTCAACTATGCGCAGGAACAAGGCAAAGTCGGTAGCGTCCGCTTTGAAAAAGGGCAGGGGTTCTCGAAACAACAGCAAGAAACCTGGAACCTTATGCGCGTTAGGCCGGCCCGTAAGCCACGTCAGGTCGCCTAGCCAGTCGTTAGCGCCGTCCCAACCCAGGCGTTCATAGTTGTCGCCGTAGTATTTTGGGAAGTCGTAAGCCCTGGCTAGCTCGCGCAAGAGAGTAGGCTCGTCCGGGATTTGTTCTCCATCGAGCACAACGAAGTGGTAACCCAGTTCCAGGGACGTTTCACGTACCACAGCCTCAATAGCAGCACTGCTGGCACCTTCTAGATACAGGTGTATAGCCGGGCCTTCCTGCGAGCGGAAGTGCTCGAGCATCGCGGCTTTTCTTAGTTTCTCTCTACGTCTCATGGTGTGCAGGGTTGTGGTACCGGCCCTACACCCCTACCTCTTCCCGCACCTCGAAGCAGGGTATCCGCCCGCGTACCTCCTCCACAAGCCCCATGTCTAGCTCGGCCATGACCACGCACTCCTGCTCCTCGGCCTCGGCCAGGATGTTGCCCCAGGGGTCGATGATCATCGAATGCCCGGCCCAGCGGTTGTTGTCGCCTTCGCCGGTGCGATTGGCGGCGACCACGAATAGCTGGTTCTCTATCGCCCGCGCCCGGAGCAGGGTGCGCCAGTGCTCCAGGCGGACCAGGGGCCACTCGGCGGGCACCCACAGCACCTGAGTGCCGCCGTATGCAAGCTCCCGCGAGCTTTCGGGGAAGCGGATGTCGAAGCAGATGAGCGTGCTCCACGCTCCGTGCGCCGTCCGTGTCACCCTGCCGGGGATACCGGGGCGCAGGTACTCAGGCTCCCTCAGCAGCGGAAAGAGGTGCTCCTTGCTGTAGTAGCCCAGCGCTTCACCATCAGGCGCTATCAAATAGCTGGAGTTATAGACGCCATCCTCCCGCCGCTCAGCGAACGAACCACCGGCAATGGTGATGTTCAGCCGACGTGCCGTACCTTGCAGGAACTCCAACGTCTCCGCGCCGTAGCGGGCGGCAAGCTCTTCAAAGCGTTCGAGCGAGTAGCCGGTGGTCCACAACTCGGGCAGGAGCATGGCCTGGGCACCGTTGCGGGCGGCCTCGTTGAGCATCGGCTCGACCCGCACCATGTTCTCCTTCGGCTCGCCCGACACCACCTGCATCTGTATAGCCGCTACCTTGACCCTGTTAGCTTCCCCCATCTCTTTGCCCCTCCCTTGTCGTCAGTCGCCAAAATTATAGCACAGTACCTCGCCCGGGTGGCAAGAGACGGAACCGCCAAGACGCCAAGGGCGCCAAGAGCGCGCCAAGAATAAGAACGGTTCACCGCAGAGGCGCAGAGGACGCAAAGGTACGCAGAGACGTATTGAGGCTATTCTTACTGGGGCAGCACTGTACTGTAAGATATTGTCCTTGCTCTTTACTAAACAATCCAAATCTCTGCGTGCCCTCAGCGTTCTCTGCGTCTCTGCGGTGAACCGTACTTATTCCTCTCAGGATGCTGCTTTATCTCTTCATAAGATATTAATGTAATTCTGTTGCATTTGGTGCCCTGGGGCTGGTATGCTTGCTGTGAGCGCCTGCGAAGGCTGTGAATGGAAAGGGGCGCTCGCTCGTTGTATAGTTGGGGCTGTGCTCCTGTCCGCCGGGTGCGATTTGACTCAGCGCCGACATTCTCTGGTCTATCTGGCATGTTTTATGCTGACTTGACACTCTCGCTGGGCAAGGCCACATCTAATGCTACGTCCAATAGGGGCCACTAAATCCGAAATTCGCAATTCGAAATTCCAAATCCGGAACGGGTATTAGGACTTAAGGAGTATTTCTAATCCGACCTTAAGCTAGAGCTATTGACTTGCTGCCGGTTTTCTGATACAAATATAGTTTAGAGGCGAAATGTCATTGAGCGAAAAATCGGGTTAACTTGGGCTGAAAATAAGCGCGCGGACCCAGGACTGGGAACCGCGCCTTATAGTCTTTGGAAGGGTTAACTTTCCGGGCAAGTCCTGTTACCGGTGCCGGCGCTCTCGTGCGTGCAAGCTCTGCGCTGTGAAACTTAAAGTGACGTCGAAACGTCATATATATAGGTAGGTTCGTTCACCGCCCCTACCTCTGCACAGCCGGTGCGGATAACAATTACGAATTACTAATTACGAATTACGAGTTAATAAATTAGATCTGATTGCAAGAAATTATCAGCTTTCGCGGCTCTCCGCGTGCGTGACGCGTAATTCATGAACGACGATTACTTGGAAGCACTTGCCTGGAGGTAGAGTAGAACTTTGGAGATCCCGGTGCAAACTATACGATCTTTCTCGCGAGAGAAAGAGAAAGGATGGCAACTAAATAACCGTGATATATGGCATCACATCCACGGCGATAACGAGTTGCACGGTGATGCCCAGCATAACGGCGACTCCGAACACGAGCATGTCGATTTCGAACTGCTCGGACTTGGGGAGCTGGAGCTTGATATTCGCGATTTCGACGGCGACGAACCTGAAATAGCGGAAATAGGTTTAGCTGTAGAGGGGAGCGATATTATGAATTTAGATACAGGCCAGTCGGCCATCATAGGTGGGGTTGAAGAGGACGACTTGCTGCACTACGAGGGTGCGGCGGGTGTCGAGCACAAGAGCGCGGAGGACTCGGTGGGTATGTACCTGCACGAGATAGGCCGCGTGTCGTTGCTTTCGGCCACCGAAGAGATCGCGCTGGCTATAAGCATGCAAAAGGGTAAGAGGGCGCAGGAGCGCCTGGACGGGGACGACCCGCTGAGTTACGAGGAGATCAGCAAGCTAAAGGCCGAGGACATGCGGGGCCGCGCAAGCCGCCGCCGCCTGATCGAAGCCAACTTGCGCCTCGTGGTGAGCGTGGCCCGCAAGTACGCGGGGCGCGGCATATCGCTGCTCGACCTGATACAGGAGGGCAACTTCGGCCTGCTGCGCGCGGTGGACCGCTTCGACTATCGCAAGGGGCACAGGTTCTCGACCTATGCTACATGGTGGATACGCCAGGCTATCACCCGCGCCATCGCGGACCAGAGCCGCACTATCCGCCTGCCCGTGCACATGGTGGAGGCGGTGGGGCGTCTGACCCAGGTGTCGCACAGGCTGCAACAGCGGCTTGGGCGCGAGCCCCTGGCGGACGAGATAGCCGCCGAGATGAACATCACCCCCGACAAGGTACGCCAGATCGTGGGTGCTGCTCAGCAGACGGTGTCGCTGGAGATGCCCATCGGCGAGGAGGAAGACGCCTCGCTTGGGGACATCATCGAGGACCGCAACACGCTTGCGCCCTCGGAGGCGGCTTCGCAGCAACTGCTCAAGGAGGAGGTCATCAACATGCTTGAGGGCCTTACACCCCGCGAGCGCCGCGTGATCGAGCTACGCTACGGCCTGGAGGACGGCTACAACCGCACCCTGGCCGAGCTTGGCGACGAGCTGGGCGTGAGCCGCGAGCGCGTTCGCCAGATCGAGGCCGAGGCGCTCACCAAGCTTCGCGGGTCGCAAGACACCAAGAAGCTGAAGGAGTACCTGGACTAACCGACTCCAGCCCTAGATGGAGAGCACCCCGTCCGAGAGGATAGGGTGCTCTCTTGTTTTGTGGCAATAGTTTTGGTGCCCATAGTACTTTGGGCGAAAGTACGTTTGACGCTAGTACTCAAATCCCGTATAATAACAGGCAGGCTTTCCGCCGGTACCTTGCTAAAGATGGGCTTTTGTAACACTGCCCGATATCGCACGCACACATAGAGGAGTTCAGACAGACAGATGCTCAAGATCAGGCTGCGCCGTATGGGCGCTATCAGGCAACCGCACTACCGCATCGTCGTGGCCGATGCTCGCGCCCCGCGCGATGGTGCCTTCATCGAGTCGCTGGGTAGCTACAACCCGCTCACCGACCCTGCTACCATCAATATCGACGTCACGCGTTACGAGGAGTGGAAGCAGAAGGGCGCGCAGCCGACCGACGCCGTGGCTAGCCTCGTGAAGCAGTACAACAGGGCCGTGCGCCAGGGCACCCAGGCCGCTACTCCCCTCACCAAGAAGGCCCAGCGCGCCCGCGTGGCCGCCGAAGCCGCAGCCGCCGCGCAGGCCCCCCTGGGTACCGAGGACGAGATGGCCGCCCAGTCGCCCGGCGGTGGTGACGAGCCTATAGAGGCGGGTGCGGGTGGCGTCACGGGCGTGGGTGCCAGCGTGGCCCCCTCCGGCGTCGAGGGCGAGGATATTTCCCTTGCCGAGGCCATGGCCCCAGCCCTCCCGGGCGAGACCGCTTCCGACCCGATGCTCACCGGCACAGGCCCCGGCGGCCAGACCGGCGATACCGCCAGCAACACCACCCACACAAGCTAACACGTTACACGTAATTACGAATTACGAATTACGAATTACGAATTACGAATTACGTGTTCCTCTCCTGAGAGTAGGCCATGAAGACACTGGTAGAGTACATCGCCAGGAACCTGGTGGACAACCCCGACGAGGTCCAGGTGCGCGAGCACAAGGGCCAGTACATCGTGCGCGTGCAGTTGCACGTGAGCGATGAGGACAAGGGGAAGGTCATAGGCCGCGAGGGTAAGATCGCCCGCGCCCTGCGCACAGTGGTGAACGCAGCCGCCTCCCGCGAGGGCAAGCGCGGCGTGCTTGAGATAGAGTAGCTCCTACGCGCGGGGTGACATGAGCGTCGATTCGTCGGGCGAGCAATCTGCTACGCGCAAGGGCGGTGCCGGTGGCCCTGCCCCTGAGGACGTTCCTTCTACGCCCGACGCTGCCTCTCAGCCCGGCCCCGCCTCCTCAGCCCCCCAGGTCCCGGATCACCTCATCCTCGGCCAGGTGGTAGCCCCGTTCGGCGTGCGCGGGGAGATGAAAGTCAACATCCACACCGAGTTCCCAGAACGCCTCGCCAGCATGGACGAGGTTATTCTCGCCCCCTTTGAGTACGCATCCGGAGATGCCTCGTCCAACCGCCCCAGCAGGCGGCCCGACCTGCGCCCCCGCAACCGTTCGCCACACGGTATCACCACACCTAAAAAGCCGACCCCGTTCCAGGTCGAGACCACGCGCGTGCACAAGGGGCAGATGCTGCTCAAGGTGAGGGGGGTGGACGGGCCCGAGGCCGTGGAGTCGCTGAAGAACTGCTGGGTGCTGGTGCCCATCGAGAAGGCCAAGAAGCTGCCCAGGGGCGCGTACTACCTCTACCAGATAGAGGGGCTGGACGTGTACGACACGAACCGCCGCCACATAGGCAAGATACAGGACGTGCTCACTCTTACCGCCAACGACGTGTACGTGGTGCGCGGCCCCGGCGTGACCGACCCCACCGGCGAACTATTGGTCCCTGCGATCAAGTCGGTGGTCAAGCGAGTGGAGATGAAGCGGGGCCGGATCGTCATCGCCCCGATCGAAGACTGGACTTGACGATTTTAGATTTTAGATTGCTTGAAGCTCTCCTCAATCTAAAATCCAAAATCTAAAATCTAAAATGAGAAGGGGTGCTGACTTGGTAACTATAGTCTCGATGCTTTTGTTGATCGTGGTGATGGGCTACCTCGATTCGCGGCTGCGCTGGCCTAAGCCGAACGACAAGACGCCCAGGTACGTCAGCATAGCCGAGCGCAGCAAGACCCTGCGCAGAGATTAGACGAGTTATGAGTGTTGAGTTAGCTTTTTCAACTCGACACTCATAACTCAACACTCATAACTTCCGAAGGGGGAGAGATGTTAGCGGGGCATTTTGGGCTGGGGGCGATGGTGAAGGCGCGGGAGCCTCAAGTGCCGCTCTGGTCGCTTATGCTGGCGACGAGCCTGCTGGACGTGGTGTTCCTGGGGCTATACGCTGCCGGTGTCGAGGGGTTTAGCTCGGCCACGGGTGGTGGCGTGGGCTACGGCGAGCTGCTCATCAGTGCCCCTTATTCGCATTCGCTGGTTGGGGCGCTGGCTATCAGCCTGGTGGCCCTGGTGGTGGCGGCGATTGCGTGGGGCAGGCGCAACGGCCTTGTTATCGGCTTCATGGTTTTCTCCCACTGGGTGCTCGACCTGCTGGTGCACCGCCCCGATTTGCCGGTGATGCCGGGCAACGCGGGCAACCTGCCCCTGCTGGGCCTGGGGCTGTGGATGGTGCCCTGGCTGAGCGCGTTTGTAGAGTTGTGCCTGGTGCTGGCGGGGGCTTATTTGTACTACCACGCGGCCATGCGTAGCGCCGTACGCGCCGAGCGGGCGGATGCCAAGGCTGGGACATCTCCCGTGGGCGCAGGCGGTAGTGGTGGCGTCTACAGGCAGCAGGCGCTGGTAAGCTCGGTCGCGATGTTCGTGCTGTTGTTGGGCACCCTGGCCGCTAACTTCCTGCTTGGAGGTTAGCCGGAGGGCAGTCAGGCAGGGGTAAGGTGGGAAAATCTGCAAGGTGTTGGACGACAGCAGCCAGAGGTGGACCCTGTCATTCTGAGCGTAGCGAAGAATCTCAGATGCTGCTCCTACCCATACGTTGAACGTCAGCACCATAGTACGTATCGTTCAACAGCCTACCTGTACTACCTTCTTGAGATTCTTCGCGGAGTTTACCCTGAGCGCAGCCGAAGGGCTCAGAATGACAGAGGGGGGCTTGGTACCGGACAAGTGGCACCTGGCATATAGGCTCTAGTACAGTCGCTGGCACGGGTTGTGCACCTGCCTATTGTTGCGCTGCTGACGTGGCGTTATACGCAAGCGTAAGATTGGGCGCGGCTGTACGCGCCCTACACTCAAAGGAGTTAGCATGAAAGTTAGCGAAATAATGACCAAAGACCCCGACTCGGTCACCTTTGGCACGAGCATAGGCGACGTGGCAGGACTGATGCGCGACCTCGACGTGGGCATCATCCCGGTGGTGAAAGATGGCGAGTTGCGGGGCGTTATTACCGACAGGGACATTACGATTCGCGTTACGGCGGCAGGGCTCGGCCCATACGAGGCTTCCGTGCAGGACTTCCTCTCTCCCAACGTGGTGACGATCTCCCCCGACGCCGACGTTGACGAGGCGCGCCGCCTCATGTCCGAGAAGCAGATTCGCCGCCTCATGGTCACCGAGGACGGCAAAGAGGAGGGCAAGCTGGTAGGCGTGCTCTCCATTGGCGACATCGCGGTCAAGGACAGCAGCGAAGACACGGAGACAGGCGAGGTGCTCCAGGACATCTCGGAGCCGACCAGAAACTAATTACGAATTACGAATTACGGAAAACAGCAAAGCGGCTCCAGGGATGCCTTATCCTAGAGCCGCTTTGCTGTTACTGTCTTCTACGCTCCACGCTTATCACGCGTGACTTGCCACTCGTTCCCTAATTCGTAATTCGTAATTCCTTACCGCCCCCAACTGAGGCCCCATTGGGCTTCTACGTTGGCGTTGTCGGTGAGGCGTTCGATGTTGGAGATGGAGGGGATGGTGCCCGCCATGCTGAAATCGGCGGCGTAGATGTCGAACGTGTCGTCTTCGAGGCCGATGTAGGCCAGCTTGGTGCCATCGGGCGACCAGGCGGGGGAGCGGGAGGAGCCGTCGGTGGTTAGCTTGTAGAGGGTCGGGCCTGTAACGGGGGTGCCGTTGCCATTGGTGGTGCCTGTCTCCCAGTCGTCGGGGTCGGCGAGCATCACATAGATGTTGTGGGCGGTGCCTTCACGCTGCACGAAGGCAATCCACTTGCCGTCGGGGGACCACGCGGGGTCGTACGCGCCGTCCTTGACGCTCGTGTAATCGAGCCACCTGCCCGTTTCCAGCGTGAGCACCCAGATCTGCCCGGTGCCGCCCGGCGTGCCCACGTAGTTGCTGGCCGCGATTTGCGTGCCGTCGGGCGACCAACTGACGTGCTCTATCGCCTGCGTGCTGTGGTCGAGGAAGCTGATCCTCTGGGGGTTGTCTCCGTCGGCGTCTATCAGGAAGAGGCCGGGGTACTCAATGCCCCTGTCGTGGGTCCAGGCTATCTGCTTGCCGTCGGGTGACCAGGCGGGATAGAGGGCCCAGAGGGCCTGCTCGGCGTAACCTGGTTGGCCGCCCTGGGCCAGGTCGCCTGTGTCTACGCCTCTCGGCCTGTAGTCGGTGAGGGCCGTAGGGTCATCGGGGTCGTTGATGTTGAGCGTGTACAGGTCGGAGAAGCCTTCATCGAAGCGGATGTAGGCGATCTCGGTGCCGTCGGGGGATATAGAGGGCAAGGCGTCGCGCTTGTCCAACGCGTCGGCGGGCCCCTTTGTAAGCTGGACCTCCTTGCCGCCCGTGTACACCCAGATAGCCCCGCCTTTGGTGTAGGCGATCTTACCTGTCACACCGGCCGCACTGCTGATGGCGGCCACCGGGCCATTCGCGTTCCGTGCGAGGGGTGGCATGCTGCCCAGCAGTGTCGCGCCCAAAAGTAGCAGGGCTACTAAAACAATGAATTTTCTCATCAAGCCCTTGTCCGTAAGAAGTATGCCGGCAGCACGCGCTCGCGTACTACCGGGACTTAGCCGAGGTTGGCTCCGCGCCAGCGCATCCAGAGTGCGTACCCTACACGGTTATACACGTAATCATACGCGCCAGGGTACTCTATTTCCCGGCCCCCGAAGCCTTTCTTGAACCAGTATACACCACGCAGCCCGGAACGTGCATTTACTGGGGAAACCGAGTCGCTGACCCCCGCTGCCCCGCTGCCGCCCCCGTCAGCGTCCTCGGCTGGGGCGTCCGGTATGCCCCAGAAGTCGTACACGGTGCAGCCCTGTTCCCTGGCCCGGCGGATGGCTTCCCACTGTAGCAGGTAGTTAGGCATGTGTTCGCGCCCGCGATTGGCCGAGGCTCCGTACATGTAGATAGCCTCGCGCCCGAACCTGAGCGTCAACAGGCCCGATATGGGACCTTCCGCCCGCTCCTGCTCGTCGGGGTGCTCCGCCAGGAGGACCAGTGCCGAGTTGTCGCCGCCGGGGCCGAATACCTTCCACAGGTGCTCGTAGTAGGGGAAGGTATGGATGCCGAACTCGTCGCGCTCGCCGGTTACCTCCAACAACTTATAGAACGCTCGGAGGTCGTCCAAAGTTTCAGCCCGGCGCAAGACTACGCCCCGCTTGCCCGCAAGCCTCAGATTATAACGGGTCTTGGGCTTCATCGCCTTGAGCAGTTCGTCCTCGCTCTTGTCGATGTCCAGCACGATAGTGCGAGCGGGCTGCAAGCGCCCCGAGGCCCGGAAGCCGAGCGCCTGCATCTTGCGGTCCACTTCGGCCCTGGTGACGCCCTCGCCAAGCTCGACGTTCGGCTCCACCTTGAGGAAGATAGCCCCTCGCTTCTTCGCCGCCCTGTGCACCCCCGCCCAGAAAGTCTGCTCCGCGCGCTCATCGGGGTGAGCGCCGGGCATGGCGACGGGTCCGCGCGGTATATAAGCGGCGGAGATGGGGAGCGGCACGCGTGGGGCCGACCTGAACAATACCTGGGCTGAGATGCCGGGCGTTTCGTTCGCGCGCCGCAACGCCAACCGGAGCGGCGACCAACCGGCTTGCTTCTTGAACTCGCCCCAGTTCCACGATTGCAACAGGCTCGCGCCTGCCACGCTCATGCCACGGTCCCAGGCGGGCGCGCCGGAGGGGGCGACGAGGGAGAACTCTTTGCCGGTGGTTGGGCCTGTGTGACCCACGTGCTGTGCGGACGCCGGGTGCGAGCCGCTACTACTCATGCCTGCTGCCGGAGCCATTGCCGGTGGGCAACTGGCCCTGGTGCGGGCGCGGTAGGGGGATGGAGTGCACGTCCACGCAGGCATCGGCATCGGGCAGGGAGAACTCGTCGTGGGTGGCGTAGTCGTAGCCGCCGTTGCCTTCTAGCTGCTGCTGGCGGCCTTCGCGCTGGTCCCAGAAGGTCTGGTGGGGCCTCTCGCCGCCCTGGCGCAGCCGCTCGCGCTCCCGCTCGCCGGAAACCCTTTCGGGCTGCACGCCGTAGCTGGTGCTGACGCTGTAGGAGCTATATGCATAGACGCTCCGCGAGTCGGCGCCCGCCCCTTGCACGCTCTTGATGTGCACGCCGGGGCCGGAAGGGGCGTTGCGGAAGATGCCGGGGAGCGCGCCTATCTCGGTGAACTGGTCCGCGATGTCTATCAGCTCGTTGGAGGTGCTGATGCCGAAGCCGATTACCTCGCAGCGCACGCCCTTCATCTGCACGGCTTCGATGAGGCGCACGAAGTCTCCGTCGCCGCTCACGAGCACCACCACGTCGAGGTTCTCGGACAGGAGCATGATGTCAACGGCCATCTCTATATCGAGGTTGGCCTTGATGCGCCCGCCCTCGTACTTGTGGATGTCCTTGCAGATGACCTTGTAGCCGTTGGCGCGCAGGAAATCGATGAACTTGCGCTGGTTGGGGTTTTCGGGATCGACGCCCGTGTAAGCGGAGGCCCTGATGAGGTCGCGGCCGGCTGCTGCATGCTCCAGCAGCCGGCAGTAATTGACTTCCACCCCGGCGGACTTGGCTGAGTAGAAGAGGTTCGACACGTCTACGAATACGCCTACATTGTGTGACATTTGTGTATCTCCGTTAGTATGATATGGCCGGTTTCAATGATGCGGGGCTTGTATATGGTGTGATTATACAATAAAACCTTGATATTTGTGTCAAGCAAGCGGCAAATTGGTGGGGAGGAGCGACTAGTGGTTAGTGGTTAGTGGTTAGTGGTTAGTGGTTAGTGGTTAGTGGTTAGTGGTTAGTGGTTAGTGGTTAGTGGTTAGTGGTTAGTGGTTAGTGGTTAGTGGTTAGTGGTTAGTGGTTAGT
>DASVQO010000073.1:0-15318 GCA_036389075.1 Chloroflexia bacterium | reverse complement strand
GCCTGCGACCAGCGTTCCAGTACGTCAAGGGCCCCGGTCCCTTGCGCCAGTCCCTGCCCCGACTCGTCATAAAGGGTGGCATCGAGGCCGTAGCCACGAAGGGGAGTGGGCGGGGGTGTCAAGGCAAATTCCACGAGCGTGACGGCGTTCGGCTCCAACCGTACCGTTTCAGTGAGTTGCTCCACAGTCGTTGCGATGTGCGTCACGACCAGTGCGAGGCGGGCGTGGATAGCGGTGTGCCCATCATTGCTCACCGTTACGCGTATGAGTGCCGTTTCACCCGGGTGATAGGTTGCTTTGTTCGGGAGGATGTCGTCAATTCTAGGCATACACTCACTTCTGGGGTAAAAAGGGCTTCAAAGGTATCAGTTTGCGCCGGGCCACCGGCGCAGGTGCTCGGACAGCGTCAGGTAGGCCGCGTGGGACCACAGGAGAGGGCGAGCGCTCGGCCCCCAACGCTCCTCCCAGACGGGCAGCATGTCCGGGTGGTTCAGGTGTTCGGCGACCTGCTCCGGCAGCATGCAGTCCGCCCCGGCGCGAGCCTCTATCCAATGCAGCAGGTCCAGCGCCCGCGAGAGTTGGCCGCGCTCGGCATAGTACCACCCCAGGTAGGCCGTCAGCAGCACCCACTCGCCGCCGCCGTAGTAGCTGTCGTCGGCGTACCTGTGCGCGCCACCGTCCTCCTGGCGCAGTTCCCGCTCGATTCGCTCGATAGTAGCAACCATCACCGGGTCGCCGGGAGATAGCAGGCGGTAAGGAGTAGCCGCATGTATCAGGTTGCTATCGACCGCCTGGCTACCCACGAACTTGCACAGGGTGCCGCCAACCACGCAACGCTCAAGCACAAATTGCCTGATAGCGTCGGCGACGTGGGCGTGAGTGGCGTCCCCCAGGAGGGCAGAGGCAGCGTTCAGGCCGCCGTAGAGGGCCGCCAGGGTAGAGGTGTGTACCTTATCGCCGAACTCCTCCCAGCAGTCGTAGCAAGGGAACCGCCATAGGGCGGCCAGGTAGCGGGCAAGCAGGTCCACCGCCCCGCGCCATTCCTCGGGCATGGGGTCGCCGGAGATAGACACGTGCTCGGCTATGCCCCAGAGCAAGGTGCCAAAGCCATCCAGTTGGAAGTTGGGCCAGTCGCCGTCGCTTGCCTGCCCGTCGAGGGCGTAGCGGGTGTGGAGCAGGTCTTCCGGCCGGGGCAGATTGCCCCCACTCGCCGCTTCCACCGCCCGTTCGACCTGGGCGCGGCGGCTCGCGACCATGTCGGTGGCCCAACCATAGAAGCGGGCGGCGCTGGCATGCTCGCCCACGAGGTCCATCGAGTACGCGATGTACGTGCCGTCTCGGAACCAGCAATAGGCATATTCGCCAAAGCTGGGGCTTGCTACGTAAGCTCCGTTGGGGGCCTGGTGCGCGCGAATTAGCTCGATACTTCTGGTAAATAGGTGATGCATTGTAGTGCCGTGGACTCCTGGTTGCCCTGTATTCTACACTGTAATGGAGGGCGTAATGGACGCCATTATCAGGCGCTAGCCCTTTACCGCACCGGAAGTTATGCCTTTGATAAAGTGACGCTGGAAGATGACGAACACGAGGATGGTGGGTAGCACCGCGATGGCAGAGGCTGCGAACACCACGCCCCACTCGGTGCCGTGTTGCTGCTGAAACAGGCGCAAAGCGATTGGCAGCGTGTAGAGGTCCTGGTTGTTGATGGCGGTCAAGGCCCAGGTGAACTCGTCCCACGCGCCGAGGAAAGAGAATATCGCAACGGCGGCGAGGGCCGGCCGGGCAAGGGGCAGGGCAATCGACCAGAAGGTGCGAAAGGCCCCCGCGCCGTCTATCGTGGCAGCGTCGAACAGGTCCTGGGGTATCTCCTCGAAGAAACCTCGTAGCAGGAACATGTTGAAGGCGGTGCCCGCCGAGTAGACGACCACCAGCCCCCACAGGCTGTCGAGCAGGTGGAGGTTCTTGGCCAGCACAAACTGCGGGATGATTAGTACCAGGGTGGGGATCATCATCGTGCCGAGCATGGTGTAGAAGAGGAACTGGCGGCCGGGGAAGTCCCACCGGGCGAACGCATAGGCCAGCAGCGACGATAGCATCACTATGACCACCGTCGAACTGGTAGCCACGAGCAGGCTATTGAGGAAGTATCGCCCGAAGTTGTTGCTGCTGATGGCGCGTACGTAGTTCTCCCAGGTGGGGTCGCTGGGGATGAAGCGCGGGGGTAGCTCCAGCACGAAGGCGTGCGGCTTGAACGACGTGCCTATCATGTACAGGAACGGCGCAAGCATGAGGAAGGCCCCGGCGAACAGGGCCACGTAACGTAAGGCGCTAACTATGGGTGATGAACGTGCGTACACTGCCTAAGACCACCTATCTATTGCTATATCGGTCCGATGCTTTTGCCTCTGTGGTGTGCCTGCTCGCAAGCAAATCAAACTGGTTGGATATTAGTACCGGGCCCCGCCTATGTCATTTCGAGCGTAGCGAGAAATCTCGTCCTCCAGCACCCAGATAACACCTTGGCTACACTACAGAGTCTCATGAGAAAAGGGAGACATCCCGGTGTAGGACGAGATTTCTCGCTGCGCTCGAAATGACATAGGGGTGGCTTGGGTGCACATATTCCAGGCTCTCGTTCCTGTGATTGGTTCTAGTATTCCACCCTCCGCCTTAGCAAGCGGATTTGCGCCATGCTAAGAGTGAAAACCATGATCGCGAATATGTAGGATAGGGCCGAGCCGTACCCCAGGTCCAGCGACTCGAACGAATTCTTGTACATGTATGTAAGTAGGACTTCCGTGCGGTGCAGAGGTCTACCACCCGTCATGATGTACACGGAGATAAAGACCTGGAACGCACCTATGGTGAGCATCACTAGCACGAACAGGGTCGTCTGGCGGATGAGGGGCACCGTCACGAAGCGGAATCGCTGCCAGGCGGTGGCGCCGTCTATGGAGGCTGCTTCGTAAAGGTGGATGGGCACCGACTGCAACCCGGCAAGGAAAATCACCATCGTCCAGCCCAGCCCCTTCCAGATGCCCAGGGCGGCAATGGCGATGTTGGCGGTAAGCGGCTCGCTCAGCCAGTTGATGTTCTTGTCTATAACGCCTATGCCATCGCGTAGCACCCAGTTGATAAGCCCCGCCTGGCCGTTGAACAGGTACGTGAATATAAGCGACACGACCACCCAGGACGTGACGACGGGGATGTAGTAGATGGTGCGGAAGAAGCCGCGCGCCCGCAGAGGTGCGTCCAGCAGTAGCGCCAGGCCCAGGCCAAGGATTATCTGACCTGGCACCGTAACGACCACGTAGAACAGGGTGTTTTGGAGCGCCAGCCAGAAGACCGGGTCGCTGAAGGCGCGGGCGTAGTTGTCCGTGCCGACGAAGCGACTCGGCTTGATGAGGTTCCATTCCGCGAAGCTCATGGTAAGCGAGTGGAGCAGCGGGTAGAGCGTCCAGACTACGAAGAGCGCCATACCGGGCAGGATGAACAGGTACGCGGGTATGTGGCGTCGCATGCGCTGGCCCAGGCTGTTACGGTGTAGTTGCGGCTTGGCAACGGGCGATGCGGTTTGGGCTTGACCTCGAATGGAGGCCATACGTCGAACTCCTAACTTCGTCGGGGAGAGGACTCCTTTCTCCCGGCCCACGGGTAGTTTAGATACCCGTGGGCCGGGAGAAAAGAGCGGAGGCAAGACACCTGGTAGCTATATACCAGATACCAGGGTAGCGGGCGAGGTTACGGCTTCCCGGCGAGCAAACCATCTATGACGGTGGCTGCTTCGTCCAGGGCCGCCTGAGGCTCTTTCTCGCCGCGGAACACTTCCTGGAAGGCGGTGTTGAGGGCCTCGTCTATCTTGGGCCACGCGGGGCTGGGGGTGCGGGCCTGGGCCGTCTGAAGCTGCTCCTGGAAGGTGGCGTAGTATGCCGGCATCGCGCTGTTGCCGCTCAGGCTCTTGAGCACGGGCATCTGGCCCACCTTGCCCATCGCAAGCTGCGCTTCCTCGCTCAGCATGAAGCGAATGAAGGCAACCGAGGCTTCCTTGTTCTGGCTCTTCTCGAACAGCACTATGTCCTCGCCGCCCACTACCGAGCTTGTGCCACCGGCACCTGCGGGCAGGGTCGCCAGCGTGTACTTGAGCTCGGGGAACTGCTTCTCGAAGATGGGAGGCATCCAGGGGCCTTCGATAATCATGCCTGCCTGGCCCTTGCCGAGCGCGTCGCTGGTGGCCATGCCGCCGCCCAGGATGGAGGGCGAGATGAGGCCGTTCTTCAGCAGGTCGCGCAAGGTGGTCAGGGCCGCGACGGTCTTGGGGCTGTTCACGTAGCCGGTGGCCTTGGTGTACTCAGGGTCGGTGACGCTGCCGCCGCCGGCCCAGATCCAGGGCAGGATGCTCCAGGGGCCGGTGCCGCTCTCGGCGTAGCAGTAGGTATCGGGCTTGTTCAGGGCCTTGACCTTCTCGCAGAAGGTGGTGAATTCCGCCCAGTCCTTGGGGGGTGCGCTCATGCCGGCGGCCGCGAGCACTTCGTTATTGTAGAAGGCCACCTTGGTGTTCGTGTCGAGGGGCAGGCCGTAGTAATTGCCCTTGTAGAAGTTGGTGGACAGGGGGCCGGGGTAGACCTGCTCTTTGAGGTCATCGAAGTCTTCCATCTCCTCGTCGAGCTTGGCAAGCGCGCCCAGCTCCGCGAATTCCGGCACCCAGATGATGTCGGCGCGCACCACGTCGGGCGTCTCGCCGCCCGCGATGGAGGTCAGCAGCTTCTGCCGCAATTCGTCGCCGGGGAGGGCCTGGGCCTTGACCGTGACGTTCGGGTACTGCTTCTGGAAGGCGGGAATGATCTGCCCGGTCAGCGTCTCCATCTCAGGGGACACGGTGTTGTAGGAACTCCAGAAGGTCACCGTGCCGCTGAGGTCGCCCCCGGTCTCAGGGGTTAGGTCCGACATGGCGGTGGTGGCGGTAGCCTCCATCGTGGGCGCGGTAGTGGCCGCAGCGGTGGTCGGTTCGTCGGTGGCGGCGGGCGCGCTGGTGGCGGTATCGGCGGGTGCCACGACGGTGGAGGTCGGCGTGGCGGTGCCCCCACAGGCTTGCAACAATAGGACAAGGACCAGCAACAACGCTGGCATAAATCTACGGATCTTCATTGTATCCCCTTTCTGCTCCTTTGGGTTGGTACTCTCGGCTATGGGACGGAATGCTAGGACGTGCCCATTGCTTGGCTGACCAGGCCGCATGCTGGCCCTGTGTTCACCTCCATTAAGTTAATTAATTGAACTAAGTAAGTTATCCGCGTGGTTCCAGGCCCAGGGTGTAGTGGGTTGAGGCTGCCCGGAACTTCTCGGGGGCTAGAGTGCGCTTATGGGAAGCACCAGCGAGGCGCGCGCCTTGTCGTCGTGGTACAGGGTTGGGCGGAACAGCTCCTCCAGCATCAGGCTGGCCGCGCCTCTCGCCCAGGCATCGTCGCCCCACGGCTCGACCACCAGGCGCATGTCGTCGAAGAAGCCGTTGAAGCAGTTGGCCTGAAGGGCTTCCTGTAGAGGCTCAAGGAGCAGGTCGAAGGCCCGGGCGCCCTCGCCACCCACAATGAGCAGGGGCGGGTTGAAGATATTCACGAGGTCGGCTATTGCCATGCCGAGGGTGCGGGCCGCCGCGTTGAAGATGCCCTGGGCGGTGGAGTCGCCCTGCCGCGCCAGCACGGCTGCCTCGCTCATCGTGAGATCGCGCCCGATGGCCGAGCGCATGCGGCGCAGGATCGCGGGATCGGAGACCAGGGCTTCCAGGCAGCCGCGCTTGCCGCACTCGCACTGCGGGCCGTCGGGAACGACCGTGACGTGGCCGAACTCGCCGCCCCCGCCGCAGCCGCCGCGGTAGATCTGCCCGTTTAGCACCATGCCCATGCCTATGCCGCGCCCCAGCGTGATTACCAGGAAGTCGTTCACGCCTACGCCCGCGCCGAACCACTTCTCCGACATGGTGAGTGTGTTTACGTCGTTCTCCAGCACCACGGGCAGTTCCAGGCGCTGTTCCAGCATGCGGCGCAAGGGTACGTCGTGCCAGTTGAGGAAGGGGGAGAAGTGGCAGATGCCCAGGCGGCGGTCCACGGCCCCAGCCATGCCCAGGCCAACCCCGAAGATGTTGCGCTCGGGGTGGAGGCTGCGCAGCTTGTTCACGGTCTCCACGAGCACGGCGACCACGGCCTCGGGCTGGCGGTCGTCGTCGCTTAGGGGGGCGGCCCTCTGGTCTATGACGTTGGCCCCCAGGTCGGTGAGGGCGGCCACGATGTGGGTTTCGGCTAGCTTGATGCCGATTACGAAGCCGCCCTGGCGGTTGAGGGCGAGGAGGATGGGCCGCCGCCCGCCGGTGGAGGTGCCGGCCTCGTGCTCGTATATAAGGCCCTGCTCGATCAGCTCGCCGGTGATGCCGGAGACGGTAGCGGGGCTAAGGTTGACCGTTTGCGAGATTTCGGTGCGCGAAATCGGCTCGTGGTCGCGCACGAGGCTCAGCACGAGAGACTTATTGATCTCTCTAATCAGTTCGCGGTTGCCGGAGCGCAGTCTCAGCACCATGCAAATACCACTCCCAACATAAAGCAGCTAAATTCGCCAATTGAAATAAGTTGGTGGTAGGATAACCCATCTCAAGGCGGCTGTCAATAGGCAGGCGCGAGATGCGGCCGAAAAGCGCCGATTTTGCCACTTGACAGGGCGGTCAACATCCATTAAACTTCGCTCACTGAAGAAAGTCAAAATATTGATGCGTGAGGGTGGCGCACCCCTAAAGTAGGACGGCGATGTCCCGTACAGGCAATTGATGCTTTGGTCGCAAGGCATCCCAACTATCTGTAGAGCGCGGCTGCGGAGAGCTTGTATGCCCTCGGCAGTCTTTTCGTGCGCCTATTAGATGCACTTGCTCCGTTGCTCGCCGGAGCGGTTGAAACTCTCGATTGATTGTTATTTAGTTCTGTAGATGGCGGAGGTTAGCATAATGAAGCGGCAATATCGTTTTTGGGTCGCACTGGTCCTCATACTTACCACACTGATACCGGCTTCGGCCCTCCCACGCCCGGCGGTGTTGACGCTCGCGCCCAGCGTGGCCCACGCGGCCACCACCGGCACGCTCATCACCAGGGTGTACACGGACAAGGCCCGGTACAACGTCGGCAACACGGTGGTCATCACGGCCGAGCTAAAGAACACCACCGGCGCGTCCTGGACGGGTACGCTCGCCCTCAGCATCAAGAAGCTGGAGACGCAGGTCCACTCGGCCACCAGCGCCAGCATCACCCTGGCTAACAACGCCTCCACCACCGCCACGTTCAACTGGACCGCCCCAGCCGGGGACTTCACGGGCTACTACGCGGGCATCACGGCGGGTGTGGTGGACTTCGGCGGCACCGGTATCGATGTTAGCTCCACTCCCTACAAGTTCCCCCGCTACGGCTACATCTCCGACTTCCCCAGCTCGCGCACCTCCACGCAGAGCACCGACATGATCAAGCGGATGTCGCAGGACTATCACATCAACATGTTCCAGTTCTACGATTGGATGTGGCGGCACGAGAAGATGCTCAAGCGCACCGGCGGCACCGTCGATTCGAGCTGGGTAGACCTGTTCAATCGCACTATCTCCTGGCAAACGATACAGAACGACATCTCGGCAGTCCACGCGTATAACGCCAACGCTATGGCCTACGCGATGAGCTACGCGGCCCGCGAAGGCTACCAGCAGATGTGGGGCATCGACCCTAGCTGGGGCATGTACAACGATACCACGCACACCAGCCAGCTTAACGTCGATTTCCACAACGGCGCGTTCCTGTGGCTCTTCAACCCCGCGAATGTGAACTGGCAGAACTACATCATCAACGAGTACAAGGACGCCATCAATACCGCCGGTTTCGACGGGGTGCAGATCGACCAGATGGGCCAGCGCACGGGGGTGTACGACTACAACGGCTTCTCCCACTACATCCCGCCCACCTTCCCGCAGTTCCAGCAGTCGGTAAAGGCTGCCCTGGTTACCAACAATGCAGCCAAGGCCGGGATGACGTTCAACATCGTGGACGGCACTGTGGATGGCTGGGCGGCCAACCAGGTCTCGACCTATGGAGCGAGCGACTTCGACTTCAGCGAGATCTGGTACCTCTCCAACGGCTACAACCAGCTTCGCAACTACGTCGAGCAGTTACGGCGCAACAACGGCGGCAAGGCCGTGGTGCTGGCCGGGTACATGAACTACGGCGAGGACCTCGGCCCCAAGACCGAAGCCGAGACCGCCACCCGAGTGGGCGTGACTACCAACACCAACCACGCGGGCTACACGGGCACCGGGTTCGTGGACGCCTTCGACGCGGTGGGCGACTCGATCACGTGGAGCGTCAGCTTCCCGGAGACCGGCGACTACTCGTTCGACTTCCGCTACGCCAACGACACCGGGGCCACGGCCACCCGCAACGTGTACGTGGACGGCACGCTGCTGGGCCAGGTCTCGTTCTCGGACCAGGCCAACTGGGACACCTGGGTGCACGACGCCTGGATACAGAAGGTCGGGCTCACGTCCGGCACGCACACGGTGAAGCTGGCGTTTGACGCGGGCAATACTGGCGCTATCAACGTGGACCACCTGACGCTGGGGCAGTTTGACGACCACTCCATCCGCCTGGCCGACGCCTCGATGTTCGCCAGTGGCGCTACCCACATCGAGCTTGGCGACCAGAACCACATGCTCGCGCACGAGTACTATCCCAACAAGTCGAAGAGCATGCGCAACTCCCTCAAGAGCGCGATGAGCGACTACTACAGCTTCGCCACCGCTTATGAGAACCTGCTGTTCGATGCCGACGTGGTGCCCGCCGACCAGGGCGCGCAGTGGCTATCGCTGACCACCGGCCAGACGCTGAGCGGCAACGCCACCTCCGGCACGGTGTGGGAGATGGTGAAGCGCAAGTCGGGTTACGACATCATCCACCTGATCAACCTGATAGGCAACGACGACCAGTGGCGCAACTCCGGCGTGCAGCCCACCTTCCAGACCAACGTGGGCGTGAAGTACTACACGGGCCCCAACGCTACTGTGAGCGGCGTGTACCTGGCAAGTCCTGACAACGATCATGGCGTAACCTCCTCGCTCACCTACACCTCGGGCAGCGACACGCAGGGCAACTACGTTTCGTTCACCATACCTAGCCTCAAGTACTGGGATATGGTGTACGTGAAGCGCACCATCACCGCCCCCGCGGGCGGGCAGTACGAGGCGGAGTCGGCTATCAAGTCGGCGGTTACTACGAACACCAATCACACAGGTTACACCGGCACCGGCTTCGTAGAGAACTACAGCGCGAACGGTGACGGCGTGTCCTTCACGGTCAACGCCCCGGCCACCGACAGCTACACCTTGCGCTTCCGCTATGCCAACGCGGGGACTGGTGTCGCGACACGAGGTCTGTTCGTGGACGGGCAGGCGGCCGGCACCATCAACTTCCGCAACCTCAACAACTGGGACACATGGAGCACCGGAGAAAAGGTGGTGCGTCTCTCGGCGGGCGTGCACCAGGTGGTGCTCTGGTATGGCGCGACTAACACGGGGGCTATCAACCTGGACAACCTCGTGGTATTGCGCGAGACCAATGCCGCGTCGGTGTCGGCCACCAGCCTCTGGATGAACAACTGGAGCAACATCATCGGCGTGCACATGGCGAGCAAGCTAAGCCCAGCCGACACTGGCACCTTTGGCCCTCGCCTGGCGGAACTGCACTTCAGCAGCGACTGGGCCACCAACCAGATCGTGGACTCCACCGCCTTCTTCCGCGACCAGACCGGCACACTGGCGAAATACACCGACGCCCACCAGTTCGACTCGGAAGCCTGGCTGGAGACGGACGGCACGGCCAAGGTGCAGTACCTCAACTACGGTAACACAGCCTTGCCGGTGCAGATAACCAAGCAGTACGCAATGGTGCCGAACCAGAACTTCCTGGTGGTCAAGTACACCCTTCAAAACCTGACCTCCGGCACGCGGGTCATCAACTTCCTGGAACAGATGCACCTGAATAACAAGACCAAGAACAACCCGACCCCCAACTGGCAGCACGGCTGGTACGACTCCACGCGCAACGCGCTGGGCACCGACATGAGCCAGTCGGGCCAGTACTACACCGAGTTCGGGGCGTTCCAGGCGATGGACACCCGGCAGGTTGGCAACGACTCCGACTCGAACACCGCGAACACCACTTCGGGCGCGTGGTACCAGTTTGACGGGAGCGGCACGCTGAAGAACAACGGCGACCTGTGGTCGCAGAACATGGACCTGGGCTTCCAGAAGACGCTCACCATCACGGCGGGCAGCAGCGCGACGGTTTCGTTCTACTACACGATAGGTGCCAACCAGGCCGCCGCCGAGTCGGCCGCCGACACCGCCCGCGCCCAGACTGCGGACTACTGGTTCACCCAGACCGGCACGGCCTACACCAACTGGCTGAACGCGGGCAAGCGCACGAGCCTGACCGACGTGGGCCTGAACACCGCCTTCGACCGCAGCCTCGTTATCAACAAGCAGTCGCAGCAGCCTCAGTATGGCTCGTGGCCCGCCGCGACTAACCCGGCCTACGAATACAAGGTGTGGGTGCGCGACGCGGCTGTGACCGCGATGGGCATGGACGCCACCAACCACGGGGCGGAAGCCGAGAAGTACTGGAACTGGATGGCCTCGGTGCAGAACACGGATGGCACCTGGCACACCAACTACAGCGTCTGGCAGGCCAACCAGTGGATCTCGTTCGTGGAGCCTGAGCACGACGCGGTCGGCCTGTTCTTGATAGGCGTGTACCGGCACTACTTCGCGCTCAAGGCCACCAATGCCGCCGCCGCCACGACCTTCCTGAACGGCGTTTGGACGCAAGTCACGCGCTCCGGGGACTGGATCAGGACCAACGTGGGCTCGAACGGGTTCGGGGCTAGCGACGCGTCCATCTGGGAGGAGGGGATAGAGTACAACACCTTCACCCAGGTGACCTACGCTGAAGGCTTGAACGCCGCCAGCTACCTGGCGACCGAGAAGGCCGACAGCACGAGGGCCACCAACTACATGTCGAGCGCGCAGACGATCAAGAACGCCACCTTGCGCTCGTTCACCGCATCGCCCAACCGGGGCCTGTGGAACGACTCGACCCGCTCCTTCAACCGGGCCGTGAACACCGACGGCACCGCCCGCACGCTGGTGGACGCTTCCTCGGACCTGCTGTGGGTCTTCGGCATGCTGCCGGTGACCGACTCCAGGGTGCGCGACCACCGGATCAAGGTGCTCAGCACGCTCACGCACGACAGCTATGGTGTGGCGCGTTACGAAGCGGACGGCTTCTACTACTCCAGCCCGTACAGCCCCGGCGGACAGTATGAGGCCGCGGCTGCCGAGCCGGTATGGCCCCAGATGAGCATGTACGCCGCGATGCAGGAGCACTGGGCGGGCAACGACACTACCTCGCTGGCCCGGTTGCAGTGGTACGCCAGCCGCACCGGGAAGGGCTTCGTCACCCCGGGCGAGGCCGTGGACTGGACGACGGGCCAGCCCCTGGTGAGTACGATGGCGGAACCCGTCACGGGGGCCTGGTACCAGATGGCCTTGCTCAACTACCTCAACCAGTACGACCCGAGGCTGCCGGGCTTCTAGGAGCACGTGCCTTCGTGACGGATGCCGTCAACTGAGAGACCTGGATGCTGGGGCCGCGATATCCGTATCGCGGCCCCAGCTTATTGTGCCCAGTGCTGGACAACATTGTGGACCACCGGATACTCTTAGAGTCTAAGGAAAGTGCAAGCCGTTGACGTACGAGCCGAGGCTGGACAACACCCGTTGGAGGGCTGTGATGGATGAGCCTCGCAAAAGCAGATAGTAGCGCGCGGGACCACACAGGGATAGAGAAAGGTGGTGTTTGGGTGCTGATGGAGGAGAATCTTCGCTGCGCCCAGGACGACAAGGGGCGACAGGCTCCTGCACGAGTGGCCCTTTGCAGATAGGCTCAAGTTCTCGCGGCTACGCATGGCGCGGAACTACGGCAAGTATATGGAATATTAAGGCGTTGAGGGTTGCTGAGCGCGCGTGGCTTGTGTACACTAGATGTGCCGCCGGGGAGGCTAGTCTGTTGCGCGCCCGGAGAACTGACAGGAGGAGCATTGATGCCCGTTTTCCCAGTCTTGACGATGCTGCCACTCTCGGCTACGGTAATAGCCGGGGCGTTCGCCATAGTGCTGCTCAACCGGTACTTCAGCGGCAAGCGCAGGCCACACGAGCTGGCCTGGGCGGTAGCGTTCCTCCTGTTTGCGATAGGGGCGGCCTGCCAGGTATATGCCGACGTAACGGGCGGCTGGAATCCCCTCCTGGCACGCACATATTACCTGACCGGGGCGATCCTGAACGTCGGCTTCCTGGCCCTGGGCACGATGTTCCTGCTGTTCAGGGGACGCACCGCCGCCATCGCCCTCTGGGTAACGCTGGCGCTAACGGCTTTCGCCATTTACTCGCTCTACACGGTCCCCATTGACATCAGGCCCCTTGCGGACAGCCACTTTGTCGAGTATAGCGCCCTGTTCACCGCCGATCGCACCCCCAGGTGGTTGGCTGCCATTTTCAGCGGGGGAGGCACGGTGATTGTTATCGCGGGCGCGCTCTATTCGGGCATCGTCTTCTGGCGCAAGCGGATCATGAAAGACCGTATGATAGGCGTGTTCCTGATCGCCCTTGGCACCTTCCTGGTGGCCTTCGGCGGCACGATCAAGGGCCTCATGTCTAACGACGACTACTTCTACCCGACAATGGTGCTCGGCGTGCTGGTGATGTTCATCGGCTACCTGCAAACCGTCCGGCCCCAGCCCACGCACGCAGGCAAGACCGCCCCGAGCACGGTCGAACTGAAGCGAGAAGCTTAGCTACTTCAGTCGCAAGGAGACGAAACCGCCAAGACGCCAAGAACGCCAAGAACGCGCCAAGAGACGAAAATACAAAGACGCAAGGGGCGCAAAGAACGCGCAAAGAGAATAAGGGTTGAAGAGTTCAAAAGGTCCAGGGTACATGGAATCGTACCCTGGACCTTTTGCTTGAATAGCACTCCTCGCCTTGGCGTGGTCCTTGGCGTCCTTGGCGTCTTGGCGGTTTCGTCTTCTCTTGTTGCCACCTAAATTGACAAGTCGCAAGCGCGCCATTAAACTGGCGGGGTGATCATCGACTTCCACACGCATGTCTTTCCCGATGAAGTGCGGGCCGACCGCGAGGGGTTTCTGGAGCGGGAAGCCTGGTTCGGCAGCCTCTATGCCGATCCGAAGCGCAAGCTGGCCTCGGCTGAAGACGTGGTAGCCTCGATGGAGGAGGCGGGCGTGGACCGCACGGTGGTGCTGGGCTTCCCCTGGCGCGACGGCGGGCTGTGCAAGGAGCACAACAGCTACCTCCTCGACGCCGTGCGGCGTTACCCTGACAAGCTGATTGGCTTCGGCATCGTGCAGCCTCTCGATGCGGGGGACGCGAAGGAGCTCGATCGCTGCCTCAGCGGCGGGCTGATGGGCATGGGGGAGATCGGTCCCGACAGCCAGCGCTACGACCTAGAGGCGAGGTGGGTGCTGGCGGACTCGGTGGAGGTGCTCCAGCACCACGACCGCCCTTTGCTGACGCACAGCAGCGAGCCGCTCGGCCACGACTACGCGGGCAAGGGCACGGTGACACCGCCCCGCTTGCTCAAGCTGGCCTCGAACTTTCCAGAGTTGAAGATCGTCATGGCGCACTGGGGAGGCGGGCTGCCGTTTTACGAGCTTATGCCGGAGGTGCGCGAGACGCTGCGCAACGTCTACTACGACACGGCGGCCTCGACCTATCTCTACAGCTTCGACGTCTTTCCCATTGTCGTCCAGCTTATCGGCTCGGGGCGCATCTTGTGGGGCACCGATTTCCCGCTGCTTTCTCAGGCAAAGTTCCTCAAGCGGGTGAGAGAAAGCGGCCTCAACGAGGAGCAACTGGGGGATGTGCTAGGGGGTAACGCGGCGCGGTTGCTCAGGCTGTAGTCAGCCTGCTATGCTCCCTCCGGCCGTGCGGCCTGCTATTCAGAGGAGTGGAGCAGGTGCCGCAGTTGCGGGTGTAGGGTAGAATTGGCGGCTGCTACCGCACCGCCGGAGGCACCCGCCGGATTGCCGTCCCAGTCGGTAACCATGCCCCCCGCTTCCTTAATCAGGAGGGAGGCGGCCGCGATATCCCAGGGCATCAGGTTGAGGTGGTAGTAGGCGTCGAAGCGGCCAGCGGCCACGTAGGTGAGGGCGAGCACGGCCGAACCTAGCAGCCGCACGCGGCGAACCTGCGGCTGTAACGCGGTGGTGATGTTCAACAGGCGGGCTGATATGCCGGGGTCGTAGCCGATATCGAAGGCCAGCGTGGCGTCCTCTAGCTTGTCGAGGGTTGCAACGCGGAGGGGCCGCCCGTCCAGGTAAGCGCCTTCCCCCGCCCTGGCGACGAACATCTCACCATGCAAGGGGTCGAACACGGCAGCCGCTAGCACCACCCGCTCTATGGAGTCTAGTACGGCCACGGAGCAGCACCAGTAAGGAAGCTGCATGGCGTAGTTGTGCGTACCGTCGATGGGGTCTACGGCCCACAGGTAGCGAGGAGCCGCGTCCTCAAGGTAGCTCGCCCCGCTTTCCTCGGCCAGGATGCCGTGCTCCGGGAAGTGGCCCTTGATGACACGCACGGCTTCGTCCTCGGCGGCGGTGTCATACTCGGTCACGATGTCCTTGCGGCCCTTGGTGCGGACCTGCATTTCGCCCCGGAAGCCGGACAGCGCGAGGGTTCCAGCGGCGCGGGCCGCTTCTTCCGCGACCCGCCCAAAGTGCCCCAGCATGTCGTTCTTGACGTACATAGCGGCTCGAATCAGGGTGCGGGCGTAGAATTGGGGCCGGGGTTGGCGGGGACGACGGCCGTTGCTAGCTCGTCGGGTACCTCTTCCTGCTCGATGCCGGGAAGGGGCAGGTCGCTGGGCAGACCGCTGGTGCAGGGCACATTGGACTCCAGCATGAACTTCCTGTAGATGCGAACGTCGTGGGACTTGCGCGTATCGCAGATCCACTTGATGAAGCCATCGGTGCGCTCCTGCGAGGTGCCCGCCGGCGGCAAGTGCCTGTCGGCCATGACCGTGTAGACGACGTTCTGGATAACGGTGCGGTTGTATTTGGCTTCGCTGAGGTTCTTCTCGGTCAGAAACTGCTCGAAAGTCTTTCCGCCCTGGAGGTCCCTCCCCTTGGCCTCGTCTATCAAGCCCCTCTCCTGGGCGGGCGTGGGATAGAGACCTT
>DASVQO010000072.1:0-17946 GCA_036389075.1 Chloroflexia bacterium | reverse complement strand
CAGATGAGAACAACGACACCAATCAAGTCAATGGGCGTGATACGCGCACTAAGATCGAGGCTGCCGACACCAGCACCCGGTCGACCACAAAATTAGAGAAAGACGCCAAGTTGATATACTATGTTGAGGTATTAGCAACACGTAAAGGTCTCGACACAGCAGCACTTTCAGGGCTTGCTGAGCAATTGATGGAGGCCTTGCTCAACAGTTTGGAAGAAGGTAAGCCACTAAATAAACAGCAAGTAGAAGATGCCTATTATCTGACCCGCTTACTGGAGGTAGGCCAGGCTACAAGGAGCAAGTTAGAACGGGCCGTGGTGGCAAGCCGAAGTGCCGAGGGGGCTTTTGGTTCCGGCGATTGGTTTACAGTGGAGTCCACAGGCCTGGCACTTAGCATACTGGACAATTTACAATCACGTGCGCTGTCCCCAGAGGACCGTCAAGAGACGGCTGCCTGGATACGCCGGCACCAAACACCACAGGGTGGTTATGCCAATGCTATGCAAGTAATAGATCTGCCGGATATCGTCTCGAGTTACTGGGCTGTTGAAGGCTTGCGGATATTAGAAGGAAAGGTTGCGCCGAATCAGAAGCTAATAGACTTCCTTCGCGCGGTCCAGTTGCCAGAAGGCGGGTATAAATTCACAAACAACGATGGTGGACCTAGCATCTTTGCCACATATTATGCATCGCTTCTAGCAGAGCGAATGGGTATCAAGTTGTAGGGCTGCGGGAAACCTGTACTCTTCTGCCTTATGCACAATTACGGTGTTGAGGTTGACATAGGTAGAGGAGGAACACCGGCAATAGGTAAAGATGTCAGTGAAATAAGGACTCTGAGTTGCTGCTTCATCACCCAGCCCTCAGGGCCTCTATCCACGGATACGTATAACCATTCGCCACCCCTATCTCTAGCTCCCACTCTCAAGGGAGTACCTCGTTCGTATTTACCCGTAGCGGGGTAGTCTAAGCCTGGGCCACTTCTCACCTCTATATTGTCATCGTCTACCATGGCGTCGTATGGTGGTGTCGGGACGGGGGTACGAACAGGTTGTGACGAATCTATACAGCCAGTCAGAACAAATAAGAGCAGTAACGGACCGGCTAAATAGCGCACGTGGCTGAATGATGCCCATATTATCATTAGAGTGACTCCCTGCGTAAAATATCCGGGCGAAGCGTGAATGGGCCACTATGTCACCAGGAACAGATCCATCGCAATGGGCTAGTACACTATAATACACCCATTTTGTCGGACATGTATGCGTTCGGTACTATACACGTACGACCAGCAGTTAGCGAACGCGTATAGTACCGAACTGCTCGGCGCAGGGTATGTTGTAGCTGCCGAGATTGGCTATCTGGGATTTGGCCTGCAAATACAGATGCTAAGATACCTCACAATACGTCTTGCAATTATCGCTTAATGGTCCTATACTTAGTTCGTTTTAAGGTCTTGAGCCGCATCTCTAATAATGGGCGGCTCGTTGGCGCTGGCACTTGTATGCCGGTGCCACTATATGCGTACCCTGAAGGCATACATAGGAGGAGAAATGCACCGCGTACGGAACTCTCGATTCATCCGCACCTTTCTTGCGGTTATACCCTTGCTGGTCATCCCGCTCGTGATAAGCCTTGGAGTAACCCCCAACACGCGTAACATAAGCGCGTTCGCGGCGGCGCCTACCGTGCTCCACGACCAGCTCAACAACTTTGAGGGCACCGTGGTGTCCTTTGAGAACGGCACTGAGTTCAGCAGCCAGGCGGCTGATGACTTTGTAGTGCCCGCGGGGAAGACGTGGACCCTCTCCCAGGTTGACGTTCACGGTTTCCCGGTCGTTGGAAGCGCGCAGCCTGCGTTCTTCAACGTGTTCCTCTACAGAGACAGTAGCACCCTACCGGGCGGTGAGGTCGCGAACTACTCCAACCTCAGCTATGTGATCAATCCTACGAACGGGGAGTACTCGGTTGCTTTCCCGTCTACTTTGTTCGGTCCCGGCACGTACTGGATCTCTGTGCAGGCCGATACCACGGCCGCCGGCAACAGGTGGACGTGGAGCGCCCGCCTGCTACCGGCGGTGAACAACGGGGCAGCGTGGCGCAACCCTGGGAACGGCTTTGGCTCAGGCTGCACCAACTGGGGCCGCAAGACCTCATGCCTGCCCGGGACGAACTCCGGGCCTGATGTGACTTTCCGCTTGCATGGCGTTGAGGACGCACCCGCGCCCGCCCCCGTGCTGCACGACCAGCTCAACAGCTTTGAGGGCACCGTCGTCTCCTTTGAGAACGGTACTACGTTCAGCAGCCAGGCGGCTGATGACTTTGTAGTGCCTTCGGGGAAGACGTGGACGCTCTCCCAGGTTGACGTCGCCGGTTTCCCTGTTACTACAACCGTACAGCCTACATCTTTCAACGTGTTCCTGTACAGCGATAGCAGCACCCTACCGGGCAGCCTGGTTGCGAGCTACTCCAACCTCAGCTACGTGTTGGACGCGCGAAACGGGGAGTATACGATTGCCGTGCCCCCCACGCTGCTTGGCGCCGGCACGAACTGGGTGTCCGTGCAGGCCAACACCACAGTTGAAGGCAACAGGTGGACGTGGACGGCCCATCTACTACCGGCGGTGAACAACGGGGCAGCGTGGCGCAACCCTGGGAATGGGTTTAGCTCAGGCTGCACCAACTGGGCTCGCAAGACCACGTGTCTGCCCGAAACTACCTCCGGGCCCGACCAGACTTTCCGCTTGCATGGCGTTGAGGCAGACGCGCCAACAGCTACGCCTACCACCCCTCCAACTGCTACAGCTACACCCGTGAGGGGCGTGCCGCCGGGCTTTGAGCCGCATTATGCGTGCCGTTCCACCAAGGATGGCGCTCTGCGGGATACCGGGGTGCTCGTGAACGTAGGTCCTCGGCCAACGTGCCTGAAGAATGAGGTCCTGATAGCTATCCTGGTCAATGACGCACCCTAAGCAGTAGGGTTTGGACGTGACGCTGGCTTTGCGGGGATAACGCCCGCAAAGCCAGTTTCATTGTGGGCGCTACTCTCCGAGCGCCTACGTATTAAGAGCGTGCTGGTCCTTCCGCGAGAGCAGACAGCGACCACAGGTGTTATGCCGCCAGTTCCACCATGAGCTTAAGCCGGGAGGGTTCAGCGTCCCGCCGAGACCAGCGCCCACACAAGCCCCTGTGCGTCGGGCGTGCTGACCGCGCGAGCGAACGCGCCGGGGGCTGCCCGTGTAGCACCGCCTGAGCTGTCTGGTGACAGCAAGTCCCCGATTGCTACGGTGGGTGTGGTCACGCGCACCTGGGCGAGGCCGCTGACTATCACCCGCACATATGTGTTGGGCGCGGCGGCACCCTCTGCCGGTACCAGGGGCTGGTTCTGCTCTTTGGCGCGCTCGCCTGCCGTATCGCGGACAAGTGCGCTTCCGGCCACACCTATGACGGCATCCCCTGGCTGTTCTGCTCGGCGCACCAATAGCACGGGTAGCCCGGACTTCGGGTCCACCTCAACCCCCGCCGCTGCCACCAGGTCGCCCAGCCTGATGCTCTCGCCGCCGCTGTTGCGCGCCACGTAGGCTTGGGTGCACCCCGTGCAGTCTCCGCTCACCGATAAGTTCCCTGAGACGTAGGCGTTTGCTGTGACGTCGAGGTTGCCGTTGACATAGGTCCAGCCGTCTGCGTACAAGGCAATCCAGCTTGGGCCGCCGCGAACGTAGGCGCCTCGGTAATTTTCCGATGTGAACTCGCCACCAAACCCATTTTTGCCCGTGCCCTTTACCCCAGGGCCGGACCCGTCGTGCGAGCCCCAGACGCCGGTGCCGTAGCTGCCTGTGCCCTGGTTCCGCCCCCGCACACCCGCCGAGTCGATGCCCGCGCTGGTGGTGGTCACCATGCCCAGGATACCAACCGCCCCGGTTGTTGTGGCACTGGTCAGGCCCTGCACTCCCGTGCCCGTGTCGCTGTGGCCGAGCACGCCTGTGCCATTGCCACTTACCCCGGTGACTCCCACGCCGTTGGAGGCGGTAGAGCGTGAATAGAACGGCTGCACGTGGCTGGGCGTGTCTATGTAGATGCCGGGCTGCTTGCGCGCCAGGTCTACGAACTTGGTCATCTGCGCCCTGGTCACACTACTACCCTGGCGATAGTAAGGCCGGTTCTGGCCGTCGCAAGGCTCGCCCGCACCGCCGCAAGGGTACCCGCTGATGATGTCCTGCTGGTAGAGGTTGTTCGTGTATTCGTAGAATGGGCTTCCGGGGAGCACGTCCGCGAAGCACTGGCCTCCTGGAGGGCACGTGGCCCGTGGCGCTGACGGTGCGGAGGGTTGCGCCGCGATGGGGCGGGAAAAGCCAAACAACGCTAACACGAACACGCTGGCGAGCAGGGCCACTATGGAGTTTCTGTGTGCCGGGATGGCAGAGTTCAAAGTCCTCATTGTTGTAGCCTCCTTGGATGTGTAACGGAAGATAGGCATAGCTGCAATGGAGTGTTTGATGAGCCTATTATACGCCCGGCGCATTGAGGGAGTGGCATGTCTTGTGCTTCGACCCTCACGATCAGAACTGTTATAGTTCTATGAGGATTTGTGCAACCACCGGCACAATAGCACGGTCCAGCCATGTTTCCGCGACGCCGGTGGGGCGCGTCACTTTGCCCGTGGCCGGACCCTGTGGCGGTACGGGGGCAACCGGTGAAACAGGCATAGGGAGTAGCGCGGCACTCATTCAACGGAGGTCCGGTCGTGCGAGCGATGATAGCCTTGCTTCGGCAGCGAAACTTTGGTCTTCTGTGGTTCGGGGGGCTGATTTCTTTTGTTGGTGACTGGATCACCCTCGTAGCCCTCCCGATCTACATCTACAATCTCACCGGGTCGGTGGCCGCCACGGGCGGGACGTGGATAGCGGCGGTACTGCCTTCAGTGGTGCTGCAATCGTTGGCGGGTGTGTACGTGGACAGGTGGGACCGCAGGCAGACGATGGTCGTCGCCAACTTGCTCACCGTGCCGTTGGTGCTGGGATTCCTGCTGGTGCGGACAACAGAGGACTTGTGGCTGGTATATTTGCTGATCGCGGCCAAAAGCGTGGTTGGCAACTTCATGGGCCCGGCTGAGAACGCTCTCCTCCCCAAGCTGGTGGACGAGACCCACCTGCCCACCGCCAACGCCCTCAACACCTTGAACAACAACCTGGCCCGCCTTATTGGCCCCGCTATCGGCGGCCTGGTGATGGCCTCGGCGGGCTTCGGCTATGCGGTGGTGCTGGACGCGATTTCTTTCGTTGTTGCCGGCTTGATGATAGCCCTCATTCGAGCGCCGCGCCACGTTACGCGAGCCACGCCAGCCCCGGGTGCGGAGGCAGAGGCCGCCATCCCACCCAACGTCCTGCGGGAGTGGCTGGACGGGATGAGGCTGGTGAAGAACGACAGGCTCATAGCGATGCTATTCATCTTCATAGGTGTGTCGCTCATCTCGGAGGGGTTCTTCGAGGTGATGATTACCCCGTTCGTGATGGACACGCTGGGTGGCGACGCGCGGGAACTGGGTTGGATGATGACCGCCCAGGCGGTAGGGGGCCTCGCGGGCGGCCTGGTAATCGGCTCGCTGAGCGCCAGGGTGAAGCCCGGCCGCATGGTCGCGGTGGGACTGGTGCTGTTGGGGTTTGTGGACCTGGCGGTGTTCAACATCCCCAACCTGCCGGTGGACCTCGTGCTGTTCATGCTGGCGGGGCCGCCTGTAATAGCCCTGCATACGGGTGTGATGACGTTGCTGCAAACAAGGTCGGAAGACCGGTACCGGGGCAGGCTCTTTGGCGTGTTCGGTATGACGGCATCGCTGACTATAGTGATAGGCCAGGTGATCGCCAGCGTCACAGGAGGCGTGCTAGGGCCGAGAATATTGATGTCCGCAGGCGGTACGCTCATGTGCGTTACGGGTGTGGTGGCATTCGTGGTGCTCAACAGAATGGCGGCGGGGCCTGAAAAGGCGCATGCACACGAGCAGCCTGTGCTGAGTCCGGTTGGGGTGGCCGGTGTGGCTGAAGCGGCGGACGGTTCGAGAGACCATATGTGACGGCGGTGACGCTGCGTTGCGCATAGGAGTAGCAATATGTCAATCATCGAGATAACCGATCTCAAGGAGACTGACGGCCAGCCCTTCACGTGGTTTGAGGGGAAGCAATTCGGGTCGGGTGTATGCCTGGTCCTCGCCAGCACTGACGAGGTGGGTGTAGGGCCGTACCTGCACCGGCACCCTTATTCGGAGACGTTTGTTATACAGGCCGGACGCGCGCTATTCACCGTGGGAGATGAGCAAATAAGCGGGGCCGGGGGTCAGATTATCGTTGTCCCGGCCCTCACCCCACACAAGTTCGAGGTGCTAGGACCCGACCGCCTGGAGATGGTCGATATTCACGCGAGCGACACGTTCATCACAGAGTGGCTTGAGGGGCCTCGTGCACAACTGTAGGGCTGCAAGCTGTAAGCTACCCAAAGGACTAACCTGGGGATTTGGAGGGTCCTGCATCGCATAATGTGACGGTTACCCGCGATGTGAATGGCGAAGGGGAGAGCCACCAGACTCTCCCCTTCGCTGTTTTAGCACCTGTGCCTGCCTGCTTCCTTATGGCGTCTTACAGCCGGGGAAGAAAGCGTTAGCGGCAATCTTCGCCATCTGGCCGCGTGTAGTCAGGTCGTTGTAGCGGAAGCATGGAGTACCTGTGGGGCACTTGGAGGCATCGCCGTAGCCGGAGATAACGCCACGGGAAGACAGGCGTTCTATGTAGGCCCAGAACGGGCTGGTCGGGCCTACATCTGTAAAGGTTTGCTGGTCGGCAGGTATATCTTCCTCGAACCCTGCCGCAATGGACACGATCTTGGAGATTTGTCCCCTGGTAGCGGGGCTGTTCGGGCGGAAGTACGGCCTGTTCTGATCGTCGCAGGGTTCCGTTACGCCGGGACCTCCGCACGGGTACCCTGAGATGGCTCCGGTTTGTGCCAGCCTCTCCACGTACTCGTAGAAGGGGCTGCCCGGCAGCACATCTGAGAACTGCTGCTGGCCGGAGGGTATAGGATCGCTCAGCTCCGCCGAATTGGCTATGATCTTGGATAGCTGGCCCCTCGTTACATTAGCTCCCGGCCTGTAGTAGGTGCCGGGGCAAGGCTCATCTGCCGCACCGCAAGGGTACCCGGTTACTATATTTCTGCACGCCAGGCACCTGACGAAGTCGTAGAACGTAGAGCCTGAGGGTACGTCGCTGAACTGGACCGTGCAGCCGCCGACGGGGCACCCGCCCTCGCCGGTGGCCCTGATGACCCAGTTGCCCGTGTATGCTCCACCTGATAGGTTTTCTATGGTGTCCAGGTTGTCGTTATTGGCCAGGTTGTCGTAGTCTACGCTGCTGGCATCGTTTTGTGCTGATACCCAGCTCCTCCCCTGGGTGGCTGTGGTGTCCAGGGGGGAGGGGAAGGTCCTGGGACTTACCCCACCACTGTTGTACGTGTCCGAGAAGCCGTAATATACGTCGCCCGGGCCTGTGATATTGACGTTCACAGGGTAGTTCTGGAACGTGGCACCATCGGCTACGCTGATGGTCTGGCCGTTCACCTGGGCCACCTTCACGGCATCGGCAGGATCTCCGTCGGCATCTGCGTCCACGTAGACGAGCAGGGTTATCGTCTTACCTACCAGGGCGGGGGCGTCGGGCCACATGATGCTGAGCTGCGTCAGGTTCATGGGGAAACTGGCGGCGGAAGGGGAGTACCTGTTGAGCCAGATGGCAGCGAAGCTCGTAGTAGAGTTGGTCCACCCGACGCTGTTCTCCACCGTCCCATCGTCCAGCGTCATGTCCACCGCAGTCGAGCAGCCCGTCGCCTGCGCCGGTTCCGCAGGCTGGCTGACGGCAGGGGCCTTAGCGTTGGGTTCCGTCCTGGCGCAGGACAGGCAGCTCTCCCCGTTTATACCATTACGCTCGCTCTTCGAACCTGGTGCTTGAGTGCCGGTCCCGCCCTGCGCAGTCGCGGTAGCAGGGTAAGCAGCCCTTGCCGACCCGCTCAGCAGCAGTACGCCCGCGATCATAAGCAGGAACACGAGAAAACCGGAGATTACCGACCATTGCAGGTGCTTGATGCGCATGTGCCCTCTCCTTTGCAGTTAATGAAGCCGCCTGAAATAAGCCCCCTGGCCTAAGTATCGAGGGTATGGTGCCAACGTCGTTGTGACCCGACATGCATGAGTAAGTGAGTAGCTGCGGTAAGGGCAAACAGCAGCTAAGGTATCCGCCCACCATAAGGCAATTTGCGGTAAGTAACCATTGCAAAGGGCGAGCGAGAAGCTGAGAGTAAAGAGTAAAGGTCGGAGGGCGAGAGCGCGTATTTGTATCATGCTGCCATTAACATGCAGAGTGTAGCATTGTACATCTTCGGTGTCAATAGGAGCAGTGCTCCTTTTTCTTCATGGTTGAACCTGGTCCGGTTAGAAATCCCGCCGGGGCAGCACAGGAGTTTCGCGCCTGCGTGACATTTGGCTCAACCCGCGCAGTAAGCCGGGGCGCGTCGTGCTCATGTTCGGCGCTTACCGCTCAGCCGGGGCGGTCATGCGAGTCGCCGGCACTTACCAGACGCGCATGGTGCCGAACTGCTCCGCGTAGGTAGCGTCCAGCCCTGCCACCTTAGCAGCCTGCGCGTCGAGGTCGCGCATCCACTCCAGGTTCTTCTCGCCCTCGGGGAACTGGCTCTTATGAGCAAGTGAGGCGGCAACCTTCCTGTCGTAGACACCGCTCACGTCCACGAACACGGTGGGCTGTCTCGGAGTGAAGAAGAAGACGCGCTGGAGGTTGGCGACCTGGCATTCCTCTAGCTGTTCGGGGTGGTAGAACTCCATTTTGGAGGGCATGTAGGCGTCGAGGGCGGCCATGCCCGCGGCCCGGTGGTCGGGGTGAACCTGGCCGGGCCACCAGGGGTCGAAGGTGAACAGGGTATCGGGCTGCCAGCGGCGATAGTGGGCGGCGACTTGCTCGCGGAGCTTGAGGGAGGGTTCCAACTCGCCGTCGTGGTGGCCCAGGGTCACTACCTCGCGCAGGCCGAGCACCCGGCCCGCCTCCTGCGCTTCTCTTGCGCGCATCTCGGCCAAGCTTTCGCGGGTCAGGCTGAGGTCGTGGGAGCCGAGGTCGCCAAGCGTGCAGATTAGCTCGTATACCTCGACGCCGCGCGCTACCAGCATGGCGATGGTGCCCCCGCACATGGTTTCCAGGTCGTCGGCGTGGGCGCATACTACGATGGCCCGCTTTACTTCATCGAACGCTTCAAAGCCCGTTTTACCCTGCTCGGTGTCCAATCCAACCCTCCTGAATTGTTACATGCTCCTGGCTAGCGGAACATGTCTCGCGTGGGGTCCATGACTATCTCACGCGCGGTGCCCTCGGCCCTGGTGAAGGGGTAGCCGCGGACGATGGCGGCAGGGCAGTTGTCGAGCTTGCCCATGACGAGCTCGGCGGCTGAAGCTAGCTCGTCGGCCACGGCGATTACGGTGACGTTGAGGAGGTAGCCGTTAGCGTCGCGCTGGCCCCGGTAGTCGATGAGGGGCATGAGGCCGGACACGCCAATGGCTATGTTGACGATGCCGAAGCGCCAGGGGCGGCCGAACGAGTCGGAGATGATGACAGGGAGGTCGAGGCCGGTGCGCTCGCGCAGGTCGAGGCGGATGCGCTCGGCTGAAGCGTCGGGGTCGGCGGGGAGGAGGCAAACTATGTGCTCGCCGGGCACGTTGGAGGCGTCAACCCCCGCGTTGGCGCAGACGAAGCCGTGGTGGGTCTCGCTGATGATGATGCCCTTGTCCATGCGGACGATGCGGGAGCTCTCCCGCAGCACCACCTCGGTATGCCGGGGGTCTTTGCCCCATTTGGTGGCGAACTCTATCGCGAAGGGGGAAGGCTCGATCGAGTGCAGGTCGAGCATGCGGTCCTCGGCCTTGCTGACGACCTTCTGGGTGATGACCAGCACGTCGTCGGGTTGCAAGGTGATGCCGGAGGCCGCGCAGCCCGAGAGGATGAGGGCGGTGAGGTCGTCGCCCGCTCTGACTTCGGGTATGTGTTGTATGCCGATGGTGGTTATTTGCATAGTGTTGGCAGTTGGGAACTACGAATTACGGGTCGGGTTTTTGGTCCAGTTCATTGGACTGGTAGGCTGCTCTTCCATTGCTGAAATTGATCGACTGTGTACCGTACCAGGGTGACGGTACCGGTCACGTCGTTCTCCGGGGTCGCCACGCTGCCGTGTTGCCCGGCTAAGGAACGCTCTATAAGGGTCGCCCACCGCGGCCCCAGGGCATGGACGGCCCACCGAGCGGCTGCGGGCTTGGAGGCTAACGACCCCGAATCGAGTGTATAGAGCAGGCGGCAGAGCGTCAGGACCACGAAAGCCTGGTGTCTTCGCTCGTAGAGCCAGGTCAGCCAGGCGGGGTCGTGGAGGGCCTGTTCGAGCCAGAGCTCAGCAATAGGGGCCGCAGCGCGTCGCATGTCGTCCGGGTCTACGGGACCAATCAAAGGGCGCACGTCGGGGCCAGCCACCGTTACCCCGTGTTCTCGTAGGGTGTAGACATGGAATATCCAGCCGCTTTCTAGTGGGGCCATGAAGAGGGGGTGGTCCTTCTCTACCTGCGGGTAGCTTGCCGGGGACACGGGTTTGGCATGTAGGGCCTCCGGAGGGATGTAGACCGCTTCGATCTTGTGCGCCCAGGGGGAGCCGCTGCTGCCAAAGCGTTCATGCATGTCGCGTATTGCCTCTACGAGGTCCGCAGAGAGCGGGGCATCGGTGAGCACGATGAAATCGATGTCGCTGGTGTGCGGGTCGAAATCGCCCAGGGCCAGGGACCCCGTCAAGTACATCCCGCGAAAGCGGTCCCCAAGGGTAGCCCGCAACTGAGTCGCGAAACCATGTAGCACAGCGTTGACCTCGGTATACGGGGTCGGCTGGGGCGTCCCAGGCATCAGGGTCCTAGGCATCAGGTAGGAGGTGCCTCTCGTTGCGGAAGTTGGACTAGCGCCACCGGAGTAATCCATTCATCATCTGTCCTATTGCTCGGGTATGGTTTGCCGTTCATACCGGGGTCTTATCAATTTCGGTACCGAAACGCATAGCACTCTCTTTGCATCACCCGTCACCCCTTGAGCCTGGGGAGCACCTTGTTGACGAACAATTCCAGGCCGTCGCTGCTTGGGAAGTCGGTGAAGCGGATCTGGATGTGCTTCACGCCGAGTTGGACGAACTGCTCTAGCTCGCGGGTCACGTCGTCGGGGGAGCCTGCGACGAAGTGGGGGTCCTCGTTGCGCTGGACCTTTTCGGGGTCTTCCGAGAGGCTGGTGATGGCGTAGTAGGAGTGGAGGATCTCGGCGGGGTCGCGGCCAATATCGCGGCAGTGCTGGGCGAGCACCTCTTGCTTGTGGGCGAACTTGTCGGCCTCCATGAAGGGGGCGTTCCACCAGTCGGCGTATTTAGCGGCCACGCGCAGGGTCTTCTTCTCGCCGCCGCCCGCGATGAGCAAGGGGATGGGAGGGTTGGGGCGTGGTATGGACTGGGCGTTTTCGATGCGGTAGTACCGGCCTTCGAAGCTGGCGGGGCTGTCGGTCCACATAGCCCGGCAGATTTGCACGGCTTCCTCAAGCTCGTCTATGCGCTGCGCGGCGGGAGGGTAGGGGTAGCCGTAGGCGCGGTACTCGTCCTCTTTCCAGCCCGCGCCTATGCCCAGGATGAAGTTGCCCTTGGTGAGGGCCTGCATGTTGGCGGCCATCTTGGCGGTGAGGGCGGGGTTGCGGTAGGACTGACCGAGCACGATGTGGCCGTAGCGCAGGCCCTCGTGCTTGCCCGCGAGGAAGGCCAGGGTGGTGATGGCCTCGAACACGGGGCGGTCGCCCCACTGGAAGTGGTCCTCGGCCCAGACGGTGTCGAAGTAGGGGCGGGCCATCTCGATAAGCTCGCCGGTGCGGTCGAGGGTGGTGTAGGCGGCCTGGGTGGGGTCGGCCATGACCTCAGGTGGGAGGCCCTTGGGGGTTGCCTGGGTTACGAAGCCGAATGTTATGTCTTGCGATGGCATGTGTCACTCCGTGTTTGGTATTGGGTTACGCTTTAGGCCGCTTGAAGAACAACAGGTACGCTTCAGTAAAGACGGGGTTCGAAGGTGCGATACTGAGCGCAATCCTGGGGGAGAGGTCCGAACCTTCAAAGGCAACGGTGCTCACAAGCTCCCAGCCCTCCTCTCCCAGCGCGTTCATGACCGTATTCCGCTCGCTTGCCGGGTAAGTACGCCCGTCATACTCAAATTGCCATGCTTTAGCCTTGCTATTCCACCGGATGTATAGCGAAGTGTACTCCCACTTTTGCATCGTACATCCCTCTATTTTAACTTGTCTTAGACTGCCTACAGACTTCATAGCAGTAGGCTTGCTGCAGGCCGCCCTCCAGGTAAATATCCGCCAAGTGCCTGTTGTGCGGGACCAGAGTGGCCCCTGTCATTCTGAGCGTAGCGAAGAATCTAGAGAACTTGGTCAGGGATGCTGTTGAACCATACGCCCTATGGTGCCGGCGCTCAGCGTAGGGGTCATGCCATCATCTTAGATTCTTCACTGCGCTCAGAATGACAGGGGCCTCCTTTGTTCGCTTACTTCCTACACTTCGCAGATACGTCCTAGTGCTCCTCTCGCTCCTAACAACTAACAACTAACTGCTAACAACTACTCACCCTGCTTCCGCGAGGCGTTCTTTCTCCAGGCAGGCGAGGTCATCGGGGGTGTCGATGTCGAGGGAGGTGCCGCAGGAGCGGTAGACCTCCAGGTGCGCGCCCGCTTTGAGGGTAGCGACCCGGTGGGCCTCGTAGCTGTTGGGGCCGAAGGAGAAAGGCACCAGGGTGGGCGGGTGGAGGAGCATGATGTTGGTGCCGTGGTTGTGGCGGTCGGGGGCGAGGACGACGGTGCGGGCGGGCAGACCCAGGCGGACTATGTTCTCCACATCGGTGGGTTGGAGCAGGGGTAGGTCGGCAAAGGCCAGCATCAGCGCGTCCGCGCCCTGGGTGATTGCCCACTCGCGGCCCTGTTCGAGGAGGGCGTTGAGGCCGTCCTGGGTCTGGGGGAGTGGGGTAACGCCGGGCGGTAGGTGCAACTCTTCGAGGTGGGGGCTGATTACGGCGATGGCTGCTATGTGGCCCGACCGCGCTATCGTGTCGAGCACGTGGGCGAGCATATCACGGGCGAGGTCGGCGCGCTCGGTGGGCGAGAGCCTGGCCGCGAGGCGGCTCTTTGCGTGTAGCAGGCCCTTGATGGGCACCACGGCGACTGTTTTCACGCTATGCCTCGCTTCCACGCCGCACGGCGAGCCGGTTGCAGAAGACCAGCACGTTGGAGGCAAGCAGCGCGCGGTCGTCGTCGCTTTTCATGATGGTATCAGTTATTTCTACTTCCATGCCGAGTTCCTGTATGCGAGGGGCCAGGTGGGCATCGACGCTGTCTATGACCATGCCGTCGATGATGCTCTGGTACTGACGGGCCACGCCTACCGCCGACACCTCATGTCCGAGGGTCTTGAGCATGTCGGCGGCGGGGCCTTTGAGGGCGGTGCCCCCCACGATGGGGCTGACGGCTACCCTGGGGGCGTGGGAGGCGGACAGCGCCTCTTTCATGCCCGAGACTTGAAGGATGGGGCCGATGCTCACGATGGGGTTGGAGGGGCAGAAGACGATAGCGGTGGCTTTGTGCAACGCCCTAGACGCCTCGTTGGTTATGCGCGGGGTGCCCACGGTGCGGAATGACACGCCCAGCACGCGGTCTGAGTGGCGGCGGTGGACGAAGTACTCCTGGAAGTCCAGCAGGCCGTCGGGGGTCTGTATCATGGTGCTGACCGGCTCGTTGCACATAGGCAAGATGTGGGAGGGCACTTGCAGGGAGGCGGCAAGCTGGGCGGTGAGCTGGGTGATGGTGATGCCCTGGTTGAGCATGTGGGTGCGCAGGATGTGGGTGGCAATGTCCTTGTCGCCCAGGCGGAACCACACGTCCTGCCCGTAGCGGCGCAACATCTCGGCGGAGTTCCAGGTCTCGTCTTCGAGGCCCCAGCCCTGGGCGCGGTTGGCGAGGCCCGCGAGGGTGTACATCACCGTGTCGAGATCGGGGGAGATGTGCAGGCCCCAGAGCTTGAAGTCGTCGGCTGTGTTGACTACTAGAGATAGCGCGCCGGGCGGCAGGATGGTCTGCAAGCCCTGGGCCAGCTTGGCCCCGCCCACGCCGCCGGCGAGGCCGACTATTTTGGGGGCAGGGGTCTGGTCTTTGGTTGTGGGGTGCTGGTTGTTCATCTCTGGGGTTGGGGCTGGGCGGTTGAAACCGCGGGCAACGGTTACGAAGTCCCCCTGCGGCACTACTCTGTAGATGTTGTATATACCTTATATGATACTGTAAGGTTGCAAAACTTCCGGGCATTTAGAGGTTGGCGTCTACGTGTTCGATGGTCATGTAGATTGTGACGCGGGCCTGCTTGCTGAAGGTGTTGCGCATCATGCGTTCGGCCTTTTCCGCGCCGTCGTAGCGGGTGGCTAGCGTTTTGATGTCAGCCTGGGTGCGCTGGGGGTCGTAGTCTAGCTCGGCATGGCCTGTGAGGGTGACGTAGTCGTACTCGTCTTCGACGCAGAAGGAGATGCGTGGGTCGGCAAGAAGGTTCTTCTCCTTGATGCGGCCCGCGGCGGTGTTCATCATGATGCGGTCGCCCTGCAACTGGTACCACATGACGGTCTGCTGGGGCGTGCCGTCGGCGTTGATGGTGGCGGCCACGGCGAACCGCCTCTGCTTGAGAAACGCTTTGACGTTGTCTTCGAGGACCATAGACGTGTTACGGCACCTCCTTTGTGAGTTCTTCTACCGATTATCTTTGAAGGGACTATAAAAGAGAGGGTGAGAACTGGGGGACACCCCCAGCCCCCCGTCAGGGGAGTACCCCTGCGCCCCCTTGTGTGGGAGTACTGGGGACACCCCCCGTCAGGGGAGTACCCCTGAACCGTTTTCGTGCCCCTGTTGCGTGTGGGTCTATCTACCGGCTACCTGGATGTCGTGGATGACGGGGGCGATTTCGTGGAAGACCTCGAAGGCGTCAGGCTCATACACGTTGGGCATGCTGAAGATGGCGTGGTCGAAGCCCAGGGCGGCGGTTTCGACAAAGTGGTCGATAGCCTGCTGGGGCGACATGCTATCTCCGCTGCCGTCGCGGGTGACGTGCAGGCGTTCCAGGCTGGTCTTCTCGATCTCCTCGTAGGGGCGGCCCTCGGTGTCGCAATGCCCGCGCAGCACGTCGAGTTTGTGGCGGACTACGTCGTCGCCCATGCGCAGGAAGATATTGCAGGCGTCGGCGTACTTGGCGATGAAGCGCAGCGTCTTTTGCTCGCCGGTGCCGCCGATGAGGATGGGCGGGTGGGGCTTGCTGCTGGGCTGGGGCACGTTGAGGGTTTCGGCTAGCTGGTAGTGCTTGCCGTTGTAGGGGCCGATGTCGTCGGACCACATCTGGTGGGCTATTTGCAGCAGCTCTTCCAGGCGCTCGAAGCGTTCCTTGAGGGGCGGGAAGGGCACGCCCAGGGCCTGGTGCTCGCGCTCGAACCAGGCCGCACCGACGCCGAAGTAAGCACGGCCTCCGGAAAGCACGTCCAGGGTGGTGGCGGTCTTGACCAGGATGCCGGGGTGGCGGTAGGTGACGCCGGTGACCATAGTGCCGAGCTTGATTCTGGAGGTCGCGCCCGCGATGAAGCCGAGGGCGGTGTAGCCTTCGAGCATGGCGTATTCGGCGGGGCCGAGGCCGGGAATCTGGAAGAAGTGGTCCATGACCCAGAGGCTGTCGAAGCCTGCTGCTTCGGCGCGGGTGCCTATATCGCGGAATGTCTGTCCTATGCCTGCATCTCCACCGGGCCAGGTAAAGTGGTTTACTTGCAATCCGAGTTTCATTGGTATGTATCTCCTCGTGTGCGTTGCTTGGTTTTCTATCGTTGCTACGTGTGCTGCCTCCTGTTCACAAGAAGTGTGCCGCCTCTGTGTTTGAGTGGGGGTATTGGGTTGTTAAAGGCGCTGTTGTAGTGGGTTTAGGAGGTGGGCGCTTGGGGTGAAGTATAACATAAGGGAGTAGGATGGAGGGGATATGAGAAGCCACATCGCTGCCAGGGGATGCTGTGTGGCAAGAAGCCGGTATAGCTGCCGGAGGATGCCGAGTAGTAGCCGCGTAGTAGGAAAGCCACATAGCCGCCATGCGACGCCCCACGATTGAAATCGCGGGCTACACATTGCGAAGTCCCCCGGAGGGGGACTGGCTCTATCGCATTAAGATGCTTGTAAGGTATAGATGTGGCTTTGGGTAGTCCCCTTGTGGGACTTTGTAAGGTGTAGCCCCCGATTTCAATCGTGGGGCGTCGCATGGCGGCTATGTGTCTCTACTGGGTTGTTTGGGCTGATCGCCAGGCATGCCGGGGACTAGTCCAACGTCCAACGTCCATCGCGTCTCTTGAAGTGAGTAACTACGAGGGTATATAATAGGGAATAGTTCTCATGTGAACTTGTGCCCTGAAGACGACTATACCGTTCCGCCCCCGGTCCCGCTTGGAGCTAGCATGCCTGCTCTTGTTCGCCGTTCCATTTTAGCGTTCCTGCTCCTGGTGCTTTTCTCAGCTTTATCGGCGCCGGGTAACACCCTGCCCGCGCGTGCTGCCGTGGACGCCGAAGCGGCCAGGTCCCAGGCTACGTCGGTGTTCCAGCGCGCATTATCGACCGCCCTGGCATCATTGGGCGCGCTGGCACCGGCGTCCGCGATGGCCCTGGCCCCTACTTCGGTACCGACGGCGTCTCCTACTTCAGTGCCTTCGCTGGTGTCTACAACGACTACTTACAGGGTGGCGATACAGGTCGGGCATTGGAAGAATAACGAGCTGCCGGAGCAGTTGTCGAGCCTGGAGGGGAATACGGGAGCGTCGGGCGGGGGCAGGCGGGAAGTGGATGTCAACATGGACGTGGCGAACCGGGTGGCGAAGCTGCTGCGGGACGCGGGCGTGACGGTGGAGGTGCTGCCCGCCACGGTGCCCACCGGCTACACGGCTGACGCTTTCGTGGCGATACATGCCGACGGCAATTCCTCCAACCAGGCGCGCGGCTTCAAGATAAGCACTCGCTGGCGCAGTACGGTGGCCGCGCAGGATGCCATGCTGGTGGACCTGCTGACGGAGCAGTATCGTGCGGCCACGGGGCTGCCGGAGGACGACGGGGTGACCCGCAACATGCGCGGCTACTACGCCTACGCGCCCTTCCACCCCAACTACCGGGTGTCGAACTTCACGCCGGGCGCGATCGTGGAGATGGGCTTCATGACCAACGCCACCGACCGGCAGGTGATGTTCAACCAGACCGACAACGTGGCCTCCGGCATCGCGCAGGGGATATTGCGCTACCTCAAGGCGGCCTATCCGAACCCGGCGGGCGTTCGCACGTTTGGCTACGGCCTGGTGGACGGGGATATCGACCCCAACGCCCCGTGGTTTCGCAGACCCACACCGGGACAGGGGCAGCAGGCACGGCCGTCCGCGCAGACTATCCAGCAGGGGGACTGGCAGGTGTACGTGCTCGCAAAGGCCGCCCTGGACGTATATGGTGGCCCCGGCGGTACGGGTGGTGTGGTGGCTCGCATACCCAAGGGGCGGCCTTACCACGCGACGGCCCGCAAAGGCGACTACTACCAGGTGGACCTCCCCGGCGGCAAGACCGGCTGGGTGCACCGCAACTTCATCGTCATCCAGTCATAGACACATGTTGAGAGACGGAACCGCCAAGACGCCAAGGACGCCAAGAGCGCGCCAAGATTAAGATAAAGGTGTTCTAAGTAAAGAGGAGCAGGTTACGTGTTGTCGTACCCTGCTCCTCTTTGCACTACCTAGACCTTAATCCTTCTCTG
>DASVQO010000071.1:0-9644 GCA_036389075.1 Chloroflexia bacterium | reverse complement strand
CTCTAAACTTTAATCCTTAACTTGGCGTGGTCCTTGGCGTCTTGGCGTCTTGGCGTTTAGATATCATTCCACCACACGAACAATGTCGATGAGGGCGCGCAGGCCGAGCAGGTAGCTGTTGGGGCCGAAGCCGGATATTTGCCCCTGGCATACGGGGGCCAGCACCGATTTATGCCGGAACTCTTCGCGGGCGTGGATGTTGGAGAGGTGCACTTCCACGGTGGGGAGGCCCACGGCGGCGATAGCGTCGCGCAGGGCGTAGCTGGTGTGCGTGTAAGCCCCAGCGTTGATGAGGATGCCCTTCGCCCACGCTACGGCGGCCTGTATCTCATCGATGAGTGCGCCTTCGTGGTTCGACTGCACGATGCGCAGGGTGGCCCCAAGCTCGGCGGCCTGTGCTTGCAGCATGGCATCGATCTCCGCGAGCGTGGTCGTGCCGTACACGCCCGGCTCGCGCCGCCCCAGCAGGTTGAGATTGGGGCCGTGCAGCACCAGCAGCTTCAAATCGCGGGGCTGCTCTCTGCTCTCCTCGCTCATTGCATCTCCAACAGCGCGCCCTTGATTGCTGCCTCCGGCACGCCCTCTACCACGGACACGCTACCCACGTCCTGGGGGAGCACCAGCCGCAGCCGCCCGTCCACTCGCTTCTTGTCGCCAAGCATAGCCTCCCACACCTTCTCCACTTCGGCGGCATCGCCTAACTCCGGCGCGCCCCACTTTCGAGGCAAACCCCACCTGTCGAGCACCCGTGCCAACCGCTCCTCCAGGGCCGGGTCGCACATGCCGAGTCCCACCGCCAGCCGGAAGGCCACCGCCATGCCCTGCGCGACCGCCACGCCGTGCAGACGTGTATAGCCGGTGCGTTTCTCAAAGGCGTGGCCGAAGGTATGCCCCAGGTTCAGGAGGGCGCGCTCGCCTTTCTCCTCGGGGTCCCGCTGCACGATCCCCCGCTTCACCTCTATGGCGGCGGCAAGCGCCCTCCTGTGGTCAAGCCGGGCAGGCTCGGTCGCTTCGAGGTAGTCGAACAGGGCGGGGTCGGCAATGATGCCTGCCTTGATTATCTCAGCCATGCCACACGCCACCTGGATAGCAGGGAGAGTCGCCAGGGTATCGAGGTCGGCCACCACGAGCGCCGGGTGCTTGAACGCCCCCAGCAGGTTCTTGCCGTGAGGGTGGTCTACCCCTACCTTGCCGCCTATGCTGGAGTCGGACATCGCAAGCAAAGTCGTGGGCGCTTGCACGAACTGCACGCCGCGCATGTACATGGAGGCCGCAAAGCCCGCGGTGTCGCCCACCACGCCCCCGCCCAGCGCTAGCACCCAGCTACCCCGGTCCAGCCCCGCCTCCAACGCCGCCTCCACGAACAGGTTCACCGAGTCCCAGGTCTTGTGCTGCTCCCCTGCGGGCATCGTGGCGAGCGCCGGCTGAAACCCCGCCGCCTCCAACGAAGCCAGCGCCTGCTCTCCGTACAGCGGGCCGACGACGCTATCCGTCGCCACCAGCACCCGGCGGCCCAGCCCCCTACCCGCCGCGAGACTCCCCACATCCGTCAGCAAGCCACTGCCCACCAGCACTGGGTAGTCCCCCTGCGGCGAGGAGACCTGTATCTCGGTCGTCGGACGCTCTAAGGCTTGCATGCCGCCACTCCTCGCTCGATGGCCTCATGATAGAGTGCCAGTACGTGTTCCGCGACCTCATTCGGCCCCAGGTTGGTGGTATCAACATGCAAAGGGAAGGAGCTATATACCTGCTCCCTGGCGGCGAGCAAACGGTCTACCTGCGCCGCGAAGTCGTCGCCAATCAGGGGCCGCGTGCCCAGGCGGGCAGACTCCTCCAGCCGGGCCAGCAGCGCGTTTCGCTCGCACGTTAGCAGCACGATAACGCCCCCCGTCTCGAACGCCTCCCTGCTCGCCGCGTCCAGCAATGCGCCGCCCCCCGTGGCTACCACCTGGCCCCGCTCCGACGCTACGTCCAGGCACACCTGGCGCTCCACGCCGCGGAAATACGGCTCGCCGTGCAACTCGAACATCTGCGCGATGGACATGCCCGCCCGCCGCTTGATGAGGTCGTCGGTGTCCACGAAGGGCCTTTGCAGGCGCGCGGCCAGCAACTTACCAACCGTGCTCTTGCCGGTGCCCATGAAGCCCCCCAGCACCAGGTTGGGCGGGCTTTCTATCAACCGAACACTCCCACTTTGGGCGCGAGGGACGGCAGACGCTCGCGCATCTCCTCCAGGCTGTCGCCGCCCAGCTTCTCGTGCAGCGCCTCGGCCAGCACCCAGGCCACCATCGCCTCACCCACCACACCGGCGGCGGGCACGGCGCAAAAGTCGGAACGCTGGTACTGTGTGGCGGCGGCCTCCCCGGTAGCCACGTCCACCGTTTGCAGAGGGTTGATGGTGGTGGAGATCGGCTTCATGGCGGCGCGCACGATGAGGGGCTGGCCGTTGGTCACGCCGCCTTCCAGGCCACCCGCCCGGTTGCTTCGCCGCTCCAACCCTTGCTCGCCCGCGTAAATCTGGTCGTGCACGTCGCGGCCGGGGAGGCGAGCGTTGTCGAACGCCTCCCCTATCTCCACGCCCTTGATCGCCTGTATGCTCATCACCGCCTGGGCCAGCAGGCCGTCGAGTCGCCGGTCCCAGTGCACGTAGCTGCCCAGGCCAATTGGCAGCCCCGTCGCCCACACCACGAACACTCCGCCGAGCGTGTTGCCGGTGCGCCTCGCGTTGTCTATGTTCGCCTTCATCGCCTCGGTGGCTGCGGGGTCGGGGCAGCGCACGGGCGAGGCTTCGGTGGCCTCAAGCAGGCTCTCCGGCTGCGACAGGTCGATACCGGAAGCGGCCGCGTCGCCTATCTCGGTCACAAGGCTGCCCACTTCCACGCCGAACTCGCGCAGCAGCAGCCTGGCAAGCGCCCCCGCCGCCGTGCGGGCTGCCGTTTCGCGGGCGCTGGACCTCTCCAACGCGGTGCGCATGTCGCTGTAGCGGTACTTGATGGCGCCCACCAGGTCGGCGTGGCCGGGCCGGGGCGCGGTGAGGGGCGGGTGCTCCTTCTTGATGAAGTTGGCGTAGTCGCGGTTGGCTATCTGCATGACGATGGGGCCGCCGGTGGTCACGCCCGCCTCGACCCCGCCGAGGAATTGCGCCGCGTCGTGCTCGATGCGCTGCCGCCCGCTGCGGCCATAGCCGCCCTGCCTTCGGACCAGGTCGCGGTTAAGCTCCTCCTCCGGCACGCTCAACCCGGCCGGGAACCCCTCGACTATCACCGTGAGGCAAGGCCCGTGCGACTCCCCGCCCGTTAGAAACCTGTGTGACATGTTCGCTTACCTGCTTTCTTGTTGGTTATCGCTTCTGACGAGTCACGCTTAGTGCGTCCGGGGTATGGGTCACTGGCGAATGCCACTATGTTCGCCTTGCAGGACCAAATACCCCCTTGTCATCCTGAGCGTAGCGAAGGATCAGTCGCCCGTGTTTGACCCTCCTAGTTGGTGCACCAATGTTCCTATTACCGCCGTCATCCCCTACGTTGTAGACTCTGGCCTAGCCACCTGATCCTTCGCTACGCTCAGGATGACAGGGGGAGACTTGGTCCTGCACGGCGAACATAGTGATATACGCGAGACTCTGTTTCTCTTGCCGCCTCACTCCTCACTCCTCACGCCTGCCCGTCACCGCCTCCCACATGACCTCAAGAGGCGCTTCCTGCCCGGTCCAGATACGGAAGGAGGCGGCACCCTGGTTTACAAGCATAGCGAGGCCGTCTTGCGTGCGGCAGCCCGCTATCTGGGCGTCTCGCAACAGGCGGGTGGGGCGCGGCCTGTAAACTAGGTCGTACACCAGCAGGTGCTCGGGCAGGCGCACGTTCGCGGGCAGGGGGCTTTCGTTGGTGTGGGGCCACTGGCCTATAGGCGTGCAATTGACCAGCATGGCGGCTTCCTTCAGCGCGTCACCGAGGCTGACCCCGTGCAGGGAGCCGGACTCTATGTTGCGGTGCGTCCGCGAAGTCAGCGACTTTGCTACCTGCTCCGACTGCTCGGGGTCGCGCGACAGGATCAGCAGTTCGTACCCCTTCCTGGAGAGCGCCCACGCCACCGACCGCGCCGCTCCTCCCGCCCCCAGCAACACCACCCGCGTGCCGCGCTGTATGCCCCCGGCATCGGCAAGCCCCCGCATGAAGCCCGCCGGGTCGGTGTTGAAGCCAAGTAGCTGCCCGTTCTCCACCCGCACCGTGTTGCACGCGCCTATCACCAGCACCTCGTCGCTTGCCTCGTCCAACAGCGACACCATGCGCTCTTTGTGCGGCACCGTGACGTTCCAGCCCGCGTAGCCCTCAGACACGCACCGCCGGACCTCGGCTTCGAACTCGCCTGGCGCGGCGGGTAGGAGCACATAGCGGTACGGGAGGCCAGCAGAGGCGAAAGCGGCATTCTGCATGGCGGGCGAGAGGCTGTGCTCCACCGGGTAGCCAAACAACCCCACAAGCTGCTCGCCCTGTGCCTCACCCGCCGCGCCGCTACTCACTACCTCGACCTCCCTCTATGAGCGTCCTCAAAGCGCCCTCGAAGCCGGGGAAGCTGTCGCCGGCACATTCGGTGTCCTCTACCGTCGTGACCCCCCTCGCCACCAGGGCGGCTATGCAGAGGGACATTGCCAGCCTGTGGTCGCCGTGGCTGCTCACTCGCACGCCAAGCAGAGGAGTCGGCCCGTACACGCGGAAGCCATCGGGCAGCGCCTCTATATGGGCACCCATGCGGGTTAGCTCGGCGGCCGTGGTGGCGATGCGGTCCGTCTCTTTGACGCGCAACTCGGCGGCCCCGCGTACCTCGGTCACGCCCTCGGCCTGCGTGGCGACCACCGCCAGCAGGGGCAGCTCGTCTATCATGCCGGGCACGTCTTCAGCCGAAATAGCGATGCCCCTCAGCGCGGCGTGCGACACTTCCAGGTCCGCCACAGGCTCGCCGTTGCTCTCGCGCTCGTCGTGCAGGTGGAGCTTGGCACCCATCCTCTCCAGGGCGTGCAGAAAGCCCGTCCGTCCCGGGTTCACCCCTACCCCCTCCACTACCACGCGGGAGCCGGGCACAATCGCCGCTGCCGCCAGTATGAAGGCCGCCGAAGAAATGTCGCCCGGCACGTCTACGTCTATGGCCCTGAGTTGCGAGGCTTGCACCCGCACGACGTCGCCTTCCACCGTCATATCGGCACCCATAGACATGAGCATCCGCTCGGTGTGGTCGCGGGTGGGAGTAGGTTCCTCCACCGCCGTCTCACCCTGCGCGAACAGCCCCGCCAGCAGCACGGCGGACTTTATCTGCGCGCTGGCAACGGGCGGCCTGTAGCTGATGCCGTGGAGGTTGCCCCCCTGGATCGAGAGGGGGGCCAGGCGGCCACCCTCCCGGCCCAGGATAGTCGCGCCCATCTCGCGCAGGGGCCGGGCCACGCGGTCCATCGGCCTGCGGCTCAACTGGGCGTTCCCCGCCAGCACGCTGTAGAACGGCTGCCCCGCGAGGAGACCCGACATCAGCCGCATCGTGGTGCCCGACCCGCCGCATTCTAGCGGGCGCGGAGGCTCGATTAGCCCCTCCATGCCACGCCCGTGCACCAGCACCTCGTCGCCCCGGTACTCCACCGCGACCCCTAGCCCGCGCATAACGTCCAGAGTGGCGAGGCAGTCGTTGGCGGGCAGGAAATTGCGGATGTGGGTGACGCCCTCGGCTATGCCCCCCAGCATGGCCGCGCGGTGGGAGATAGACTTGTCGCCCGGCACGGAAAGCCTGGCATCGAAGGGCGCGATTGGCCCCTCCACGGTCAGCGATTGCGCGGGTCCGGCCCCAGAAATCATACGAACATCGCCCTCCGCTCTCTCTGCGCGTCCAGCATCCACTCCTCCAACGCCGCCTCATCGGCCAACAACCGCCGCACCGTGTCAAGCTGCCGCTCGAAGGAGGCAAGCGCGTCCTCTATCGCATGCCTGTTGGTCAGCAGTATATCGCGCATCATCGGCACTTCGCTGGCGGCCAGGCGGGAGGTGTCGCGGAAACCGCTAGCCGCCAGCCGGTCCAGCGTAGGGTCGCACCCGGCGGCTTCTTTCTCGGTGCGCACCAGCGCGGCGGCCAGCAGGTAGGGCAGGTGGCTTACATACGCCACGGCCCGGTCGTGCTGCCCAGGCTCCATTATGACCGGGCGCGCTCCTACCGCCTCCACAAGCTCCCGGCTCAAGGTCATAGCGGCCTCGTCCGTGCGTGCGGTGGCGGTTAGCACAAACACCTTGTCATGGAACAGCGCTGCCTCGGCGTGCTCCAACCCCCCTACTTCCTTGCCGCACATCGGGTGTCCCCCCACCGCCGCGACGTGCCCCGGCAGGCGGTCCATGGCCGCCACAACCGCCCCTTTGGTGCTGCCCAGGTCCATCAGCAGCGAGCCGGGACGCATCTGCCCGCCCACTGCCTCCACACCGGCCACTATCTGGCGGGCGGGCGTGGCGAGCACCACTATATCAGCCGCGCTGGCACCTGCCTGCAAGTAGAGGGTAGCGGCGTCCACTGCCCCCAGTTGGAGCGCCAGGTCAGCGGTTTCGGGCCTGCGCACGATACCGATACGCCGCTTGCACTTGCCCTCCAAAGCAAGCCCGAGCGAACCGCCCATCAGCCCCAGCCCGTGTATGGCGACCGTGGCCTCGCTAAGCCGCATGGATCGCCTCGCCCGGCGCGCCCACGGGAGTCGCCAGGTCGAGGCCCTTGCCCACGGCGTTGGCGATGCGTCGCAGGTCGTCCAGCAGGGCGCGGCACTTGTCGGGGCGCAGCGACTGCCCGCCGTCCGAGAGCGCCAGCTCGGGGTGGCTGTGCACCTCGATGATGAGGCCGTCGGCCCCCGCCGCCACGGCCCCGAGTGACACGGGCGTCACAAGGTCCCACCGCCCGGTGCCGTGGCTTGGGTCCGCGATTACTGGGAGGTGTGAGAGTTGCTTGAGCACGGGGATGGCGTTCAGGTCGAAAGTGGAGCGGGTGGCGCGCTCGAAGGTGCGGATGCCGCGCTCACAGAGCATCACCTGGCTGTTGCCGTTGGCGAGAATGTACTCGGCTGCCAGCAACAGCTCCTCTATCGTGGAGCTCATGCCCCGCTTGAGGAGCACCGGCCTGCCGCACCTGCCCACTTCTTCTAGCAATCGGTAGTTCTGCATGTTGCGCGTGCCAATCTGAAGTATGTCGGCGTAGCGGCCCACCAACGCCACCTCGTCGGGGGCCATCACCTCGGTGATGATTGACATGCCGAGCGATTCGCGCACGTCGGCCAGGATTTGTAGCCCCTCCTCGCCCATGCCCTGGAAGCTGTAGGGCGAAGTGCGCGGCTTGAAGGCCCCGGCCCGCATGATCTTCACGCCCATGTCGCGTAGCTGCCGCGCGATCTCGAACGTCTGCTCCCGGCTCTCCACCGAGCACGGCCCCGCGATGACGGTGACGTTGTCGCCCCCAATCAGCGCGTCGTTCACCTTGATCACCGTGTCGGTCGGCTTGAAGTCGCGGCTGGCGAGCTTGTAGGGCGCGAGTATCGGCACCACCTTCTCGACGCCCGTGAGCGAGATGAAGTTCTCAGCATCCAGCGGCCTGTCGTTGCCGATGATGCCCACGATCACCCGCTCCGACCCGCTGGACACGTGCGGCCTGTATCCAAGTTCCTTTATCCGCTGTATTACCCCGCCAACCTCATGGGCATCAGCCCCCATACGCATTACTACTATCATGGTTTCCTCCATTTGGAATTTGGAATTGCGAATTGCGAATTTAGTAGGTATCCGAGCAAATTCGAAATTCGCAATTCCAAATTGGCAATTCAGAACGGTCCTACTGTTCTCAACGACTCAGTGCCTCTCAGGTAGATGTGCTTTATGTCCCTGGGGCCTTTGGAGGTGTTCCAGTGGAGCAGCACCCGGATGCATCTCGCGGGGCCGCCCTCCTTCTCCATCTCCACCGCGCCCAGGAGCGGCACGTACTCCCAACCCATGTGCCTCGCGCCCTCTGCGGGGAAAGCGGCGTGCAGGTCGGGGGTGGAGGTGAAGAAGGCGCTCGCCAGGTCGTCTATGTCGATGCCGTTGGCCTCCACCATCGCCGTGACAAGCTCGCGTATGGCGGCGTGTATCTCCTCGCGAGTGTCTTCCCTGGCTATCGTCGCGCCGCGCACGCCCCGCACCCTCACCGCCTGGCTGTCCTCCATCGTGCTCATACCGCTAGCTCGCTCCTGTGTCGTATATCGCGCTTGCTTGACGTGTCACGCCGCAAACAAAAAGAGCGTGTGTACTGCCACACGCTCTTTCTCTTGCGAGACTTCTATTTGGTTGCTTTTCTCGGGCCGTTATCGCGCGTGGCAGCTACTGGTTGGTACATCGTAGTACCAGTAGTAAAACCAGCCACCGTACAGGTCCGCGTTCGCCACAGCACGCCCGAACTCCAAGCCATGCGGCCCGGCCCCCGGTTCGTTTATGCGCTTGTGCGGCAGATGTACGCTCATAGCAGCCCTTATCAAAGGATAAAGCTTTGCATTATGTTAGCATAACATGGGGATGGAGTCAAGTGGTAAACTAGAGCAGCATTAGAGCGGAGAGAAGTTAGACGAGGCTTATATGTTCCCTCGCTACAGGCGCGAGAAGCCATCTCAAAAACCAGATAGTTGAAGATTAGCACCCAAAGCCCCTTCTTTGTCATTTCGAGCGTAGCGAGAAATCTCGTCCTCCACCGGGCTGTGGCTCTTTTCTCCTGGGACTCTGTGTCGTGAGAAAGGTGATACCTGGGTGCTGAGGGACGAGATTTCTCGCTACGCTCGAAATGACAATGTGGGGCCTGGGGTACTCCAAGCCACCATCGGGGTCCTTGAGATGGCTTCTAGTCTCAAGGCGATACGATAAAGACATCGTACAAGGAGCGAAAAATGTCCCGATCCGTGAGATATACATTCGGCGTCCTCGTCATCTTCATCGCGGTAGCGCTATCGGCTTGTGATACGGCCCCCGCAGGCAGCCTACCCACTACTGTGCCCACTAACACCTCCGCGCCTGCAACCGCTAGCGTCCCTCCCACAGCCGCTAACCCACCGACCGCCGGTATTCCCACTGAGGACTTTCCCCCTCCCCCTACCGATACTACTGATACCTCCAATCCCAGCACTCCCACGACCACGTTACCGCCTTCTCCCATCACCGGGGAGGTGCTGGTCGAGGGCGGGAACAGCATGACCGGGGGCGCATCGGGCGCAACCATAGAGCTGAGCGTGACGTTCGCCGCGAGCAGCACCGCCGGGCAGGTAACCGAGATGCGAGTAGGGACGGGCGGCGGCGGGTGCCTGCCGGGGGAGGCAATGGAGGACTATCCATGGGAGCCATTCGCGCCTGAGAAGGTATACAGCACCACTGCCTTCATCAACATCCAGGGCTGGTATGCTAACGTGCAGTACAGGGACGACGCCGGGAATATCTCAGCCGTGTACTGCGACGATATATCGGTCGAAGGCATGCCACGCTAGTGTCTATCTGCAAAGTGCCCCATGTGTGGGACCAAGCCCCGCCTTTGTCATTCTGAGTGCAGCGAAGAATCTCAAGAAGGTAGTACAGGGAGGCTGTTGAACATCACGTGCTACGGTGACGTACTATGGTGCTGAC
>DASVQO010000070.1:0-4992 GCA_036389075.1 Chloroflexia bacterium | reverse complement strand
GGTCGATGAGGGGGCCGCCTGAGTTGCCTTCGTTTATGGCCGCGTCGGTCTGCACGAGGTCTTGCAGGCCCTCGGAGGCAGAGTCGTCCAGGTCGCGGTGGAGGGCGCTCACTACCCCTTGCGTAACCGTGTTTCTGAAGTCGCCCAGCGGCGAGCCGATAGCCAGCACGGGCTGCCCCGGTTCCAGCGCGTCGCTATCCCCGAACTCGGCCACCCCGGGCACCGCCACGTCCACTTTGACCACGGCGAGATCGGAGTAGAGGTCGGTGCCCACCAGTTGCGCGGGTGCCGAGGTGCCGTCCGAGAAGACCACCTCAAGGCTGGTCTGGTTCTCGACCACGTGGTTGTTGGTGACGATATAGCCCTGCTCGCTGATGATGACGCCGGAGCCGCTCGAGGTTGCCTGGCCCTGTAGCCCTCTGCGCGGGCTGACGACGTTCTGCGTGTTTACTATGGTGACCACCGCCGGTTCTGCCTGGCGCACGGCTGAGGTGGCGTCGTAGACGGTGGCGGCGGACGATTGCGCCTGCTGCACCTCAGTTTGCGCCACTTCGCTGCCGGTTACGGGTTGCTCAATCACCAGTGCGCCCACAGGCTCAGCTTTCACCCCCTGCACGCCCGCGCTGGAGGTCGCTACCGCCAGCCCGCTCGCTCCCGCGCCTGTAGAGACGGAGCGAGTTATCACCAGGGTGCTGAGGGCCACCAGCGCGATGACCAGGCCCAATGACCCCACTAACTTGATTGCTTTGATGTACCTGTTCATTGTTGTGTCCTTTCAATCCTGCCGAAGCCCGGTAATCAACCGCCCGAGGCCGGGCCGCGGAGCTATGATGTTTGGTTCTTGTTACCAGTGTAGCGCGGCAGACTTAAGGAACGTGGAGAGAAAAGTTAAGATTTGGTTAGGGCCAAAGGGCGAAGGAGACGAAACCGCCAAGCCGCCAAGAACGCCAAGGACCACGCCAAGATTGTTGAGGCTTAGGGGGTACATGAAGGCGCATGGTACGTGAAATCGTACCATGCGCCTTCTGATTGGAACACCACAACTATCTCTGCGTGCTCTGTGTCTCTGCGGTGAACCGTTCTTAATCTTGGCGCGCTCTTGGCGTGCTTGGCGTCTTGGCGGTTCCGTCTAGGTCGCTAGCGGCTCTCGGCCAGTACGGGTTCGGGTTCGGGGGTAGGCTGCCCTTTGGTCATGGGGAGTACGATGTTGAAGAAGGCCCCCTCGCCCGGTGTGGACTGCACGCTGATGCTACCGCCGTGGCTATGGACGATGGCGCGAGCGATGGAGAGGCCCAGCCCCGTGTTGCCGGTGGCGCGCGCCCTGGAGAGGTCGCCCCGGTAGAACCTGTCGAACACGTGCGGCAGGTCCTCGGGCGCGATGCCCTGTCCGGTGTCCTGCACCCCTATTTGCAGCCACGCCCCCGATACGTCGGCGGCGGCCCACACCCTGACTTCACCCTCGACGGGCGTGTAGCGCAGGGCGTTGTCCAGCAGGTTGAGCAGGACTTGCTTCAGCCTGTCGGGGTCGGCGCGCAACACAGCGGCTTGCGCACTGGCATCGCAGCGCATCGAAAGATGCACCCCTTTGGCCTCTGCCACCGGCGTCATTTGCTCCACCAGGCCCGCCAGCAAGGCACAGGGGTCCACCGCCTTGAGGGTAATAGTTGGAGTGGTGCTATCCAGCCGCGAGAGGGTCAGCAGGTCGGCCACCAGGCGGCCGAGGCGTCTAAGCTCGCCGTGCATCGAGCGCACCGTGCGCTGCACCACCTTCGTGTCGCCCCGGTCGGCTCCAATGAGCAGCATCTCGCTCAGCCCCTCCAGCGAAGTCAGGGGCGTGCGTAGCTCGTGGGAGGCGTCGGCCACGAAGCGGCGTTGCGCCTCCAGCGCCGAGGCCAGGCGGTCCACCATGCTGTCGAAGGCGTGCCCCAGGCGTGCCACCTCGTTGCGGCCGGGGGGGAGGCGCAAACGGCGGTCCAACTCGCCCGCCGAGATGGCTTCCGCCGTGCGCGAGATGCGGTCCAGCGGTCTCAGCACCACGCGGGTGAGGGCCAGCCCCGCCACCACGCCCAACGTCGTCCCGATGAGAATGCCCAGCGCCACGTACAGCCGCAACTGGTTGAGTATAGCGTCCGCCGACTCCAGCGAGGCCACTTGCTGCAACAGCAGGAGCGTGCCTGGGCCGTCCGGGCCTGTAATCAGAGTGAGGGGAGTGAGCACGACGAGGTTGCGGTCCCCTGATGGCGTGCTGGCGACCCACTGCGTGATGGTGTTGTTTGCCACCCTGTCGTGCCAGTCGGTGAGCAGCGGCGGTATGTAAGGCGGGTCGCCCCCCGCCGGGGACTGGCTGGCGCTAATGACGTGACCCTGGTCGTCCAGCACGGCCACGGCAACATCAGGGCTGGTCAACCCGTGCACGAGGGACTCGGTGACCGATTCAAGCGTGCGTGGAGGGCGGCGGTCCCTGGCCGGGAAGAGCTGTTGCAACGTCGTGCTGGTGGTCCTCTCCAGGCGCTCGCGGGTATTCTGTATGAGGAAGCTGTCCAGTTGCGCGTAAAGCGCGAAGCCCAGCAACGCCAGCACGGCGGCCAGCAGCAGCGCGTAAATGACGCTGAGTTGCAGGCCCACCGGCACGTTCCACACCAGGCCCCTCGCACGTCTAGCCGGCAACATCGGGCGGCTCCAGGCTGTACCCAACCCCGCGCACGCTGCGAATGAGGTCGCGGTTCTCGTCGTCCAGCTTCTCGCGCAGGTGCCTTATATGCACGTCGATCACGTTGGTATCGCCAAAATAGTCGTAGCCCCACACGCGATTGAGGATCACCTCGCGGCTGAACACCTGGCGCGGGTGGGACAGGAAAAGCTCCAGCATGTCGAACTCGCGGGGGGTAAGCTCGACAGGGCGGCCCCCGCGAGTGACGCGCCTCGTCTGCCGGTCCAGCACGAGGTCGCCTACGCGGAGGGCCTGTTGCAGGTTGACGCCCTTGCGCCGCAGAATAGCCCCCACGCGGGCCAGCAGCTCGCGGAAGGTGAAGGGCTTTACGAGGTAGTCGTCGGCCCCGCTGTCGAGGCCCATCACGCGGTCCTCCACCTCGCCCCTGGCGGTGAGCATGAGGATGCCCACGTCCCCGGCGGCCCGCAAGCGCCTGCACACCTCCACGCCGTCGATGCCGGGGAGCATCACGTCGAGCACCACAATGTCCGGTTTGGCCGAGCGGGCCTGCTCCAACGCCTCGAAGCCGGTGCGGGCCACGCTCACCTCGAAGCCCTCGTAGTTGAGGCCCATAGTGAGCATCTCGACGATAATCTCCTCGTCGTCCACCACCAGCACGCGGGCGGGACGCTCCTTTTCGTCTCCGGCCCCATTGTTACGCATTATCATTGCTCCTTGCATATCCCTGCCCTGTATGCCGGGGTGTAGTCGTTCTCGGCAGGGCGGCGGTGGCTTACGCTGCTTACGCTGTTTATGCTGCTTACGCTGCTATGGTTGCCTGCATGACGCCCTGCCAATGAATTGGCGGGCTGGCAAGCAGCGAAGTCTCCTTCGGAGACTACCTTCCTGTTTCTTAGTCCCCGCAGGGGACTTTGCCCCTTGTCAGCCCGTGGCTTCAGCCACAGGGCGTCCCCCGCACAGCCTGACTGCCTGTAATGACTGTCCCCTCATTTAATATCTTGTGCCTACACAATACTATAACACCATAGATAACCAACCAACACTCAGTCCCCATCACTCACTACGTGTGCAAACCCCCACCCGGCGGTTAGGCCGGGCGGAGGTTGAGGAGGAGGGAAGTGTGTTGGCTTAGAAGGTGGGTGCCGGTACGGTCACCACCGTGTCGGCGTTGTCGGGGGCGGTAGGGGCGGCCTGTACGTGCCTGGCTACGCCTGCCAACTGCTGGGCCAGCCTCGCGGAAGCCACTGCCTCGTTGTAATTGCCCGCGCCGTACGCCGTATACGCGCTGCTATAGACGGCCTGGGCGTCGGCCAGGTAAGCGGCAGCCGCGCTATCGGTTATCTGGGCCTTTTGTGCGACCAGGTTGTTGTAGGTCTGGGCGAGCATACGGCTGGCCCGGGCCTGGGTCACCGTAATGTTGGCTGCGTCCGGCCAGCCGGGGAAGCCGCCCCTGCGTCCCTGTCGCTGGCTGGCAGAGGGGAGCACGTCCGCGCCAAGCGCCCGCGCCATCTGGCCCTCAGCGGTCATGATCAGTTCCTGCGCCGCCTCTGCGTACTGCCCCGCGGCCCCAAATTTCGAGGCGTTGGCGGCGGTCTGGGCCTGGGTCAGCAGCGTCTGGGCGTTGGTGAGCCACTTCGATACGTTGGCCGTGTCCATCTTGCCGTTGGCGTAAGCCAGGTCGTCCTTGGCGAGGTTCAGCAGGGTAGTGGTGTTGGTGATCTGGCGGCTCACACCCTCAGCGGTGAGGGGCTGCCCGCCGGGGCCTCGCTCGTCAAAGCCCCCACCTGGGAACCCACCTCCACCGGGACCGCCGTGTCCGCCCGGGCCGCGCCTGCCCCCGCCTCCGCCCGGCAGGCCATCTTTCGGTGCGTCGGTGGCACCCGGGGTCGCCTGCGCCTTAGCGGTGGCTTGCGCGGTGGGCTGGTTGGGGGTAGCCGTGGTGGTTGAGGTCTGAGCGGAGGCGCTGCCCACAATCGTGCCGACGGTTACCAGCGTGGCTGCCACGAAGGCCCCAAGCCCGCTGAGTACTGTTTTCGTGTTCATGCTAGATTTCTCCTTGTAAGTTCTGCTTGTTTTTTGCCACTGGATATTTGATATCTCGTGGCCGTCTGTTACCAGTATAGAAAGCGAGAATTAAGAAGGGTCGATAGAAAAGTTAAGTCTTCATTAAGGCAGACTTTGAGACTCGGCACAAATGCCGCTCTGGTCTAGAGGGGTTGTGTCAAAGTCGAATGTAGTAGCAAGGGGTGGACTTTGTCATTCTGAAGGGAGTGAAGAATCTCGTCCCTCAGCACCCAAAGAGCACCTTTCTCATCGCCACT
>DASVQO010000069.1:0-11724 GCA_036389075.1 Chloroflexia bacterium | reverse complement strand
CTGGCTTGATGCTCAGCATATTGCCGATAGTGCCGGGTATCCGCCCCACCCGCCCGGAGCGCACCACGTATTCCAGCGTGTCCAAGGCACCGTAAATGAAGGTCCGCCCGACGAGCGACTCGGCAAGCTCCTCTATCTCTTCCCTCGACTTGCCCTGCCTGGCGGCCTCGGCGCAACGGATTGCTATCCAACCCTGCGACATCGACACCGTGCGCGAATCGACCACGCTGATGGCCTCCGCGTCCACGCCGTCGCCCGTAGAGGCCATCAGGGCGGCGTTGAAGGTGCCGCTCAGCTTGGACGACAGGTGGATGCTGACTATCTCGAAGCCGTCGCGCGTGAGGGTGCGGTAGGCATCCTCGAAGGAATGTAGCGACGGCAGGGAGGTGGTCGTGACGCCGCGCACGCTCTCAAGCCTGCGGTAGAACTCCTCACCGCTCAGGTCGAGGCCATCGCGGAAGGTGCCCCCGCCCATGTGTACCAGCAAGGGTATTACGGTTATGTCTAGCTCGCGCGCCAGCGCTGCCGGGATGTCGGCGGCGCTGTCGGTGACAATCTTTACCGGGCGGTCAGAACCGGGCATCGTTGCTCCCCTTCCTGGGACGTGATGTGGCTCGATTAACAATTTAGCGTAGATGAAACTTTGCTTCGACTACTGGACCAAATTCCCTCTGTCATCCTGAGCGTAGCGAAGGATCTAAGATGCCACCCTTGTCCCTTTGCTTGACCCCAGTCGTCACAAGCCGCAAAGTTCAACAGCATCCCTGCTCACCTTCTTGAGATCCTTCGCCGCGCTCAGGATGACAGGGCCACGTTGGCTCTGCCACACCAACAGAGCGGTTCACGCACCAGGAATAGCGGGCGGCTTCACCTTACGGGTCTAGACCTCTTCCCCCTCCAGCACGGCCACGGCCACCGCATCAGGGCCGAGCCAGGCAGTCACGGTGGGGCCGGCGGGTATCACCAGCACCTGGTCGCGGGGGTATATCGCCCCTATGCGGGTCAGCAGGTGCTCGACATCGAACAGCGCGCCGGTATGCAGCACGGCTATCTGCCCGATCTTGGGGAAGTCCTCCACGAAGTTATAGAGGGCGTCCCTGGCCTTGGGGCGCGTGCGGGTGCGCTCGTACACCACCAGTTGCCCCTCGTCCAGGTGCAGCAGCGCCTTGAGCGAGTTGAGACCTTCCGCCTGGGCCTGCAAGCGCGGGACGTGTCCCGTCTTCAGCAGGCCCGCCGGGCTCTCGGTGAAGAAGGCGAAGTGGGTAGCGCCCGCCAGGCGGTTGGCCGCGCTCGCCAGCTTCTGCAACTCGGCACCCGACTCGGCCGCCTCGTACATCGCCAGCACCAACCACCCCAGGCCCATGGACATCGACATCGAATCGATGACCGCTATGGGAAAAGGCCCGCCGTGCCCGGTGCGGCCGAACGCCTCCCGCGCCTGCAAGGCGTTGCCGTATGCCTCACTCACCCTGGAGCTAACGTGGATCGACAGCACCCCGTCGCACGTATCGCGCATCGAGCGGTAGAGGCGGGTGAACTCCTCGACCTCCGGCGCTTCCACGGCGGGCCAGGCGTTAGGCCCAGGCTCGCTCTTCATCTTGCGCGCCAGGATTTCGCCCCCGCTCTCGCCCTCTACCGAGAACGCCGAGCCGCCCCAGGTTATAGTGTGGGGTACCACCGTAATGTCAAACTGCCTCAACAAGGCGTCTGGTATGTCGCAGGCATTGTCCGTGACGATACGGATGTGAGGCATAGGCTTTGGGAAGTGCCGAGTAGCGAGTACCGAGTGCCGAGTGGCACAAACGAGATTTGATCAGCCTAGCGGGTCACTCGGAACTCGGTACTCGCTACTCGCTACTCGCTACTCCGCTGAAATAATGTAATCGTAGAATGGCTGGCCGCCGTGGACGAGTTCTACCTCGGCGTTGGCGAAGTGCTCGCGCACGCGGGACTGGAACTGCTCGGCGTCGGAGTCGGTGAGATCGCCGCCCCAGTAGATGGTGATAAGCTCTCGCTCGTGCGCTCCCATCTTCTCCATCAGGTCCCAGGCCACCTCTTCGCGGTCGGGGCCGGTGGTCACGAGCTTGTTGTTCAGGAGGCCGATGATCTCGCCCTCCTTCACCTCGATGCCTTCCACCTTAGCGTCGCGCACCGCCCGGGTGATCTCGCCTGTTTCCACCTGTTTGGCCGCCGAGTCCATCGCCTTCGCGTTCTCGTCCAGGCCCGCGTCGTAGTTGAAGGCTATCAGGGCGGCCATGCCCTGCGGGATGGTGTCGGTGGGCACCACGACGACCTTCTTTTTGGTGAGGCTGGCGGTCTGGCGGGCCGACATGACGATGTTGCCGTTGTTGGGCAGGATGATGACCTCGTTTTGAGGCACGCGCTCGATCACCTTGAGCAAGTCCTCGGTGCTGGGGTTCATCGTCTGGCCGCCTTCAACAATGGCGGTGGCCCCCATGCTGCGGAAGGCGCTCACAAGCCCCGGCCCGGAGGCCACGGCCAGCAAGGCTATGCGGCTCTGGGAGGTGGCGGTATCCACGTCGCGCCCGGAGGCATGCAACGCCCCGGCGTCACCGTGCACGGTGGAGGCGTTGGGGAGGCCGTGCCCCGACAGGAAGTCCTCGTGCTGCTCCTGCATATCGGTAATGGCAATCTGGCGCAGCTTGCCCAGAGAGGTGGCGTAGTTCAACACGGTGCCGGGCGTCTCGGTGTGGATGTGCACCTTCACTATGCGCTCATCGCCAACAATGACAGCCGAGTCGCCAAAGGAGGCGATGCGGGCGCGCACTTCGTCAAACTGCCAGCCCTCGCCCACGATGAGGAAGTTGGTGCAGTAGCCGTAGTCGCCGTGCTCCACCTGCACACCGGCCCCGTTGGTTTCCGGCGCTTCCACCACGAGCACCTCGGCGCTGTCCGCTTCCAGGTCTTCGCCGTCGGCGTAGCGCCGTATGCCATCGAACAGCATGTACAGCCCCTGCCCCCCGGCGTCCACCACCCCGGCATCGCGCAACTTGTCGAGCAGGCTGGGCGTGCGGGCCACCGAGGCTTTGGCGGCCTTGCTGGTCTCGGCCAGCACGTAGGAATAGGAGTTGAGCTGACCAGCCGCCGACTGGGAAGCGGCCCCGGTATCCTTGATGACGGTGAGGATGGTGCCCTCCACCGGCTTGAGCACGGCCCGGTAGGCGGTAGCGGTGGCGGCCACGAGCCCATCCGCGAAATCGCGAGCTGAAATTCGCTCCTTGCCCGCGATCCCCTCCGCGAAACCCCGCCAGATCTGCGACAGGATCACACCGGAGTTGCCGCGCGCCCCCATGAGAGCGCCGTGCGACACGCCAGCGGCGATCTCGGCTGCCGAGTGGCTGGGCGATTCGGCCACCTGCTTCACGGCGGCCTGCATGGTGAGGGCCATGTTGGTGCCGGTATCGCCGTCGGGCACGGGGAAGACATTGAGCGAGTTTATCGCCTCGGCGTTGCGGGCGAGCCAGGCGGCAGCCGCCCCGACCGCGCGCCGGAACTCTTGCCCGCCCCAGGTCTCCCCGGGTCCGGTCGGCAGATGATGGTGGGGCGTCTCGGTGGTATCCCGGTCGCCCTTGACCTGTCGTGCTTGTGTCATATTCCCCTTCGGGAATTACGAACTACGAATTACGAATTACCTGGGCATCGTCCTGTAATTCGTAATTCGTAGTTCGTAATTACTTACTCACCCTGATGCCCTGGACGTTGACGTTCACCTGGACCACGTCTACGCCCAGCGCGGCTTCGACTGCGAACTTGGAGTTGCTCATGATGTTGCGGGCCACTTCGGAGATGCGGGTGCCGTATTCTAGGACCACGTACAGGTCGATGACCACCTGGCCGTCGTTGATCGTAACGTCCACGCCCTTGGAGACCTCGTCGCGGCGCAGCAATTCGGCCCAGCCGGGGCGGGCGTGGCGCGAGGCAAGGCCCACCACGCCATAGGAGCGCTGGGCGGCACGGCTCGCCAGGTGCGAAATAGCGCGTGGCGATACCTCGATCTTACCCATCTCCTCCTCCTGCTCGGTAAGGTGCCCCGTAAGCATGTCGGCGGCGAGACCGTTGCCCAGCTGCGTGGTGTTGAGGCGGCCGGTCAGGGAGAGCGGAGCCGTGTTGAGGCTATAGTGGTTGGGGTCTCGGCGGTTCCTGGAAGTCATGGGGACAAACAACCTTGCCAAACGCGGGCAGTTATGGTAAGATTGGCGAGTATGGCCTGCAAACGGGCATGAGAAATGTTACGCATTACTATACTGTAAATGCTCGATTTCGTAAAGGGGAGTAGTCATGTCGGTAGTATGTGATGTGTGTGGCAAGAAGCCCCAGTACGGGCACAACGTGAGCCACGCCAAGAACCACACCCCGCGCCGCTGGGTGCCCAACGTCCAGTCCAAGCGCATCCTTGTCGGGGGCGAGCTACAGCGCGTGCACATCTGCACCCGCTGCCTGCGCACCCTGAACAAGAAGAACGCCGCTCTATAGTGTGAAACCTGAAACGTGATGCGGATAGCAGTCACGTTTCGACAGGCAATATGAGAGGGTCGCCCCACCAACGGCAGGCGACCCTCTTGTTGTTGGTAGGAGTCCAGACGTCGTTGGCGAGAGCAGGGGGAGATGCAGGGCAGAGGCGGACCGGGAGTGATAGCCCTGCGATAGCTCCGTGGGAGTGCCCTGCATGGTAGCCCTGTGGCTGAAGCCACGGGCTGGGAAGTAGCGAAGTCTCCTTCGGAGACTACCCTCATGTGAGAGAGTCCCATGGGACGTTGCCTTTTGTGTTGTGATGACTATGCCCTTGAAAGGACGTTTGCGCCTCGGACCAGCGGCTTCGGGAGCGCTTTTCTACTTCAGCTTCTATGGGGCGGCCGCTGCATACCTGCCCTTTATCAGCGTCTTCTACGCCGACCGGGGCCTCTCCGGCAGCGAGATTGGCGTGCTGGCGGCTATTGGGCCGCTGATGGCGTTGCTGGCCTCGCCTGCTCTGGCGGCGCTGGCCGACCGGAAGGGCTGGCGACGGCGGTTACTGGTGTTGTCGCTGGCGGGCACTGCTGTGGCCCTGCTCATAGTGCCTTTGCCTACCTCCTTTGTGTGGTTCCTACCGGTTGTCGCGCTCTTGTCGGCGGTGGGCAGCGCTTCCATTCCGGTGGCGGACAGCCTGGTGGCACGCACGGCTGCACGCAGGGGCCTCTCCTACGGCAAGATGCGGCTCTGGGGGTCGGTTAGCTGGGCCGTAGTGGCCGCAGTGGGGGGCGCACTCTGGGAGCAAGCCGGGTTCTTCACGATGTTCGCGGTGGCGAGCCTGCTATTCCTGGCGACCATCCCCTCGGCAGGCCGGCTGGAGGAAGACCGCCCATCCAGGTCCCAGGCGAGGCCCCCGTTGCGGCTCGTCATGGCCGATGTCAGGCTGCGCGTCGTGCTGCTTGCCACGTTGGGCCTGGGCACCGCCATGGCGGCGATGTATACGTTCTCGGCGATCTACATCGACCAAATAGGCGGGCAGTCGCTGGTGGGCCTGTTCGCGGGGGTGATGGCAATAAGCGAGCTGCCCGTAATGCACTGGAGCGAGCGCATCATGCGCCGCCTGGGCGGGCCTCTAACGCTGGTGCTGGCCTACGCGTGCTTTGGCATCGCATATGTCGGGCTCGGCTTTCTACAATCGCCCGCGCTGCTCCTGGGCGTGGCGTTTCTCCAGGGGCTGGGGTTCGGGCTGTTTCTCCCGACGACGGTCCGCCTGTTCGCTGACTGGGCACCCGCCGAATGGTCCTCCACCTCGCAGGGTATCCTCAGCGCGGGGCTATGGGGCCTGGCACCGTTGATAGCAGGCCCGCTTGGGGGCGTAATCTACGATAACGTTGGCCCTGTAGCCGTTTTCTTCGCCAGCGCCGGGGTAATAGCTATGGCGGCGCTCGTGCTCGTGCTGGCGCAGTTTGCCAGTGTGTTCCATATTAGGCCAGAAACTGAAGGTGCTGTTGTGGAGTAGGAAGCGTGAACCACGCCGGTTGAGAGGAAATAAAGTAAGAGGGTTGCCGTGTAGAAGTCCGGCAACCCTCTTACTTTATTTGAGCCGGGCAGCACCAGGGGTACTGCAATTGTCCTAAAAAGCACAGTGAGGGACACGGGCAGACGGTGCCACCTATGTCATTTCGAACGTAGTGAGAAATCTCGTCCCGCGGCACCCAGGCGGCACCTTTCTTACGACCGAGAGTCCCATGAGGAAAGGGCAACATCCGGGTGAGGGACGAGATTTCTCACTACGTTCGAAATGACATGGTGGAGGCTTGGCTGCCGCCGATCAACTATCTTGTTACGAAATAGCTTCTGGGCCGCAATCACCTAGCGCGTGACAGAGCGCTACTTTGCGCCCTTTACGTGCTTGTTGATGAACGCCAGGAACTGCGTGGCCACGCCGCCGCGCCAGGCACGGTCGCTGAACAGGTGGTTTTCGCCCTTTACCGGCACGAACGTAATGTCTATCCCTGCCGCTTCCATGAGGTTGGCGGAGCGTTGCGACCACTCGAACGGGGTATTAGTGTCACCCGTGCCGTGGAACGAGAGCACCGGCCCCTTGGTGACCGCCTCTCCGAAGTGCGGTCCGACCGACAGACCCTCGTAGAAGGCGGGGTTGTCCTCCGGGAAGCCGTGCCGTGCCTTGATGCTGTTGGCCTGGTCGGAGCGGGGGCGCATCCAGCGGTTGAAGTTCTCCGCGAAGTCGGGCGAGGTGGCGGCGAAGAGCACGAACGCCTTGATGTCGGGCTGCCGCTGGGATACGAGGGCCATCATGCTCACCTGCCCGCCGTTGGAATGGCCCCAGTAGCCTATGCGGGTCTTGTCGAGGTAGGGTAGGCTGGAGCGCTTTACCGCGTCCACGAGGTTGAGCGAGTCGTCGGCCCAGCCGTAGGCCGTGAGGTTCTGGCTGGCGTTCTCGTCGTCGTCCGAGGTCGCGTAATTGCGGAAGTCGGGGTGGATAGCCACGTAGCCGTTGGAGGCCACGAAAGGCGACTCTCTCCGCGAGTCCATCCCGGTAACGTAGTCCTCAATGGGGATGAAGCCGTGGTTCATGATCATCACGGGGAACGGCCCCGTACCCTTTGGCACGTACATCTGCCCGCTGATGCGCAGGTTGCCGCTCCTGTAGGTAATAGCGTACTGGGTGTAAGCCGCTGTTTCGTTCGTGGTGCGCTCCACCCGCAGGTCGCTGCCCCAGCGCTTCATCCCCTGCAAGGCGTCAATGGACACGGGGTAAGGGGAAGCAGGGGGCGGCGGGGTGTTGCCGTAGGTGCGGCTGTAGAACTCGCGGCCAAGCAGGCCAAGCTGTACCTCGCTGGCGGTGCCTTTAGCCTCAGGGTGGTGTTCGAGGCGGTTGCGCTCGAAGTACTGCACGGTGTAGGTCTTGCCGTCGGTGGGGCTTTTCTCGCTGAAAGCCTCGGAGACCGGGAAGCCGAACACGGGCAGGCCGCCGCTGCGCTGCCAGTACGATAGGAACGGCTCCTTGAGCGTGTGCCCGCTCTCCCTGAACCAGGTGCCGCTGGCAGGCTGGCTCACGCGCTTGAAAGCGGCCTCGCTACGCCCGGCCATCAACTGCGTGCCCAGGAGGCTTAGCTGCACCTCGTAGGGGGTGTCGCGGTTCTCCTCGTGCAGCTCGAACCGGGCGCGCTCGGTGTACTGCACGGTGCGCCCGCCCTCCTCTAGCTCGTCGGTGAGCGGGTAGCCGAACTGGGCCACGCCGCCGTTGTCCTGCCAGTAGCCGAGAAAGACGCCGTGCATGCAGCGGGAAGTCTGGGAGAAGCATTTTTCGCCGCCCGTGAGCCGCACCGCCGGTTTAGGGGTGGCGGCCGCACCCGCGAGCCGTGGTGCCGCGCCGAGGGGCAGCAGTACCGAAATGAGGAGAATAAAGGCAACCGCAACGAGGCGCGCCGATCTTGCTGGCATAATCGTGCTCCAAACTGGTCTGTGTAGTTGTACGCCGCCACGGTCTAAGTGGAGTATACGGGGAAGGTTTCGGTTAAAGCAAAAGGACGCTGGGCGAGCGTCCTGAAAGTTCGATTAGTGCGCCAGAAGGGATTCGAACCCTTACGCCCTTGCGGGCACTAGCTCCTAAGGCTAGCGCGTCTGCCATTTCGCCACTGACGCATTTTCCGCCAAGCAATTATACCGATTCCGGCGGGCTGAAACAAGACTCTGCCTGGAGGGTGTAATGAGGGGATACGATAAGCTGGCAGAGTGGAGGCCGTCTGCCCACCCATCTGACGTGGATGCGGCTTGCCATATCGAAAATGTGACGGTTCTAAAATGTGACGGCTTTTGTGACGCCCACTATTGCACAACAATAAGTATACTATACGCGGCGGCATAATAATTTGGAGAAGGAAGGCGCGCGACCAGGCTGCCGGGGTATTTCGTACCCTCGACAATTCTGTTAGCGGGCCTTAAAGTCTCCCCTTGAATGACAGTCATACTCATGTAGCGTCTAGCGTCGCGCACCTTGTTTGATGTTCGGTCTAGCGGAGGTACTTCAATGGACATCCAGGATATAATTCAAGAGACAGTGCAACGAGCTGGCGGCCCGCAATATACCCGCAAGCGGGATACCGGAGAGCTCGCACGCCGGGCGCGGGACTGGCGGGCTGTCGAAGAGCCAGGCCGGGTGCTGAACCGCATGGAAGGGCTGGGCATGCACCGGGAAATCGCCGACATGGCTCGCGCCATAGTGGGAGACGTCCCCGACGAAGGGTTTAGCCCACTTGAGGCAATCGTTGGGCAGAGCCAACTTATAAGCAGTTTCTTCCTCTACCTGGGGGTAGACCGTTCCCATGCGGTTGGGCGCATTATCACGGGAGGCGAGATCGGCATTGCCACCGGGTTTCTCATCTCGCCCCGCTTGCTCATGACGAACAACCACGTGCTGCCCGACGAGGGCACGGCCTCCCGGTGTATGGTCCAGTTCGACTATATCCTGCGTGGCAACGAGCCTATCCGCAACACCGAGATATACCGCCTGCTGCCGGATGAGTTCTTCCTGACCTCCATCATCACGCCCGGCTTGAACCTGGACTATGCGATCGTGGCAGTCGAGCCCGTCAACTTCCAGGGGGCTGTGCTCGCACGGCGGGGATACATCCCATTGATCGCCACCTCCGGCAAGCTGGTTGTGACCAATATGGCAAACATCATCCAGCACCCCGGTGGCGAGCCGCAGCAGGTCGCTATACGCGATAGCCAGGTGACCGCCGCGATGGACCACTTCCTCCAGTACGAGGCGGATACGCAGCCAGGCTCTTCAGGCTCCCCGGTGTTCAACGACCAATGGCAGCTTGGGGCCTTACACCACAGTGGCGTCCCCGAGGAAGTACGCCCCGGCGTTTACAGGCTCATTGACGGGGGCGAATGGGACACCAGGATCCAGATATCGCGCGAGCAGAAGCTCCAAATGTTGGCCCGCGTCAAGTGGCTAGCCAACGAAGGCATCCGCATTAGCAGCATCGTTACCGATGCGAGGACGCGGCTCCAGGGCGACGCTCGCCGGCTGGCTATGTTCGAAGAAGCGGTGCGCGAGCGCGAAGTGCCGGTGGGAATCACCGAAGCTATCACCAACGCCAGGACGTCTACCCGGTCCAACACCCCGAGCACGTCCCTTGACCCTCCCGGGTCCAGCACCCCGGGCACGTCCCTCAACCCTGTTGCATCGGCGCCACCCACCACAGCTATACCAGAAGGCGGGGGAGCCGTCACCTGGACCATCCCCTTGAGCGTGACCGTGCAACTCGGCCCGCAAATGCAGATCTCACTGGGAGGCACCGGGGCGCAGGTGCAAGCGGGGGTGGTCGCTTCACAGGCTCCAGGTCCACAGTCTCTAGGTCCACAGGCCGGGGCCACGACGCCAGCGCAAACCCAGGAGGTCACCGTAACCGAAAGTGCGCTGGCGCGGGCGAGAGAAGTACTCCGGGACCGCGCAGAGGTCCTGGAGGTCCGAGGGGGCTACCTGTGGCAGGGCGATCAGATTACGGACCGCGAGGCGATTGTAGTGGTCCTCAACCCGAACGTCGCGGACCCGAGGATCGTAGGTGAGATAACCGGCGCGCTGGCGAACTCCCCGGAGATATCCGGCCTGCCCGTGGACGTCACGTTGGGCGGGGCCTCGGCTCTCTTGCGTGCAGCCCCGACCCAGGAGCAGTTCGCCGTCGAGTCGACTCGGATCGAAGAGTTGTTCCAGGAGCGAGTCCCGGCCATTGGCTACACCCCGCCGGAAGACGTAACCCTGGACGAGGTAAATGAGGCGATGGAGGTCACCTGCCACGTCAGCCCGGACGACGGCTGGCCGGTACTGAGCGCCTTCCTCGGCCGCGTCAAGAAAACACTGACTATTGGCATGTACGACCTTACGGCCCCGCAAGTGGTTGAAAAGCTCAAGGAGGTAGCTCAGAAGCCGAACGTGAAGATCAACCTGGCTATCGAGAGGGGCGCGAGCGGCGTGGGCGAGGGTGAGAAGAAGAACGACATCCCGGAAGAGGTCACCATCGAAGACCTTCGCCAGATCATGGGACGGCGCTTCAGACAGGCTTATGTGGATGTAGAGGGGCCGGACAGGACCTTTGCGAGCGCCTACCACATCAAGGTGGCGGTACGCGACGGCCAGGAAGTGTGGCTGTCTAGTGGGAACATGCAGACCTCTAACCAGCCCAATATACAACCCGCTGCGGACAATGAGACCAGCATGGCGCCGCTAAACCGTTTCAATCGCGACTGGCACGTGGTGATCCTGAACAAGAAGCTGGCGCGCACTTTCGAGGGTTTTCTGCTGCACGACTTGAAAGTAGCCGAGGAGAACCCCGGCGAGCCGCCCAAGCCGAAGCTGGAAGTGTTCGTGCCCGAGACCTTCTTCCAGGACGACCTCGAAGTCCTGGAAGCGAACAAACAGGCGCGCTACTTTCCGAACAAAGTCTTTCCCTCGAAGTCCAGCGCACCTGTGCGCGTACAGCCTCTCCTGACGCCGGATAACTATCTCGACTTTGTTATCCCCCTCGTGCGGTCGGCACAGAGCACGCTTTACATTCAAAACCAATCGCTATCGCTGCTCAGTCCGAGGGAGAATAACGAGGACAAGTTCCTGGGGCTATGGGAGGCCATAAAGGAGCGGCAGAAAGCCGGGTTGGACGTGCGGCTGATTTTCCGAGTAGACCGCAGGAACGAAGACGAGGCGCGTAAGATCAAGGAGCGCCTGGTGAAGTTCGGGCTGAAGGCGAGTTCCATCCGCGCCCAGGAGCGGTGCCACACCAAGGGAGTTATTGTCGATTCCAGGGTTGTGCTCCTGGGGAGTCATAACTGGACCAACCAGGGTGCTGTTGCCAACCGGGACGCCAGCCTGATTTTCCGGCACCCGGATATAGCCAAGTACTACGAGCAGATTTTCCTCTTCGACTGGGATACCCTCGCACGCCAGCCCAGGCCCAAGGCCCCCGCCGCCGGACCGGGACCAGGAGTGCGCGAGAGTCTCGACGTGGCCGTGCCCGGGCAGACGCAGCCTGCGAACACGATAAGAGTGAGTCTGGGAGAGCTGTTAGAGGGCTAGAGGGCTAGAGGGCTAGAGGGCCAGAGGACAGCAGCAAGCTCGGTCGCGGGTTACTATTCGACGGCTAGCTACGGCAAAGGTGCGCGGGTGGGCATGGAAACCTGCCCGCGCACCTTTGCCTGGGCACCCTTGAATCTTCACCAACCACT
>DASVQO010000068.1:0-6616 GCA_036389075.1 Chloroflexia bacterium | reverse complement strand
GCTCTTCCGCGACAACGACGTGGAAGTGCTCACCCAGGCGGACAAGCATGGGATATATGAGTGAGGAGTGGCTAGTGGCTAGTGGCTAGTGGCTAGTGGCCAGCAAGAGACGGAACTTGCATAAGGGCAAAGGACGCAAAGGACGCGCAAAGAGGATGATGGTTTGTAGGCGGCGTGACACTTGCCCTCCGCGCTAACCACTAACCACTAACCACTAACCACTAGCCACTAAACGAGGAAAGGGAGCAATAGCAGCAATGACAGTAACTACCAGCGAACTTCGCAAGGGCCTTATTCTCATCATGGACGATGGGAACATGTATAAGGTGATAGATTGGGCGCACAACAAACAGGGCCGTGGCAGCGCCCAGGTGCGCCTGTCGCTCAAGAACATACGTAGCGGCTCGAACATCGAGCGGTCGTTCCAGGCCGGGGCCAAGTTCGAGGACGTGCGCCTGGAGCGCCGCCCGTTGCAGTTCCAGTACAACGACGGCGACGACTATAACTTCATGGACCCCGAAACCTACGACCAGATGACGATCAGCGCCGACACCCTGGGCGACTCTCGCAATTACATCAGAGAGAACGACACCGTCGATTTCCTGATGTACAACGACGAGGTGTTGGACGTGGACCTGCCCGCCGCCGTGGTGCTCAAAGTCACCCATAGCGAACCCGGTGTGAGGGGCGACACCGCTACGGGTGCGACCAAGCCCGCCACCCTAGAAACCGGCATCACCGTCAACGTCCCCCTCTTCGTAAACGAGGGCGACACCATTAAGGTCGATACCCGTAGCGGCAAATACCTGGAGAGAGTGAATTAGATTTGGAATTTGGAATTGCGAATTTCGAATTTAGCAGGTATCCAACAAATTCGAAATTCGCAATTCCAAATTCCAAATGGAGGAATCATGGTACGGCTTCCTGAACGGGGTAGCGAGGACCATATCGAGGAGGCTCCTAGCCTGGCGGCTTTGAGCCAGGAGGTGAAGGAGCTGGTGCGCCTCATCTCCAGCACCGACATAAGCGAGTTGCACCTGGAGAGCGGGCAGGTACGCATCACCATCAAGCGGGGCGCTGTCATGTCCGCTGCGGGCCTCCCCCAGCCGAGCGCGGTCTACACACCCCCGGCCATGCTGCCCTCCCTCCCCGCCAATAGCCCCGTCAGCAAGATAGGGCACGACCCGGTGCACGGCGAAGAGATAGCCCTCGGCGCGGACGAGCAGTTGATCGTGGCCCCCATGGTGGGTACCTACTATTCCGCCCCCGCCCCCAACGAGCCGCCCTTCCTCCAGGAAGGCGACCACGTAGAGCCCGGACAGGCCGTGGGCATCATCGAAGCGATGAAGATGATGAACACCATCGAGTCCGAGGTGGAGGGCCGCGTGCTGCGCATCCTGGTCCAAAACGCCCAGCCGGTCGAGTACGGCCAGCCGTTGATGGTCGTGCAGACCGAGACTTAAGGAGTGGTTAGTGGTTAGTGGTTAGTGGCTAGTGGTTAGACGCTCTTTACTAACCACTAGCCACTAACCACCAACCACTAACCACTAACCACTAACCACTAACCACTCGTCCCCCATGAACCTCCGCAGAATCGGCCTGGGCCTGCTTGTCAGCATAGTCTGCCTCTACTTCGTGTTGCGGGGGGTGCAGTGGGGCGAGGTGTGGCGGCACCTCAGCGAGGTGGACCTGCCGCTGTTCGGGCTGTCGATGCTGCTTATGCTCGCGGCCTATTTCCTCATGACCTGGCGCTGGCAGCATCTGCTCGATCCGCTGGACGTGCCCATGCCCCCACGCGATACCGGCGACAGCCTTCCCGCGCCCACGGGTGGCGTGCGCTCGCACGTAAGCCTGCTCAACCTGTACGGCAAGATGCTCACCGGCTACTTCTTCAACGCTTTCTTCCCGGCGAGAGCGGGCGACCTCGTGCGCGCTTACCTCCTGGGCCGTAAGACCGGCCTGCGCAAGACCACTATCCTGGCTACTATCGTGATAGAGAAGGCCTTCGACGGTATAGTGCTGCTGTTACTGTTGCTGTTGAGCCTGGTGGTGCTGCCCTCGGCGGGCGCGGCGGGGGTGGGTGGGCTGGACCCTGACCTTTTGGCCTGGGTAGCGGGAGCGGGGATAGTGGTGGCAATCGCCGGGCTGGGCGTGTTCTACATGTTCAGCGGGCAGATAGCGCGCTTCACCGAGCGGGTCATGTCGCGGCTGCCCCTGCCCGAACGCCTCAAGCGCCTGCCCGTGCGGTTGATAGAGACCTTCGCGAGCGGCATGCACGTCTTCAAAAGCCCTATGCCACTGGTCAGCGCGGCCGCTATCTCAGTGTTCGTGTGGCTCGCCGTTGCCCTGATGTTCCTGGCGGGGCTGGCGTCGTTTCGCACCGCCTTCCCGGACCAGCTTACGGGCATAGCGGGCCTCTTCTTCATCACCGGGCTGGTCAACCTGGGGCTACTGGTGCCCGCCCTGCCCGGCAACGTGGGGACCTACGAGGCCCTGGTGGTGGCCGCTATGGCCTTCTTCCGGGTGGACAAAGAGCTAGCCGTGGCCTTCGCGCTGATCTTCCACGTGGGGCAGCTTGTGGTCACGCTCGTGGTTGGCCTGTTCGCCTTCTGGGCGCAGAACATGTCCCTCGCCGAGATGCGCCCCGTCGAGGCCGCCGCCGAGCGCGAAGCCGAGCGCAGCCTGGAAGAGATAGAAAGAGGGGACAAATTTAGAATTTAGAATTTAGAATTTAGAAGGTATCGAGGAAATTCTAAATTCTAAATTCTAAATTCTAAATTCCAAATACACAGAGACCCCCCTGCGGAGGTACAGGGGGGTCTCTGTGCTTTGCCGGGTAGATCGTTATGGCCTACCCTGCGAGTTGCGCTTTATAGTTAGCGCTTCTTCTGCGGTGCGCGGACCAGGACGCCAGCCGCGAGGCTTGCCGCGCCCAGGGCCATGAGGATGAGCGCGAGCCAGTTGTCCGCGCCACCCGTGCGAGGCATGCCAGGAGCCTCACCACCGGTTACGCCGCCAACGTCTCCGCCGCCCGTGGTCATAGCCGTGGGGCTGGCCTCAACGAAGCCGCCGCCCGTGCCGCCCCCACCGACCGAGGTGGTAGCAGTCGCGGCCGTGGTCGCCATAGCTGTCGGGCTGGTGGCTCCGGTTGTGGCGGTGCCTCCCGCTGCCGTAGTGCCGGTTGCCACGGCGGTGCCGGTAGTGCCGGCTGTGGCCGTGCCGCCCGTGCCCACGGTGCCTGTGGCCCCGGCGGTGCCTGTAGCAGCCGCGGTGCTGGTGCCTACAGGGGTGTCCCTAGCTACTACCGTACCGGTGGCGGCAGCCGTGCCGGTGGTCGCCGGGCTGACGGTCGCGCCTGCAACGGTGCCCGTGGCTACGGGTACAGTGCCTGTGGCTACCGGTACGGTGCCCGTAGCGGCAGCCGTTACGGAAGCGCCGGTCGGTATGGTCTGGCTCGGTACTGGGTCAACCGGGGGCGACGGGTCGCCCGCGGTCCCTGTGACCTGGGCCACCGGCCTATTCAGGGGTGCGTACTGCGAGGCCGCGCTGGACGAGGAGGCAAACACGAAGGCTGCCATGAACAGGCTCAGTGCGACCGTGAAGAAAAGCCCTCGAATAGTTGTGATTACGCGTAAGTTGTTTGAATTCATAAGTAGTCTCCTCAGTTATCTAGTCGGTAACTCTGCGCTGAGTACCACATGACGTGCCGTTGTCTCCGGGTAGATAGTCCTGGCAGCGAGCGTGACGCTTTCGGCAGGCTCGTGCGCGTGTGTAAAGGTATGGCTTCCGTCTCAGTAGTGTCAGCTCTCCTCCCTTGTTGGCAATTATGGCCCTGCTCCGACCCAGGGCTTTGACTGCGGCATAAAGAAGCATTTTTCGGGCCATGCTGCTACTTTCATGTGGCATAACAAGTTTTTTGTGACCAATGTTAATGAAACCCAGGCGTAGCACGGCCCCCGACCCGGCCCTGTTATCCCGCCTCTTGTATACTGTTAGGTAAGCCCCACAGTGGCATAGGCCCTCCCATTTGGGGTAAAATAGTAGCGTGCGGTATCACGCCGCTGTATGCGACCATTGATTGGAGCCACTAATTTCCATGTCCATGACTGACACGCCCGGTGCTGAGATCTCGAGCGCTGCAACCGCCTCAAATGCCGTCACCCTGCGCAACCTGCCGACGCCTCGCGTAGTGAAGTGCCCCACCCCCGGTTGCCCGGGCTGGATCACTCTTGACATAACGAGACACCAAACCGAGCCGTGCCGATACTGCCGCATCGGGGTCGATACTCTGCGCTTCCTGCTCTCCAGGATCGGGGCCGAGCACAAGGCGCTGCCGCCGGAGGTCCACGATGAGTTCAACCGCCTGATGCTTACGATGGCAGGCGCCTGGGGCCAGAACGTCTACCTGCGTCCCTCCCCTGCCACCCTGGTGGACCTCAAAGCGGGGGTACATGGGGTGGTGGTCGAGTACAACCCGCTGCTCGGCAACGCGGGCGAGGACGGCGCGGCCCCCCTGGTGGGCATCATCCTGCACAAGCTGCTGCATTTCGAGGCGCACCTGGGCCAGCGCGGGCCGCAGATTGGCATCAAGTCAGGCTCCCGCGACAAAGAGGGCATGGTGCCCCTTATGAATTACCTTTCGACCGTTACCGACCACGCCTGGGTGACGGCCCGCCTGGAGCAGTTGAACCCGGCGCTCCGCCAGGCGCAGAGCCGCTGGGGGCTGGACGTGGCGCAGATGCTGGTAGGCTCCGAGAGCATGTTCCCCCGCTACCTGTCGGAACGCAACCTGCAACGCATCGTATCCGTACTTAAGGAGACGTCCGACCCCGAGCAGTTCCGCAAATCGGTCATGTCGCGACTTGCCACCCTCACCGCGCAGGCAATAGAGCGCGAGAAGGAAGAGACCCGCCGCATGTACCTGGCGTTGCAGCTAGCCAACGTGCGCCTGATGAACGCCGAGTCCTACGCGGAGTACCAGCAGGCCCTGGAAGCCGCCGGGTTGCAAAACGCCCGCGAGTCGTACCCCCTGGCCGAGCGCCTCTCCAACGACCTGGCGAACTCGCCCGCCGCCCACCCGCCCGCGCAGGCAAGCATCAGCACCGACGCGGGGCACGCGGTCGTGCTGGAATCGGCGCAGTTCCACCGCGCTCTAGAGGGTGCGATTAAGTCGCTGGGGATGGCGAACTACTTTGAGGTGAAGAGCTAGTGCGGCCCCGATGAAGGTGCGCGATGCTATCAAGTTAGTAGAGGCTGATGGTTGGTTCCTGGTCAGAACTAAGGGTAGCCATCGTCAATATCACCACCCGACCAAGAAGGGCAGTGTAACCATTGCCGGTCACCCCAGTGCCGAGTTGCCGATAGGCACGTTGAAGCGAGTATATGAGCAGGCGCAGATAAAGGAGAAGTAGCAATGCCGCGATATTTGGTAGTAGTTGAAAAAGGAGAGAACAGCTACGGTGCGTATGCTCCTGATGTGCCTGGGTGTGTGGCTGCGGGCGATAGCGTTGAGGAGACCCTCCAACTTATAAAGGAAGCCCTTGAATTTCACCTGGAGGGTATAGTTGAAGATGGAGACAACGTGCCTGAAGCGGCCCATGTCGAGGCCCATTTTGTAGACGTTTCCCTCCCCGCCAAACTGACAGCGGCTTCGTAAGCTATAGACTAGAGAGTAAAGCAAGTGGCTCCGGCCCTTGTCCAAAGTGAGATTACATCATGATTAAGTGGCTCAGTAAAGTATTCGACAGCACCGACAAAGAACTTCAGCGTCTGCAACGCACGGTGGCGCAGGCCAACGAGGAGATCGTGCGGCTACTGGAAAGCCAGCGCGAGCAGATCGGCCGCATGCGCGAGGAGGCCCTGGAGGTCGTATGCTCGGCCAACGTGGGCGAGCGCGCGGGCAGCATCTACAGTAGCGAGATGCGGAAGGTGGCCGCCGACGCCCGCAGGCTATCGGGGCAGGTTGGCAGCCTGCGCGAGACGATAGAGCGGGGCGAGCAGACCAGCCGCGAGCTTTCGGTGCTGCTGGCCGACGCGCGCACTCTCTCCTCTATGAACGCCGAGAAGACGCAGCGCCCGCCCGCCGAGCGCCGCGAGCTTGAGGAAGAGATAGATGCGCTGGTGGCCGAGCTATCGGAGCAGCTTGCGGGCGTCATGGAGGCCAAGCCGGACCTGCGCGAGGCTATCCTGCGCGACGTGCCCAAGGCCAAGTTTCACCCTCACAAGCCCGGCCCCGAAGAGATGATCAAGCAGGTGGACGCCACCGCCTCGTTCCTGGGCCGCGAGGTAGCCGACTATTTCAGCCGCATCAACGAGACGCTGCTGGCCCTGCGCCGTGGGGTCGCCCTGAGCCTGCTCGCGGGGCTGGTGCCGCAGGGTTCGTGCTTCCGCCCATCGTCTCCCGAGGACCTGGATGGCGCGGTACGTGGCCTGGTCAGTGGGCTGGTGCAGAACGACCTCATCAAGCACCTGCAACGCCAGGGCCTGCGGCTGCCCTCCGAGATCAAGATCGCGGCGGGCCTGAGTGACAGTCAGGTGCCCGTGCAGCAAGAAGGCCGGGGCCGTCGGGGTCGCGATAACGGCCCTGCCCGCCCAGACCAGGGGAAGGACGAGCTGG
>DASVQO010000067.1:0-14368 GCA_036389075.1 Chloroflexia bacterium | reverse complement strand
AGACTGAGAAACCGACGATCTTGCCTGGTTCATCCCGCGGCTCCGCGACCCACGAGAGGTCGGGGCGGACGTAGGAGGCCGACATAGCATACTCCCAGCGGGCCTCGTTCAGGGGCTGGAAGTCGAAGTTGTCTGCGAAGGCGCTATTGAGGGCCTGCAAAGCGGCGGGGTTGTCGTCGGGGCGGCGGTAGGTGCGTAGGGTGATACCCTCGACGGGCTGGGGGTCGGGTATCGAGTCGTCCAGGGGGCGGAGCATGGTCCAGCCGGTGCGCACGCGACGCAGGCCGGTCTGTTCCCACGCTCGGCGGGCGGAGGTGTGGGTGTCGTAGAGGTAGGTCCGCAGGCGCACCTTGTCTGCGGGTGTAGCGTCAGGTGAGGACTCGGACCGGCGGGCGATTTCTACCAGCCGCCGGGCGATCTCCTGCTCGAGCGCGTACGGCCTCGCTTCGGCGCGCACGCGCAAGGCCACGTTGTATATCCGCTCGTTCCTGGCCTTGTCACTGCTGGGGAAAGCCCTCCCGAAGCCGAGCAAGGCGTCGTGCCGGAAGCCCGGCAGCGGGGGACCCTCAACTACGATGACATGGCGCGCGGGTTCGAGGCCGGGGGTCTCGAAGGTATCGCGCAGGTCTTCTTCGGTGGTGATCTTGTGCACGCCGTCGGCCCGGTCGGCAGCGCCTATTAGATCGGCGAGCGCCGGGATGTCGCTCTCGCGGTAGCCGCGAATTTGCCACTGGATGTCGGCCATGCCTGTCTCCTCACGTGCGTTAGTGCTCTCTATCGTTTCGGCCCTGGTAGATGTTGTGCCATTGTACCCTGAAATGGGAGTTGGCGGCGCATCCTGTCCAATTGGGACTTCAGACCTACTCCGGGCGGACCAAGAGTACATTCCCAGCCTGATGTAAGGCCCTCGGGCATCTGGTAGGATGCGGCAGATATCCACCGAGCCAAGCACATGACCCGTGCAGGTAGTTGCACGTTCAGAGGAAGGACCAATGAACACACAGACGCGCATCAAGTCCCGCGATTACGCGGGCGAGGCGGACCTCCAGCCGATTTGCGACTTGATAAACTTCATCGACAGGTACGGCGACCTGGACGACGATTTCGCCACTGTGTCGGGCTGGCGTACCAATCTGTCGGACCCCGATACGGTGCTGGCGCGCGACGTGCGCCTCTGGGAGGACGAGGGAGGCCGCTTGGTCGGGTTGGGGCGGCTGTGGTTCGCACCGGCGGGCGAAGAGCCTGTCACCGACGCCTACTTCTTCATACGCGTGCACCCGGACGTGCGCGACCAGGGGCTTGAGGAGGAGATGTTGGCGTGGGCCGAGGGCCAGGTCCGGCACGAAGCCGAGGAGCGAGGGCACAAGGGCGTGGTACGGGTAGGTATATCCGACGGCGCGCCTGAGTACATGGCTTACAGGGTGGACGTGCTGAAGCGCAACGGCTTCGAGCCTGTCCGCTACTGGTTCAAGATGGCCCGCGACCTCAACGAGCCGGTACCGGAGCCTGCGCTGCCGGAGGGCTTCACGCTCCGGCACACCGAGGGGGCTTCGGAGGCCGCCAAGTGGGTGGAAGTGTTCAACCTGTCGTTCATCGACCACTGGAACCACCACGACGTGTCGGTGGAGAGGCACGAGCACTGGCTGACCAACAACCCCAACTACGTGAAGGAACGCGACCTGGTGGCAATCGCGCCGGACGGCACTTGGGCGGCCTTCTGCTTCTGCGTGGTCTACCCGGAGGACAACGAGGCGCGAGGGCGCAAGGAGGGCTGGATCGACATCCTGGGCACGCGCCGGGGCTACCGCAAAATGGGCCTGGGCACCGCGATGCTCCTGGCCGGTATGCGCAAGCTGAAGGAGGCCGGTATGGACACCGCCGCGCTGGGAGTGGACGCCGAGAACCCGTCGGGTGCGCTCCGGCTGTACGAGTCGGTCGGCTTCAAGCAAGTCAGGTCCAGCACGACGTATAGCAAGGATTTGTAAAAGTGGTTAGTGGTTAGTGGTTAGTGGTTGGTAGGAGACGAAAACCGCAAAGGACGCAAAGAAGGCGCAAAGAGGATAAGGGTTTGGGGTGGGTGCGATACATGCCCTTCTTACTAACCACTAACCACTAACCACTAACCACTAACCACTAACCACTAACCACTGACCACTGACCACTGACCACTGACCACTGACCACTGACCACTGACCACTCGTCACACGTTACAGGACTGAAGGAGAGAGAAATGACCAGTACATTGGAAAGGGTAGATGAGACTATCTACCTGCCGGACGCGCCGGAGATCCCGGGGCTTGTGTTCAGGCATTACAGGGGCGAGAGCGACCTTCCGGGCATGGTGGAGTTGCTCGATGCGTGCAGGAGCGCGGACGATGAGGCCCAGGTGACTACGCTTAGCGACTTGCAAGCGCAGTATGCCAACCCCAAGAACTCGGACTTGCAGAAAGACATGGTCATGGTGGAGGTAGACGGCAAGCTTGTTGGCTACAACCGCCTAACATGGTGGAAGGAAGTGGAGGACGGCACGTACGTCTACAGCCACTGGGGCTTCATTCACCCTGACTGGCGAGGCAAGGGCATTGGCCGGGTGCTGTTCCACCGGGCGGAAGCACGCATCCGCGAACTGGCGGCCGAGCACCCTCAGGATGCTCCCAAGTTCCTCGATGCGAGTAGCGACGACCATATAACCGGACTAACCGAGTTGATCAAGAGCGAAGGCTACGCCCCGGTCCGGCACTGGTATGAGATGGTGCGCCCGACCCTGGACAACATCCCCGATCTGCCGCTGCCCCAGGGCATCGAGGTGAGGCCCACCAACAAGGCCAATCGCGAGCAGATGCACAAGATATGGGAGGCTGAGGTCGAGGCGTTCCAGGACCACTGGGGCGAGGGCGAGACGGACGCGTCGGACTTCGACCGCTGGGGTACCTGGGGCAAGTTCACGCCCGAGCTGTGGATGGTGGCCTGGGAGGGCGACGAAGTGGTGGGCATGGTCCGCAACTTCATCGACCACGACTGGAACGCCCGCACGGGCATCAAGCGCGGCTGGACGGAGAACATCAGCGTGCGCAGGGCGTGGCGCAAGAAGGGCATAGCCAAGGCCCTGATCGCCCGCAGCCTGCACCTGCACAAGCTGCTCGGCCTGAGCCAGGCAGCCCTGGGCGTGGACACCGAGAACCCCTCGGGAGCGCGGCAACTCTACGAGAGCATGGGCTACGAGGTGGTCAAGAGCGGCACGTCGTACCGCAAACCGCTCACGCTCGACTAACGCGAACAAGCTGGTTGGCCGGGAAGCCGACCGCAGGCCCAACAAGGAACAAAGCCGCCTGGTGTGACAGCCAGGCGGCTTTGCTTGTGGAGGCGGGATGATAGGGGACGAAAACGCAAAGCATGCCCTGAGCGCAGTCGAAGGGACGCAAAGAACGCAAAGCACGTGCAAAGAGTAGAATGGTTGGTGCTCGGTTTCCATCGTCCATCGGGGTTGACGCTTGCGGGTATGGGTGATATGCTCACGGCTACTACATGACGTGGAGGACAACTGATGGAAGAGCGGACAGGTGAGGCGTTTGAGCTTGGGGAGCAGCTTACGGTCGTGGGAAGCAAGCTCGGGCCGGGCGACAAGGCACCTGATTTTAGCCTGGAGTATTTCGACCCGAACGAGTCGGCCATGAGTACGGTGAGCCTGGGCGATTCGGCGGGCAAGGTGCGGCTGTTGAACGTGGTGAACTCGCTCGACACGCCGGTGTGCCACGTCGAAACGCGCAAGTGGGACAGGTTGCGCGGCGACCTGCCGGAAGGGGTGGAGGTATACACGGTGAGCATGGACCTGCCGTTCGCCCAGGCGCGGTGGCACACCTCGGAGGGGGTGGGGCACAAGTCGCTGTCGGCGCACAAGAGCGAGCAGTTCGGGCAGGACTACGGCGTGCTGCTGAAGGAGTGGCGGCTGCTCCAACGCGCGGTGTTCGTCATCGACGGCGACGGCAAGATCACGTATGCCGAATACGTGCCCGATCAGATGCGAGAACCGGACTACAACAAGGCGGTGGAAGCGGTGAGGCAAACGGCATCGGCGTAGAGCTGTCTTCTAAACGCCAAGACGCCAAGGGCCACGCCAAGTAGTTGAGGTTTAGAGAGTAGCCAGGGGAGCGGGGTACGCGCTATCGTGCCCTGCTCCCCTGGCGCTGTACCGCTACTCCAGGTAAGGGGTGTATAATCTCGTTACAGGAGTGAAGGATCTGCGAGTGATTATCGACAAGGCACGGTAACAGCATGGTGCAGATACTGGAAACAGACCGGGTTCCACTTCGTATGGACCAAAGCGGCAGCATTCACGTGGGTAACACCAGGGTGCTGTTAGATCTTGTAATAAGCGCGCACAACGCGGGTGCAACACCGGAGCAGATTGTCGAGAGTTACACTACGCTCGACCTTGCCGACGTGTACGATGTCATAGCTTATTATCTCCGTCACCGCGCGGAACTCGATGAGTATATCGCCCAGCGCGTGACAGAGGCTGACGAACTTCGAAAAGAAATAGAGGCTAACCAGGACCACTCCGGTCTGACGCACTTAAGGCCCGCCGCTCTTAAGTCTCACCGCTAACGTTAGCACGGTCTGGCGAGGCATTCGCCGCCGTGCGCTGTGCAGGACCGCGTCTTGAACGACGCGCCCACACCCCAAGTCCCACCGTACCGGCCAAGCCAAGCAGGCTCAACCCGGCACCCAGGTTTAGGGCGGTGGGGTGATAGTCCATCTGGATGACGTGCTCGCCCTGAGATACCACAACCCCCTGGGAGAGATAGTTGGTCCTCAAGACCTCTACCGGCTGGTTGTCCATGCTCGCCTGCCAGCCAGGGTACCAGCTTTCGCTTACCACCAGGAGCGCGGGGCGGGCGGCGTTCACCCGCAGTAGGATGTGGCCGGACGTGTACTCTAGCACCTCGACGTTGCCGGGGGATACCCCAGGCACGGGTTTGATGCCGGACAGCTTATCTGCGCCGGCTTCTGCGACCGCTGAGTAAGTGCGCGCGGTGTCCCAGGTGGCGGCTTTGAGCCAGTTGAGGGCTTGCTCCTCGTCCGGTGCTGCCTGTACGTTGTCGCTCAGGTAGGCGAAGCCGGGCACACCCTCGGCCCGCCACAGAGACAGTCCGTCCTTGCGGGCGAGCCGGGTGAAATCGGGCCTGTTGGGTAGCTCGGACCCGGTGGGGTTTTTGTCCCAGGGCATGATGTAATAGCGCATGCCAAGAAGTGGGGCTAGCTCGTGCCGGGGATTCCGCAGGTAGACGTTGTACTCGTCGGTGAGGCTCTTGAACGTGTCGGGGGCCAGCACGCGCATGGTCCTGTAGGCGCGCTGGGTGAGCATGGGATCGCCGGCCCGCCAGTCGCGGATGTTGTATACCAGCCCGGTGTTGGCGGGCATCACGTCGTCTTCGATTAGGACGCGCTCGGTGGCGGGCACGGAGGCTTTCACCTGGCGGATGAAATCGGTGACCGGGTAGTACTGCTCGGCGGGGGAGGTGCCGTTGATGGGGATGAGGAGCCACCAGAGATCGGCAATCAGTAGCAAGCCGAGCAGCGCCGGGACAACTCGCGGGCCGCGCCGCCAGACGAGCCACAGGAACGCCAGGCCGAGCACCGCTACAAACACCCCCGCCGTCCATACGGCCCAGTACCACCCATAAGTGTCGTTGAGTTGCAGCCACGATGGGCCGATGTGCTCCATGACCGGGTAGGGGAGCAGGCGCAGCGCGTGGGCCAGCATGACAACCCCGCCCAGCGCTACCAGGGTGACCGCCTCCACCAGCGCCAACCGCCGCCACGCGCCCTCGCCGTCCGCCTTTGGAGAGAGGGCGGCCCTCGCCAGCCAGTCCCAGCCAAACGCGCCGAGCATGATGATGGCGAAGCCCACCACCATGACCCAGCGTACGTTTATGCTCTGTGCGAAGCCGGGGAGCGCGCGGATGAAGGGGCCAACTGTGCCGTCGTAGGCCACTAGGAGGGCGAACACGCCTATGCACAGCCATGGCAGGGCCAGCGACAGCCTCAGACGCCGCCGGAAGGCAGCTATCAGGGCAAGGCCCAGGCCCACGATGGGCACAAGCCCCACGTAGCCGTTGCCTTCCGTGAAGCCGAACGAGCGCGGTAGCACCAGGTCGGGCTGGTAGCCCTGGCTGCGGGGCACGAGCCAGTCGAGCAGGAACTCGGGCCGCAGCTTGAAGGTTGAGGCGGTGGCGACGTCCTGCGCTTGCCGCGCCGCGAACTGGTGCGTGAGGCTTACAGCGTCGAGGAAGGGCAGCAATTGCACCATGCCCAGGAGGAAGCCGAGCGCAACGGCGAGAGAAGTACCGGCCAGACGTAACAGGCGCGACTGCCAGGTGCCGCCGGAAACCAGCATGAGGGCGAGCGTCCAACCGGCGGTGGTCAGGCCCATGATGAACAGCGTCTCCGCGTGCCCGCCAAGCACCATGAAGCCCACGAGCGTGGCCACGCCGAGGAGGGCAGGGCGGCTATCTCTGGTCCACCAGGCGTAGACGGCCCATAGCAGCCAGGGGAGAAGCAGGATGAGGCCGGAAAGCTGCCAGGGGAGCCAGTTCACAAGGGAGGTGGAGAACATGAAACTGAGGGCTGACAGTCCAGCCGCCGCCGGGTGGAGGTCGAGGGCGCGCAGGAAGAACCACATACCGAGGCCCGCCAGCCAGAGCTTGAGGGCCATGATGACGCCCAGGCCGGCCCCCACGGGGAGGAGGGCCCACAGCAGGTGCAAGGGGTAGAGCACCGCCGCCTGGGAGCTTGCGTGCAGAGGCATGCCCCCGGCAGGGCCGGACGACCATGCGGGGAAGCGGCCGGCGGCCCACTCGTCCTGCGCCCAATGGTGCCAGGGAAGCTGCTGTAAAAGCAGGTCGCCGCCGAGGAAGGGCGACGTGATTTCGGGGTAGTAGCGTTGCCAGGGGTGGAAGGGCAGTAGGAATTCCATCGGCGCGGCTACCCGGAGCGGAGGGAGGCCGGGGAGCATGAAGGCAAAGGCCAGCACGAGCATGAGCGCGGCCATGCCCCAGTCGAGCGAGATACGCCGCCGGGTACGCGCCACAGCGGGGGCATCTATTGTGGGTTCAGCGACTGCTACTGCCAAGGGTTGTTAGCTTCTTCCGGGTAATAAGTCTTTCGCCCGCTCCATCGATGACTTCCCAGGATTCTGTTAGATGCGAGCCCTCTGTTGGCCTTTGTCATTCTGAACGTAGTGAAGAATCTAAGGAAGCAGGTAGAGGGATGCTATTGGACATCAAGTCTTGTGGTGCCAACGTTCAACGTAAAGGCACAAGCAGCATCCAGGATTCTTCACTACGTTCAGAATGACAGGGGCCGCTTTGGTCCTACAATTCTACTGTGAGGTATTCCGGCCCTTGCCAGGGATGCTCAATTGTACCCTAATCTGCAACAGAAAGGGGCAGCCTACCCAGGTGCCCCTTTCTCCGCTTAGAACCGGCTACATGCTGATGCAGTTACGCCACTATTCTCCGCATATCCAGCGGCTTGTCCTCGCCTTCCTCGCCTTCCTGTGCCTCCTGGCTGTAGGCTTTGACGGCTTTCACGAAGTCGCGGAAGAGGGGATGGGGGCGGGTGGGGCGGCTTTTCAGTTCGGGGTGGGCCTGGGTGGCTACGAACCAGGGGTGGTCGCGCAACTCTATGATCTCCACCAGCCTGCCGTCCGGGGAGAGGCCCGATACGAGCAGGCCCGCCTCGCGCATGCGCTCCCTGTAGGCGTTGTTGAACTCGAAGCGGTGCCGATGACGCTCGTGCACTACAGTCTCGCCGTAAGCTAGCGCGGCTTTGGTGCCGGGCACGAGGTTGCAGGGGTAGGAACCGAGGCGCATCGTGCCGCCCATGTCCGCTATGTCGCGCTGGTCGGGCATGATGTCGATCACGGGGTCGGGGCAGCGCGAATCGATCTCGGTGGTGAAGGCACCGGAGAGGCCGAGCACATTGCGGGCGAACTCGATTACCGCCATTTGCAAGCCGTAGCACAGGCCCAGGTAGGGGATGTTGTTCTCCCGGGCGTACTGGGCGGCTATCACCTTGCCCATCACGCCACGGTCCCCGAAGCCGCCGGGCACCACTATGCCGTCCACACCGTCCAGCAGGTCGTTGGGGCCTTGCTGCTCCAGCGTCTCGGTGTTGACCCAGCGCACCTCCACCTTCGTGTCGTTGTAAGCCCCGGCGTGCCGGAGGGCCTCGACCACGCTGATGTAGGCGTCGTGCAGTTCGGTGTACTTGCCGCACAGGGCCACGGTTACCGTCTCGCCGGCCGAGTCCATGCGCTCAAGCACCTGTTTCCAGCCGGAGTAGTCGGGGGCGTGACCCTGGAGGTTGAGGCGTTCGAGGATGTACTCGCCCAGGCCGTGCTCTTCGAGGAGCAGGGGTATCTGGTAGATGTTCTTGACTGTGGGCATCGGCATCACGGCGCGAGGCTCCACGTCGCAGAAGAGGGCGATCTTGTTGATGATGTCCTCACCGACCGCCTGGTCGGAGCGGCACACGATCACGTCGGGGTTGATGCCTATGGAGCGCAGTTCTTTGACGGAGTGCTGGGTGGGCTTGGTCTTTAGCTCGTCGGTGGCGGTGACCTGGGGAAGCAGGGTGACGTGCATGTAGAGCACGTTCTCGCGGCCCGCGTCGCGGCGCATCTGGCGGATGGCTTCGAGGAAGGGGAGGCCCTCGATGTCGCCCACCGTGCCGCCCACCTCCACAATGACCACGTCGGGTGAGCCGGTGCGGGCCACGGCGGCTATGCGCGACTTGATCTCGTTGGTGATATGGGGGATGACCTGCACGGTCGCGCCCAGGAAGTCGCCCCGGCGCTCGCGCGAGATGACGTTGGAGTAGATGCGGCCCGTGGTGACGTTAGAGGCCTGGGTAAGGTTCTCGTCGATGAAGCGCTCGTAGTGGCCGAGGTCGAGGTCGGTTTCCGCGCCGTCGTCGGTAACGAACACCTCGCCGTGCTGGTAGGGCGACATGGTGCCCGGATCGACGTTGATGTATGGGTCGAGCTTCTGCACGGAGACGGAGATGCCGCGGCTCTTGAGCACCCGCCCCACCGAGGCGACCGTGATGCCCTTGCCGACGCTCGAAACCACACCGCCGGTGACGAAAATGTACTTTACCATCGCCGACCCCCCTTTCCCTGCGGGAATTCTTAATTCTTAATGTTTAATTCTTAATTGGCTCGGCCACAAAGCATTATTGTACTAAAATGGGGGCCGGAACGCAATTACGATTTCCACATTAAAGAGCCGCGTCTTGTTACGCGGCTCTTACCTGTGATTTCAAGCGGGGCTGGACGCAGACGGCTACCCCGGCGGCTATGTAGAGGTTGCCGAGACGGTCGTCCAGCACCTGGAGGATGCCCCGGAACTCGTCGCGCTCGGTGTATACGTCTATATAGACGCCCAGCGGAGTGGTGCCGATGTAGGTGGCGAACTGGGCGTCGGGGTACTTGTCGCTGATGGCCCGCTGCACGCGTGCCACCACGTCTTGCACCCGCTCGTCGTTCAGGTCAACGTACACCATCTGCTGCGACACCACGGGCTGCGTGGACACCGGCTGCATGTCGCGACGCTCGTCCACTATGCCGTTGAAGTAATACATCTCCGCCCTCCGGGCGGAATTACGAATTACTAATTACGAGTTACAGAAGGCTGCCACCGTAATTCGTAATTAGTAATTCGTAATTCCCTTAGGTCTTGGCCTCCAGGACCACGACGCGGGTTGTCTCATCGAGGTCTGAGGCTTTGATGGTCAGTTTGTCTTCGGCGGTCCACTCTTTGAGGCCCATTTCTTTGGCGAAGGCTTCCAGGGTGCCGAGTTCCACCGATTCGCGGCCCGTGGAGTAGTGCATCGGCACCACTATCTTCGGCTCGACCTGGCTGATTACCTCGCTGGCCCTGGTGGGGGTCAGCGTGGTGTTGCCGCCGACGGGCACGAGTAGCACGTCCACGTTGCTGAGGGCGTCCAGTTGGCTGGCGTTCAGCGTATGGGCGAGCGAGCCGAGGTGGCACACCACGAGGTCGTCCAGGTGGAACAGGAAGATGGTGTTGCGCCCGCGCACCTTGCCCTGCTGGTCGTCGGCGTACGACCAGACGCCCGTGATGAATACGCCCTTCACCTCGAACTCGCCCGGGCTTTTCACTACGAACGGCTCGCCCTTGACCCCAGCCACGGTAGCGTGGTGCGCGTTGTCGTGGCTGATCGTGACGATGTCGGCACGCTGGTTGAGGGTGCCGAGGCCCAGCGACTTGTCGTAGGGGTCGGTAATGATAGTAGCGTCCCTGCTCTTCAAGCGGAAGCAGGCATGTCCTAGCCAGGTAATTTCTGCCAATTGTTTCTCACTCTCTAGTCCGGCTCCCGGCCCCAGGACATCCAAACACGCCCCTGGGTACCAGTCCCCGGAAATACCGTCGCATTGTACCAGCCGCGCCTTATCCACCGCAACATGTGGAAATGTGCAAATTCGGCCCGAAAGGGGCAAACATGACATAAAATCCGAGCAACGATGTGGAAAACCGTATTGACAGGCTCTCCGGAATGGCGCTATTCTATTATAGAACAAAAGTTCTACAAAGCGCCAGTAAGACCAAATGAGTGCATAAGCGAGATTACGAGGTAGGAGAGAGACTGTGCAAGAGCTACTGAGAGCAAAATTAGCCAGGGTGGCACTCGCGGGCGCGGTGCTGCTCGGCGCGCTGAGCGCGTTCGGCGCGGCCCGCCCGGCGCAATCGGCCCCCAACTCCGACGGCAACCCCTATCCCTACGCCAAGTCAACCTATTGGGCGTGGAAGAACCGGCCCGACCTGCCCCCCAGCCTGGGCCTTGCCAGGGACTGGAACGACAACGCGGCGGCGCAGGGTTGGCCGGTGGGCGAGTACCCGCGCAGGGGCGACATCGCGGTGTTCGAGCCGGGCATCTACGGGGCGCACGAGGTGGAGGGGCAGGTCGCGGTGGTGGAGCAGGTGTTCGACGACGGCACCTATGCCGCCAGCGCGATGGACGAGCAGGAGTGCCAGCAAAGCACCTCCTCGTGCGGCGAGGTCCACAAGCGCACCTACCCGATAGCGCACGGCACCTCCTTCATCCACTACAAGAAGGACACTCGCACCACCTGGGGCTTTGCCAGTGGCGCTTCCGGCTGGACGGAGTGGGACCTGGGCAAAGGCAACATGGGCGGCCCCGGCTGGTACTACCCAATCGCGGGAGCGGACCCGCAGCTTGTCAGCCCGGAGCTTGACCTGCCCCTCACGAGCTACAACGCGGTAGAGGTGGACATGGTGATAGGCGCGTCCGTGGCGGACCCGTCCTTGCAAATGTTCTTCGCGACAGAGGGCAGTCCGGCGTTCTCGCAGGCCAACTCGTCCGCAGCTAAGGGGCTGGCGGACGGCGCGCTCCACCGCTACACCTTCTACTTCGGCGGCAACGCGAATTGGGCCGGCAAACTCACCCGCCTGCGCTTCGACCCCTCCGGTGCCGGCGCGACCGGCGGCGTGCGCATCGACCGCATCCGCCTCGTCCGCCTCGACCCGCCGCAGGCCACCTACCGCACCCTGAGCGACCACAGCGGCGGCAGGCGGAGCCGGTAAGAGACGGAACCGCCAAGACGCCAAGAGCGCCAAGGACCACGCCAAGAAGAAAAAGGTTTACAGAGTAAAAAGGACCAGGGTACATGCTGTCGTACCCTGGTCCTTTTTACTTAGAACACAACATCCTGAATCTTGGCGTGGTCCTTGGCGCTCTTGGCGTCTTGGCGGTTCCGTCTCTTACCTAATCCTGCCAGGCTTTGAGGGCGAGGACGCCGTTTTGGCCGCCGAAGCCGAAGCCGTTTACTAGGGCGGCGCGGACGTTGAGGTGGCGCGCCTCGTTGGGGATGTAGTCGAGGTCGCAGTCGGGGTCGGGCACCTCCTGGTTGATGGTGGGGTGGACCAGGCCGTCGCGGATTGAGAGCGCGGTGGCTACGACCGAGATGGCCCCGGCAGCGCCGAGGGAGTGACCTATCATGCTCTTGTTGGAGGATATGGCTACCTTGTAGGCGTGGTCGCCCAGGGCCTTCTTTATCGCGGCGGTCTCGGAGGCGTCGTTGAGGGAGGTGGAGGTGCCGTGGGCGGCGATGTAGTCTACGTCCTCGGGTGTGAGACCGCTGTACTTGAGGGCCTTGACAATCGCCTTGGCCGCACCCGCGCCTCCAGGGGCCGGGGCCGTGACGTGGTAGGCATCGGCGGTGAGCGCGCCGCCCACCACCTCGGCGTAGATGTGGGCACCCCTCGCAATCGCGCTTTCGGCGGTTTCAAGCACGGCGGCGGCGGCCCCCTCGCTGTACACGAAGCCGTCGCGGCTGCCGTCGAAGGGGCGGCTCACCTCTTGCGGGGCGCGTTCGTTGTTGCGAGAGAGTGCCTGCATGTTGGTGAGGGTGGCAATCGCAAGGTCGGTGATGAACGATTCGGTGCCGCCCGCTATGACCATCTCGGCCTCGCCTCGCATAAGGAAGTGGTAGGCGTCCACGAAGGAGAAGATACCGCTGGCGCAGGCAGCCACGCCCGTCGTGGTGGGGCCGCGAGTGCCGAAGGTGAGGGACACCTGGCAGGAGGCCATGTTGGCGATCATGCTGGGCAGCACGAAGGGCGTTATGCCTCGCAGCCCCTTGTCGCGCATGACGACGCTGGACTCCTGGATAACGTCCAGGCCCCCGCCACCCGTGGCGAAGACCACCGCCACGTCGTCCGCGTTCTCCTCGCTGACCACGTAGTTCGCGTCTTCCAGGGCTTGCCTGGCGGTGGCGACCGAGTATTGCGAGAAGCGGGCCATACGGCGGGAGGCCCGGGGGTCGATGTAGTCGTCGGGGTTGAAGCCCTTGACCTCGCCCGCTATCCTGACCGGGAAGTTCGAGGCATCGAAGCGAGTAATGCAGTCGATGCCGGACTTGCCCGCGAGCAGGTTCTTCCAGGTCTCTTCGGCGCTGTTGCCGAGGGGCGTCAGCGCCCCCACACCTGTGATCACCACGCGGCGACCGTTGTTATACACTGACAAGGAAATATCTCCTGTTTGGGTCTGGTTGCCTTTAGATGTGCGCTACATTGTCGCGCTACCTGCTATTATAACGGTTTAAGGGGGTCGAGGGGGAGTCCAGGGAGGGAGGGAAGGATTTGGTCCGCAGGTAGATATTCGGGGCGGAGATGTGCAGGGACGCCCACATGACGCCCTGTGGCTAAAGCCACGGGCTTACAAGTAGCGAAGTCTCCTTCGGAGACTGGGGAAAATTCGCGAAGTCTGGGAAATGCGACCACCTGGGTGGCCCTTGTCATTCTAAGCGTAGCGAAGAATCTCGTCCTCTACCCACGTGTTACCCTTTTCTAAAGCACCGGGCAGCCTATCGCGCCCGGAAAGGTGGTATTTGGGTGCTGGCGGACGAGATTCTTCGCTACGCTCAGAATGACAAAGGGGAAGAGAATCCCGCCCGGCCGGCACTTTGCAGGCACGACCTGCTCTCAGATGAGGGTAGTCCCCGTAGGGCACTTTGCCTCTTCTCAGCCCGTGGCTTTAGCCACAGGGCTATCGTAGATCGGCTGCCTCCTCAAATTGCCGTCTTGCGCCTAGTCCTCCAACCGCTTGAGTATCACGCAGGAGTTGTGGCCGCCAAGCCCTATGGAGTTGGACATGGCGACGTCCACTCTGGTGGCGCGGGCTTCGTGGGGCACGTAATCGAGGTCGCAGTCGGGATCCGGCTCTTCGAGGTTGATAGTGGGTGGGATGCAGTTGTCGCGGATGGCGAGGGCGCACACCAGCGACTCCAGCGCCCCGGCGGCCCCCATCATGTGCCCCGTCATGCTCTTGGTGGAGGACACAGCCAGCTCGTAGGCAGCGGGGCCAAATACGTTCTTGATCGCCAGCGTCTCCACGCGGTCGTTGAGGGGGGTGCCGGTGCCGTGGGCGTTGATGTAGTCCACCTCTCCAGGTTCCAGCCCGGCTTTCAAGAGGGCGCGCTCCATCGTGCGGGCGGCCCCGGCCCCCGTTTCTAGCTGCGCGGCCATGTGGTAGGCGTCGTTGGTCGAGCCGTAGCCCACCACCTCAGCGTAAATCTTGGCCCCGCGGCTGCGGGCGTGTTCGAGGTCTTCCAGCACCAGCACAGCCGAGCCTTCGGAGAGCACAAAGCCGCCACGGCGGGCATCGAAGGGCTTGCTTGCCTTTGTGGGGTCGGGGTCGTCGCCCAGGGCGCGCATGTTGATGAAGCCTGCCACGACCACGGGCACTATCACGGCCTCGGTGCCGCCCGCTATCATCACGTCGGCATCCCCGCGCCGTATCGTCTCCATCGCCTCGCCCACGG
>DASVQO010000066.1:0-1653 GCA_036389075.1 Chloroflexia bacterium | reverse complement strand
TGGCTTTCGAGGAAGCCGTTGACATGATTTGCGAGGGTATGGGGCCGCTGGGTGGCGACTACTGCGACCCCATGCGTAAGGGCCTGCTAGAGCAGCGTTGGGTGGACGTTTACCCGAACGTGGGCAAGCGCAGCGGCGCGTACTCCGGCGGCTCCTACGGCACCAACCCGTTCATCCTGATGAGCTACGTGAATGACCTGGAGTCGATGAGCACGCTGGCCCATGAGCTTGGACACTCGATGCACTCTTACCTGACGCGGGCTAACCAGCCGATGGTGTACGCTCGCTACGGCATGTTCGTGGCCGAGACCGCGTCCAACTTCAACCAGGCGATGGTGCGCGCTCACCTGCTCAAGAAGAACGACGACCCGCAGTTCCAAATCTCGGTGATAGAGGAGGCGATGTACAACTTCCATCGCTACTTCTTCATCATGCCGATACTGGCCCGCTTCGAGCTTGAGATCCACACTCGCGTGGAGAACGGGCAGGCGCTTACGGCGGACGGCCTGATCGAGCTGATGGCCGACATGTTCGCGGAGGGCTACGGGCCGGAGGTGGAAGTGGACCGCCCGCGCGTGGGCATCACCTGGGCGCAGTTCCCCATCCACATGTACCTCAACTTCTACGTCTACCAGTACGCCACCGGCATCTCAGCCGCCAACGCGCTCGCCGCCAACGTGTTGGAGAAGGGGGAAAGCGCCGCCGAGGACTACAAGCGGTTCCTGAAGGCCGGAAGCTCTACCTACCCCCTGGACGCCCTCAAGATGGCCGGCGTTGACATGTCCACCCCCGAACCCGTGGAGCGCGCCTTCGACATCCTTGAAGGCTTCGTTGACCGTTTGGAGCGACTCGCCCTTTAGTGGGGCGGCTGCGCCTTTTTATGTCGCAATTACTACCAACGGCGGATTGACCTGACCGGCGCTCTCCTGTACAATCTCCTCCTACAAAGCGTGGATGGAGACGAGTAGCAGGTAGCGCCGGGGCGCAGAGAGCAGCCGTTGCTGGGATGGTTGCCTCCGGGCACTGTGAAGACACTCCGGAGCGCGGGGAAGAACGGGCCGCAATCGCCCAAGTAAGCCCCGACGGCTCGCCCCCGTTACAGGGCAAAAGGCCGCGACTGGACCTCGATAGCACACGGGGCAAGGCGCGGTGAAATGCGGTGGCACCACGAAAGCCCCATCGTCCGCATGGCGATGGGGCTGTTGCATTCCATGCAGAATCGGAGGTGTCACCATGAAACGGATCTGGACGACGGCGCTGCCCAATCACGCGGGTGAGCGGGTGCAATTAGCGGGCTGGCTGCACCGCCTCAGGCGACACAGCAAGGTCAGCTTCCTCATACTGCGCGACGCGAGAGGGCTGGCTCAGATAGTAGTCGAGGAGCCGTCGCTCGTGGAGCGGCTGGCGGAACTGTACAACGAGTCGGTCATCTCGGTCGAGGGGGATGTATCGGCAGAAGCGCAGGCCCCGAACGGGGTGGAGGTACGCGAGCCGAAGGTCACGGTCGTGTCGGCGGCCAGCAGTCCACCACCCATAGACCTGTTCCGCCCCGCGCTCCAGGCTCAACTGCCCACGATACTCGACTACGCGCCCCTGGCGCTGCGGCACCCGCGACACCGCGCCCTATTCCAGGTGTCGGCGGCCTCCATGCTG
>DASVQO010000065.1:0-1872 GCA_036389075.1 Chloroflexia bacterium | reverse complement strand
CCAAGTTTATGGGTGGATGGTGTTCTAAACAAAAGGACCAGGGTACGACACAATGTACCCTGGTCCTCTTTGTAGTCTCTAAACCCTTAATACCTTGGCGTGGTTCTTGGCGTCTTGGCGTCTTGGCGTTTAGATAATATGTAGCGTTTACCCCCGTGCGACACGGTCGCGGATGCGCTGCCACTCGGAGGAGGGGATGGTGAGGAAGGTGCCCACGACTGTGGGGTCGAAGCGGGTGCCGCTCTCCTCGAACAGGATGGAGATCGCCTGGTCGTAGGTACGGGCCGCGCTGTAGGGGCGCTCCGAGGTGATGGCGTCGAACGCGTCGGCCACCGCGAAGATGCGCGCTTCGAGGGGTATCTGTTCGCCCTTCAGGCCCTCCGGGTAGCCAGAGCCGTCCCAGTGCTCGTGATGGTAGCGCACGATTGGCACGGCTTCCCGCAGGAACTCGATCTCCTTCAGCATCTTGTAGCCAAGCTCGGGGTGGCTCTTCATCTCCGTCCAGTCGTCGGTGCTGAGGGGGCCGGCCTTGCGCAATATCTCGTCCCGCACGCCAATCTTGCCTACGTCGTGCAGCAGCGCGCCTTGCTCGATGTTGCGTAGCTTCACCGGGTCGTCCACGCCCATCGCCATCGCCAGCTTCAATGTGAAGGCCGTCACGCGCAAGCTGTGGCCGTGGGTGGCGGCGTCGCGTGTGTCGAGCATACCAGTGAGGGCCAGCAGGGTGGCGCGGTAGGTCTTGTTGAGGTCCTGGTAGGCCTGCTGGAGGAGCTGGGCCTGGCGGCGCTCTTCCTCGTACAAGCGGACGTTCTCGACAGCCACGGCTGCCGCGTCGGCCAGAGCTTCCAGCAGCTTCACGTCCTCTTTGTCGAAGTCCTCGCCCGACACCTTATCGTGCACCGTGATGACGCCGCCTACCTGGTCCTGCGAGCGCAGCGGCACGCACACGAGCTTGTGCACGCCGTTTTCGCTGTACTTGCCCGCCTGGCCGAGCGGGTAGGTGGCCTGGGCCACGTTGTTCTCTATCAACGGCAGGCCGGTGTAGGCCACCAGGCCCTCGACGCTGCGGTCGCCCACGGGCACGCTGGTGCCCTTGAGGCCCGACGCCCCACGCCCGGAGGTGACTTCATAGCGCAGGTAGGTGCCCTCGGCGTTTGCCATGAGCAGGGTGCCGCCCCGCGCTTCCAACATCTCGGCGGCGGACGCCACTATCTGGTTGAGCAGCGTATCGAGGTGCACGATCGAGTTGAGGGAGCGCACGAGGTCGTACAGGCGCGACAAGCGCGCCAAAGCATCGATGCCGCTGAGGGGCGGCAACTGCGCGGTCCGCTTGAGTTGTCCTGTGGATACCTTGTTCATCATCTAAATAGGAAGTGGCAGACCCTTAGCGCCGGAACACGAGTCTGCCGGGTACCAGGCATGGATTGTACGGCGGGAGGCAGGAGCGTATACCTGTTTTGCACGAACGAAGCCTGACTGTAATATAACGCCCCAGTCAGCCGGATTATACCACAGCCCTCCGAGCCACCACAACGGGCAGGAGTAGGAATAAAGTCTAGTCCGGCTGGAAGTATAGTACTATGTCTACAGTCGCAGTGCCTAGTTGTTCTCGGCAAGGCGGCGGTGGGTCGCCCTGCGTCCCCCACAGGTCTGATGTCCAGCTCCGGCCTCCCTATCGAAAATGACTGTACGACGTTATGGGCACACGCAGCCGTTGAGTCCCATCAGCAGGGTAATGCGAGAGCCTACCGAGCAACCATGAAGCCCGAAGGCAAACCCTCCGGGCTTCTCTTACATGAGCGCCTTACGCCGGGCTAATATCCGGCGCAAACCCTCAACAACTGCACGGCTACAAGCGCCTGCGGATGCGCT
>DASVQO010000064.1:0-10082 GCA_036389075.1 Chloroflexia bacterium | reverse complement strand
CTGCATCGAGGGGGCCGCGCTACTCGACTTCGCACCCCCGAAAGCCATAGCGGGCAGCACGCTCGCCATGAGCGCCAACACGAACAGCCAACGCCCCGCGCCGGGCAACCTTCTGAATGCCTTTTTCATGGTTTCCTTCCTTTATGCTTTGTTTAGATTTGCTTGTTTTACTATTGGACCTTTACGGGCTTTAGGCTCGCTTCTGTTCGAGGTCCCGTAAGTCTCTATGCCGCATTCTAGCAAGCCCAATGCATAAGCAGAAGGCTTTTGTGATACATGAACCAACCCAGAAAGGGCTACATTAAGCGATACAATTTAGCTGGAAGCAAGGAAGGCTGAGGTCCGCCGGATAGAGGCGTTATCACAAAAAAAATGAGATTGGGAAATGCGGGCAGCAGCGTTCCACCCTGTCATTTCGAACGTAGTGAGAAATCTCGTCCTTCAGCACCCAAGTCCCGCCATTCCTACGATGCAGAGTCTCATGAGAATAGGGGAACATCGGGGTGGAGGACGAGATTTCTCACTACGTTCGAAATGACAGGGGTCGGGGCTTGGGTACTCATGTTCGATAGCCTCATTGAGACGATGTCTAGCTATCCATTGAGTACCAGCATCTACACTCCTAACGATCTTTGCGTTCTTTGCGCCTTTGCGTTTTCGTCTGTTTGCCTGTCGTCTATTTGAAGCTCCGCCGCAACGCTACTCTTGCGGCCTCCCAGCCACACAGGCCGTGCACGCCGCCGCCGGGAGGGGTGGAGGACGAGCAGATATACAAGTCGCGGGCGGGGGTGGTGTAGGGCACGGGGCGCACGGCGGGGCGGGTGAAAAGCTGCCGCAGGTCCTGCACCCCGCCGCCGATGTCGCCGCCGATGTAGTTGGCGTTGTGCCTGTGCACGTCGGCAGGCGACATGACGTGGCGGGCCAGGATGCGCTCGCGGAAACCGGGGGCGAACCTCTCTATCTGGGCCTCTATGCGCGCCGTCATATCCACGGTGGAGCCGTTCGGTACGTGGCAGTAGGCCCACACGGTGTGCTTGCCCTCGGGGGCGCGCGTGGGGTCGAACAGGCTCTGCTGGGCCACGAGCACGAACGGCTTGCGCGGGTGCGTGCCCCTGGAGACCGCACCTTCCGAGGCCGCTATCTCGTCCAGCGTGCCCCCCACGTGCACCGTGCCCGCCCGCAAGCATTCGGTGGCCTTCCAGGGGATGGGGCCGGCGAGGGCCAGGTCCAGCTTGAACACGCCGGGGCCGTAACGGTAGTGCCGTAATTGGCTGCGGTAGTTGGGTGTAAGCTTGCGGCGCGCGATGGACAGCAGTTGGCGCGGGGTCACGTCCAGCAGCACGGCCCTGGCTGCGGGTAGCTCGTCCAGCGACCGCACCCGCCAGCCGGTGACGACCTCCCCTCCTAGCGAGCCCAGGTACGACACCAGCGCGTCGGCCAGCCGCTGCGACCCGCCACGCGCCATGGGCCAGCCCGCTACGTGCCCCAGCGCCCCCAGCAGCAGGCCCGACGCCGCGCTCAACGGCTTGTCGAGGGACAGCAGCGAGTGGGCCGCCATGCCGGCGAAGAGGGCGCGCGCGTGCTCTCCCCGGAACGCCGTATGGGCCAGCAGCCGCGCCGGGAAGAGCGCCCGCAAGCCGAAGCGCACCAGGGCGATAGGGTGCCTGGGAACCCTGAGCGGCCCCAGGACGCTCCCCTCCAGCCTCTCCCAGTCGCTGACGATTGGCCCCACCAGCCGCCCGTAGGCTTCGGCGTCGGGGCCGAGCGACCTGCCCGTGGCCTCTATCGAACGTTCGAGCAGGGCAGCCGAGCCGTCGTCGAGGGGGTGGGCCAGCGGTGTCGGGGGGTGCACCCACTCCAACCCGTGCTCCTCCAGCGGCAGGCTTCGGAAGAATGGAGAAGCCACCGCCAGTGGGTGTATAGCGGAGCAGACGTCGTGCGTGAAGCCCGGCAACGTCAGTTGGGCCGAGCGAGTGCCCCCACCGATTGTCTCTTCAGCCTCTATCAGCAGCACCGACTTGCCCGCCCGCGACAGCGTGATAGCAGCCGCCAGGCCGTTGGGACCAGACCCCACTACAACCGCATCATACGTCGTCCCCTTTGACATGCCCGCTCCTTGCCGCTGCTCTCCCAGTTCTCACGAATGTCTCGCCCCGGTGTTGGTGTTATTGTACATGGTGGCAGGGATATTGCCTCATCCGCATGAGGATGTACCCGGCTTTCCCCGCCCGCATGCAAAACCCTGCTAGCTACACGACGCATTCATCTGGCAAAGCTGCCCCACGCCAGAACGTCGAGCACTGCGCCCGTCGTGGGGTGCGCCCTGATTTGGGCCTATCTGCAGAGTGTAGGAAATAAGCGAACCAGAGGGCCTTGTCATTCTGAGCGTAGCGAAGAATCCAAGATGCTGCCTATACTTCTACGTTGAACGCCAGCACAATCCCCGTAGCGTTCAACAGCATCCCTGTACCAACTTCTTGAGATTCTTCGCTTCGCTCAGAATGACATGGACGCCCTGTTTCCGCACATGCGGCGCGTTGCAGATAGGTCTAAGTGTTGGGCCAGGCACTAAACGTACCGCGACTTACAGATTATCCCTCTCGGAGGATAGTTAAATGGACTGGTTATTGAACCCCGATAGCCTGATTGCGCTGGCGACCCTCACCGTGCTTGAAATCGTCCTGGGCATAGATAATATCATCTTCATCTCCATCCTGGCGGGACGCCTGCCGAAAGACCAGCAAGGGACCGCGCGCACCGTGGGCCTGGGGCTGGCGATGTTCACGCGCATATTGCTGCTGCTCTCCCTTTCGTGGATCATCAGCCTTACCGCGCCGTTGTTTACCATCCTGGCCCAGGAAATCTCCGGTAGAGACCTCATCCTGTTGGGAGGCGGGCTGTTCTTGCTGGCCAAGAGCACCTGGGAGATACACCACAGGCTGGAAGGCGAGCCGGACGATCATGCGGCCCAGGGCAGCCCACGGGGGCGAGGGGCTTTCGTGTCCACCCTGGTGCAGATCATCCTGCTCGATATAGTGTTCTCCCTCGACTCGGTGATTACCGCCGTGGGCATGGCAAACGAGCTATGGGTGATGGTAACCGCCGTAGTGATAGCGGTGGGCATCATGATGCTGTCGGCGGGGGGTATCAGCCGCTTTATAGAGCAGCACCCGACCATAAAGATGCTGGCGCTCAGCTTCCTGCTGCTGATAGGCGTGACGCTCGTGGCCGAGGGGCTGGACCAGCACATCTCGAAGGGCTACATCTATTTCGCTATGGCCTTCTCGGTGTTTGTGGAACTGCTCAACATCCGGGTGCGTAGCAAGCGCGCCAAGTCGGTGGAATTGCACCAGCCTTACCTGTAGCGCTCGCACGGCTCAAAGGGGTCCGCGCTCAATGGTGCCCTCTGGCAGTCGCGGGCCTGGGAACAGGTCCAGCAACTCCTCCGGTCGCTCCACCACATAGTCGGGGTGTTCCGCCAGCAACGTCTCTGTGGGGAACATCCCGCCCCACATGACGGCTATGGACACCATGCCCGCCTCCCTGGCCGCGATAATGTCGCCCCGGTAGTCGCCTATGTACGCGCAGTACTGCGGCTCCACTTGCAGCTTCTCCGCGAGCTTCAGGAGGGGCGCGGGGTGCGGCTTGCGCTGCACCGTGTCCTCCGAGGTCACGAACTCGTCCACCAGGCCGCCAAGCCCCAGGTAGTCTACGTCGGCCCCCACCCTGCCCGAGCTCTTGTTGGAGGCCACGCCGAGAGGGTACCCACGCCTGCGCAACTCCACCAGCACCTCTCGCACCCCTTCGTACACCCTGCCCGCCCTGTAGCCCTCTTGCTCGTAGTACTGGTTGTAGCTGAAGGCGACGTCCGAGGCTTTTTCGCCCCCGAACCTGGCCGAGCTTTCGGCCAGGCGCATCGGCACGAGCGTCCGGAAGTCGGCGTCGTCCACCGGGAAGACGATGCCCAGGTGCTTCTCGTAGGCGTGCCGGTAGGACAGGAACATCGCCTGCGCCGAGTCCACTATCGTGCCGTCCCAATCGAACAGCACCGCTTTCAGCCGGGCGACGCTCCTGCCGGGTGGCTGCTCTTCTTGCCCTGGCGCTATGGTCTCTTCCATAGTTTCAGTTTCTTTTATCTCGCTGCGAGGCATCAATTCTCGTTGGAAAACGATATGAGAAGAGAAGGTGGAACTGGGGGACACCCCCAGCCCCCCGTCAGGGGAGTACCCCTGCACCCCCTTGTGAGGGAGAGCACCGGGGGCACCCCGGCCCTGTCAGGGAAGTGCCCCTGCACCTCTAGCGAGGGAACGCCTCACGTAAACCACCGTCTACGGGCAGCATGCTCCCGGTGGTCTTGGCCGAGCGGTCGGAGGCGTAGAAGAGGGCGGCTTCGGCCACGTCGGCGGCGGTGACTTCCACCTGTAGGAGGTTGCGCTTGCGGTAGTGCTCTTCTATCTCGGCCGGGTCGATGCCCTGCGCCCTGGCCCGCTGCTCCCTTACCTCTTGCGACCAGAGGCCGGACCCCGCGAACACCGCGTCGGGGTTAACCATGTTGGACCGGATTCCATAAGGCGCCCCCTCCAATGCCAGCACCCGCGCCAGTTGGGCCTCGGCTGCCTTGGACGCGCTATAGGCCGCGAACTCCTTGCCGGGCGCGGTGACGTTTTTGGTGGCGATGAACACGAAGCTACCTCCCGTGCCCTGCGCCTTCATCACGCGCAACGCCTCGCGGGCGACGAGGAAGTGCCCCCTGGCGTTCACCGCGAAGCTTCCCTCCCAGTCCTCCAGGCTCAACTCGTCAATGGGGCACGACTTGGCTATGCCCGCGTTCGACACCACCACGTCCACCCCGCCGTATTCGAGCAGGGCCTGTTTGTACGCGCCCGTCACCGACGTTTCGTCCGTCACGTCCATGCTCACCGCGATAGCCTTGTTGGAGGGGTTGGCCTCGCTCAATTCGGCTGCCAGCGCGCTCGATCTGTCCAGGTCGAGGTCGGCGCAGACCACGTGCGCGCCCTCCGAGGCGAATCGCCTGGCGATGCCGGCCCCGATGGCCCCCGCCGCCCCGGTAATCAGCACCACCCGGCGGCTCAGGGCTTTCTCAGGCGGGGCCAGCGTCAGCTTGTACAGTTCCAGCGGCCAGTATTCGGCGGCAAACGCATCTTCTAGCGACAGCGAACGATAGCCCCCAAGCCCTTGCGCCGCTTCGATGATGCCGATGGTGTGATGGTAGATGTCGCTCGAAATGGTGGCGGCGCGGCTGTCCTTGCCCACTGAGAACATGCCCACCCCCGCCACCAGCACCACCCTGGGCACGGCGGGCAGCATCCCCTCTCCCGCCTGGTGGGCCTCGTAATACCGCTCGTAGTCGCGCACCCACTCCTCGTACGTCGCCCTCCCCGCCTGTGCCAGGCCCTCGTGGTCTGACGGGTCGCCTGCTTCTATCCACAGGGGAGTGCGCTTCGTGTTGAGGATGTGGTCGGGAGTGGCCGCCCCCTGCCCAAGCACCTCGCGCATGCGCTCGCGGGGCACGATTTCCCCCGATACGAACCGGAGAACCTCGGGAGAGTCGTGGTAGCGCACGATTACCCGCTTGTCCTGCCCGAGCACACCACGCAGTACCGGGGCCAATCTGCCTGCTGCCTCCCGCCGCTGTTCATCCATTAGCGGGGTGTCCTGGCTCTGCACGGTAGGTGCCGCACCTTTCGCCTTGGCGTAGCGTGCCGCTCTGTCCACCATCTCGATGTGCAAGCGGTAAGCTTCCCCCGGGTCGTCGTCCCAGGTAATGAGGCCGTGGTTGAGCAGGATAACCCCTTTGATGCCGGGGTTGTCACGCACGGCTTCGCCCACCTGCTTCGACAGGAGGAAGCCGGGCCGCCTGTACGGGACGATAGCCAGCTCGCCGCCGAACGCCTCGGCCAGCGTCTCCTCGGGGCGGACGTTGTTGGTGAGGGCCAGTATGGCGTCGGCGTGGCTGTGCACCACGCTGCGGGCGGGCACGAAGGCGTGCAGCAGCGTCTCGATGGAGGGGCGGGGCGACCCCGGCTCCATAAGCGTCATGCCGAGGTACTCCACCATCTCCTCGTCCGACATATCATCCCGCCCCATGAGGGGGAGCACGTCGTCCATGCGCACGCCGGGGAAGTCGCCCCGGACCACCGCCTTGAGGTCGGAGCCGCTGCCCTTCACGCGCAACACGTAGGTGGGCCGCCCCCGGAAGTCGGTTTCGTTCGTCTTAATGGAGGTGTTGCCCCCACCCCACACCACCAGCCTGGGGTCGGAGCCCACCAGCCGCGATTGGTATACAAGCAGGTCCAGGTCGTCCATACCGGCCGTTTCGCCGTCCGACCACCTGTTTTCGATAATTGCTTCAGTGCCACTCTGCATAACTTGCCTCGGATTATCAAGATGGGTGGGGTACATCCAACAAGTGGAGCGTAGCCCTTCACATTATAGAAGCACCCGGCGGCTAAAGTCACGGGCCGCCACGTGATAGAATAGAACTAGCAGAATCACTTCACTTCTTACACCCGCGGAGGATGCATGATAAACCGGGCTATTGAGCTTGCGGCCAGGGCGCACCAGGGCCAGGTCCGCAAGGGCACCGACATCCCATACATAGCGCACCCTTTCGCGGTGGGCATGTCGCTGGCCCGCGCGGGCTGCGACGATGAAGTGGTGGCCGCAGGCATCCTCCACGACACGGTGGAGGACACAACCGTCACATTGGAGGAGTTACGGGCGCAGTTCGGAGCGCGGGTTGCCGCCATTGTCGAGGGCTGCACGGAGCCGGATAGGTGGAAGAGTTGGGAGGAGCGCAAGGAGCACACCCTGGCCTACCTGCCAACCGCGCCCCGCGACGTGCGGCTGGTATCGCTGGCGGACAAGCTGCACAACGCCCGCAGCATCCTGGCCGACTTCGGAGCGAGCGGCGAGGGCGCGTGGTCGCGCTTCAAGCGGGGCCGCGGGCAGCAGGCGTGGTACTACCGTGGGCTGGTGGAGGCGTTGTGCGCGCAGCGGGAGGGTGAGGAGCCGCTGCCCTTCTGTGCGGAGTTCCGGCAGGTGGTGGAGGAGTTGTTTGGCCAAGCTGGGACTTGATGCTCTGCCATGTAGCCCTGTGGGGGTGCCCTGTGGCTGAAGCCACGGGCTTACAAGTAGCAAAGTCTCCTTCGGAGACTGAGGAACATGAAGGTAGGGCCTATCTACAAACTGTAGGGAATGAGCGATCAAAGGTGGTCCTTGTCATTCTGAGCGCAGCGAAGAATCTCGTCCTTCATCGGGATGCTACCATTTCGATGGCACCATAGCACCGGCCCGTCTTGAAGAAAAGGGGTATTTGGGTGCTGAGGGACGAGATTCTTTGCTACGCTCAGTGCGGTACCAACAAAGTTTGTGGCATATAGCCGGGCGGTTGAAACCGCAGGCTACCATTACAAAGTGCCCCTGCGGGCACTGCACTTTTCTGGTAGGAACTTTGTTGGTACAGTACTCAGGATGACAAAGGGGAGCTTGGTACGGCGTACTCAGCACTTCACAGGTGGGGTAGTCTCCGAAGGAGACTTTGCCCCTTGTAAGCCCGCCAATTCATTGGCAGGGCACCCCCACAGGGCTACAGCAGGGCTACAGCTCCCCCCGATTGCAAGACCTAGCCCTCCCGAACACCCGCGACCGCAGGCACAGGCTCCCCAACCACGCTTGCCCCATTGCCGTGGCCACCAGCCCTACTACCCACCCGCGGCACGGCGACTGGCATATCTCCCACGGTGAGTAGGCTTTGCTGCTGGGGCACGCTGACCCAGTCCATGCGCAGGAACGCCTCCACCACGTCGGGGTCGAAATGCTTGCCCGACTGCTCCACAATGTAGGCCAGCACCATCTCGCGGGGCCGCGCCGAGCGGTAGGGCCGGTTAGAGCGTAGCGCGTCCCACACGTCCGCTATGGCAAAGATGCGGGCCGCCAGCGGTATCTCCTCTCCCTTGAGGCCGAGCGGGTAGCCGCTGCCGTCCCACTTCTCGTGGTGGGCGTAGGGGATGTCAAGCGCAGGCTCAAGGAAGGCGATAGGGCGCAGCAACTCGTAGGCGTAGACCGGGTGCAGCCGCATGGTGGCCCATTCCTCGTCGCTTAGCGGGCCGGGCTTGTGCAAGATCGAGTCGGGGATGCCCACCTTGCCAATATCGTGCAGGAGCGCGCCGCGATGGATGTGCACCAACTCCTCGTCGGCCACGCCCATCTCTCGCGCCAGGCGCACGGTCATCTCGGTGACGCGGCGGCTGTGCCCTTCCGTTTCCTTGTCGCGCAGGTCCAGGGCGCGGGACCAGCCTTCCAGCGTCTTGTCGTAGGCCCTGGCAAGCTCCGCGTTGGAGCGTTGCAGGCTGTCGAACAGCGCGGCATTGTCCACGGCAATCGCGGCCTGCCCCGCCAGCGCCTCCAGGAACTTGAGCCAATCGGGGTCGGAGGGCAGCGGCCCCCGCTGGAACACCTCAAGCACCCCCCGCACCTTGTCCTTCGCGACCAGCGGCACCGCGTAATAGGCCACGAAGTCCTCGCCTGCCAGCAACTCCGCGCGGGTAAGGTCGCCCGTATTGGTCATCCGCTCCACGCCTATCGTGCGCCGTTGTAGGGCCGCCTTGCCCGCGTAGCCCTGTCCCAGCCACAGGCGGGTGCCCGCCACCGCTTCGGCCCGGAAGCCGCTGCCTGCCGCGTACTCAAGCTCCTTGGCTCGTTCGTCTAGCAGCAGCACGTCGGCGGCGTCAACGTTCAACTGGGTGCGCACCTGGGTGAGGATTACGTTCAGGGTCAGGGCGAGGTCGAGGTTAGAGGTAATAGCTATGTCGATGTCGCGCAGGGCCTGTAAGTTCTCCACCTGGCGTTTGATGCGCTCCTCGGCCTCCCGGCGCACGACTAGCTGGTGCTGGGCCTCACTGTAGAGTTGGGCGTTCTCGGCGCTCTGGCGTTCGAGGCGGCTAGAGGCGTTACGCACGATCGTGAAGAGCGACACGTAAAGGAAGAGGAAGCCGCCCGCGATGCTGAACCAGAGGAAACCGTTGGTGTAGCTGATGCGCTGCCGCAGGTCGGTGACGTCGTAATCGCCCTCGAACACCGCCCCTATCCGGCTGCTGCCGGGCATTTGCAGGGGGGTATAGACTTTCATCAGGTCGCCATAGCCGCGCGCGGTGGCGTCTTCCCTGGCGTCAATAGGGTAGATTTCGGCGGAGATGCGCCCTTCCAGCCCTTCCTTTAGCTGGGTGGTAAGCGGCTCGCTCTTGCCTACGAGGCCGGGCAGGTCCGAGTAAATGACCATGCCGTCCTGGTTCCATACCCTGGCCCCCACGAGGTTGGAGCCGCCGAGGAAGGAGAGCGCACCCTGTATGGCGTTATACTCATCGCCGTGCGCGCCGTTCGCCAGGAGCTCGTCGGTGAGCGAGGGGCCGACCACGGGGGGCACGAGAGAGGCGGCGGCCATCTTTTGCTGCTCGATGGCCTGCTCCTCGAAATGCCGGGTGAGGCCCATGCCGAGCAGCACCCCCATGACGACCAGGAGGGCGAGGCTCGTTACCGAGAACTTTGCGAGTAAAGTGAACCGGAACCGGGGCATACAGCCATACCTCAGTGTAGTGCGACGACTCCCGGCACGCGGCCGCGAGGGTGCTTGTGCGCCTCTAAGCTATTATAGATGCGTGTTCTGTCGCTTGTAACTCAGACATATGGATAATATCTCATAGGACATTAGTACTTTGGCGTATAATAGGCCCGCCGGACGGTGGGCGGCTGACCCGCCCTGCTATAGCCCTGTGGCTGAAGCCACGGGCTGACAAGCAGCAAAGTCCCCTTCGGGGACTGAGGAACATTAGGGATAGTCTCCGAAGGAGACTTTGCCCCTTGTAAGCCCGCCAATTCATTGGCAGGGCGTCCCCGCTGACGCTACGGTCCTTTTGGCCTCGTCCACCGATCACCAACTACCGATCACCAACTACTGACCACTACCACTAACCACTAACCACTAACCACTAACCACTAACCACTAACCACTAACCACTAACCACTAACCACTAACCACTAACCACTAACCACTAACCACTAAC
>DASVQO010000063.1:0-4272 GCA_036389075.1 Chloroflexia bacterium | reverse complement strand
GAAACCCGAAGGCGCAAAGAGCGCAAAGAGCGCAAGGAGCACACAAAGATTACGATTGGTTCTTGGGTGCGCTACGTGATACTTGCCTTCTTTTCTAACCACTAACCACTAACCACTAACCACTAACCACTAACCACTAACCACTAACCACTAACCACTCGTCAGGGCTTATACCCGTACGTTTTCTGGAAATGTTCCAGGCCAAGGAGGCCGAGTAGTAGCTCGAACCCGGTGCCCGCGTTCTCGGGGTGGTATTCGAGGCGGTTGCGCTCGAAGTACTGCACCAGGTAGGTCTTGCCGTCTATAGCGCTCTTTTCATCGAAGGCCTCGGAGCGGGGTAGGCCGAAAACGCTCAGGCCGGCGCGGCTCTCCCACAGGGCCAGGAAGGGCGGTCCGACGTTGTGCCCGGTTTGCGGGAAGTAGCGGAAGCCGGGCGAGTTGTTGGCTGCGGCTGGCTTGAAGGGGTCCTCTCCCAGGCGCGGGTCGGCCAGCGCGTTGCCCAGCAGACCGAGGAGCACGTCGTTGGGCGGCCTGTTCTCGGGGTGATACTCCAGGCGGGCGCGCTCAGTATACTGCACCGTGTAGGTCCTATCCCCCAGCCTCTCGGTGACCTCGGGCGTAACGGGAAAGCCGAACTGCCTCAGGCCACCGTTGGCCGCCCAGTAGCGGGCGAATGCCCCTCGCAGGCAGTAGCGCGACTCCTGGAAGCAGTAGCCGGGGCCGGGCAGCGTGAAGGTGGCAGACGGCAGCGCCTGGACCCACGGCTCGCTCAACTCGAACAGGCTGAGGAACTCGGCGGCGTCTTCCGACGCTAACCAGGTGTGGCTGCCGTCGGGGGTAATCGCTACAGGGCTAAGCCGCAGGGATATCGGGTTGATGGAGCTCGGCCCGATGTCCAGCCTGCCGGTAGACATTTCCTGGAAGCTGGACCCTACCAGCCGGAGGAGCACGGGACGGCTCTGGGTGCGGCCATTCTGCGCTTGCACCACTGCCGCTCCCGCGATCCAGCCATTTCCCACCGCGTTCACTTGCACGTCTTGCAGGTCCACCGCGACGATGGCCCCGCCTTCTCTTGCGGTCAACGGCAAGTCTACGGCCACCTGCTCCGGGCCTTCGTCCGTCAGGCGGGTGATGTAGGCGTCGCGAGTGGGCTGGGGAGGCGGAGGGCTGAGGAGCCAGCCGTTACCGTTGTCGTCCACGGTGAGGGCGTTGACCGCTAGGCGCTGCGGTATGGCGGCGGGCCTACCCTGAAAGGTGTTGCGTATTACCCACGCGCCATTCACCCACTGGTAGACGGCGCTATCTGAGCCTCTTCCGCCCATCTGGCCGACCGCCCAGGCGTGTGCGCCGTTGGGGCTGATGGCCACGTACCGCAATTCGCTGCCGGGGCTCTGCGCCTGCTCCACCCACTGCCCGTTGCGCAGCCGCAACAGTACGCCCCTGAGGTTGCTCCCGGTGCCCGTGATCCAGCCATCCGTGCCGTTATTGCTCACGGTGAGGTCGTTCAGGACCACGTCGCGGCCGAGGTTATGAGGGTAGTTCTTCCACACGCCGCCTTGCAGACGCCAGATGCGCGCCCCGCCCCCGGTACCGATGGCCCAGCCTTCGCCTATCTGCGAGACGAGGTCTATATCGTAGAGCGCGGCGGTGTTACGCACAAGCTGCCCCGCGTCCGGGTTGTTGATGGTGACTTCCCTATACGCGCTCCCGGCTATGCGTAAAAGCTTGGGCTCCTTCCCGGTGATACCGCCGGGTCCCGCCCACGCCCAACCGGAGCCGGTATCGTCGATAGCCATTGTTACAATCGGCCCTATCTGCACCACCTGTCCCTGGGCCTGCACGGGGTCGCTGCCCCCACGGAAGGCAAGCGCCAGGCTCACGAGCAGGGTGGCTATGGCAGCGAAACGTAGGGCGCGGCGATGTCTCTGAGTGTTAAATAGCATCAGACGTACTCCTCTATAAAAACGGAAGCACCTTCAGACCTTCGGGCATTAAAGATACTAGGTTTGTAGCACAGAATACGCCTTAATGTCAATATACATCAAGTATCAACGTACGCCGTATTTTTAATGCCTCCCCGGTGAAAGGTCCAGGGCTGCCGCAGATCGCGGGCAGCCCTGGCCGTTTAATAGTGCCGAGGAGCGCGCCGTGGCGCTTGTGCAAGGCTGCCCGGGCTATTGCGTCTCAACGATGCTGTTGATGGTGGCGATTAGCTTTTGAAGCTCCTCCGGGGCGAGGTCCTTGCCGCCTTGCTCGGCCACCGTAACCGTCTTCAGCGTGCCGTTCTGGTCGAACGTGACGGTCCTGTAGATGTCGTCGGCTACGTTGCCCTGGTCGTATTTATCTTCCACGTCCCCGAGGCCGCGTACCGCGTCGAGTTGCGCTTTGAGGTCGCTGAGCTTGGCGTCGTCCAGCTTGCCGGACTTAGACTGCTGTCCGCGCTCGGCCAGGGTGTACTCGCCCGTCTGCTGCACGGTAAGGGTGGTATTGAAGCCCGCGAAGCCGCCGGTCTTGGTGAAGGTGAGCAGCACGCCAGGGGTGGTGGTTGCGTTCGCCGGTATCGTAGCGGTCTCGGCGGGGGAGATGGGTATGTCGTCGCCCGGGGTGGGGGTGCCGCTATCGGATACGCCGGGCGTGGTCGGCCTGGCGGGCTGGCTGTCGCAAGCGGCAAGCATCAGCACGAGGGCTGCCAACGATAGGAGGGTGGTAAGTTTTTTGGCTATCATGTGGGTTCTCCATACGCTTTTGAAGCGGTCGTTACTCATCGTTAAGCAATATCGAGGCCCGAGGACATCTGCTAAGGCTACAAATAGTGGAGGTGTGGGCGCAGGTTGCGTGGTCTATCCTGTGCAACCCCATATGCAGCCCGGGCAGGACCAGAGTGGCCCCCTGTCATCCTGAGCGCAGCGAAGGATCAGCCGCCTGTGTTTGACAGCCTCTAGTACAGCACCAAACCCCTAGCTTGTCATTTCGAGCGTAGCGAGAAATCTCGTCGTCTACCCCGATATTTCTCTTTCCTCATGAGACTCTATGTTGGATTCAGGAAAGGTGGGCCTAGGTGCTGGAGGGCGAGATTTCTCACTACGTTCCAAATGACAAGGTAGGGGTTTGGTGCTTTAGAACGCGCAGCCAGGAACGCGAGGTCGAACGAGGGGCGGTCCGCAAAGAACCACCCCTCAACTCAGAACTCAAAAATTCCTACAGCGTGCCCAGCCGTTCGTTCAGCTTGGACAGCCTCTCCTGGGCCGCCGACAGCTTGGCCCTCTCGCGCTCGACCACCTGTGCGGGGGCGCGGGAGGTGAACTGGTCGTTGGAGAGCAGGGCCTGGGCGCGCTCAATCTCGGCCCGGGTGGACTCGGCCTCCGATTGCAGCCGCCTGCGCTCGGCCCCTGCGTCCGCCAGGCCCGACATCGGCAGCACCACCTCGATTTCGCCTATCACCAGGGTGGCTGCCTGTTCGGGGCGCTGCCCGGGGCTGATGCTCTCCGCGATGGTGAGCTTGCCGGCGTCGAGTTGCGCCAGGCGGGCCAGGGTGTCGGCCTCCTGTTGCAGCATGGCGGCGCGCGAGCCTCCACCGATGATCGCCTCTATCCTGCGCCGGGCCATCTCGCCCTTCAGGTTGTCGGGTGCGTCCTTGATCGTCTCCGCGCGGGCGTTGCGAATCTGCCGGATGATCTCGATTACCGTGTCGAAGTCACGCTCTGCCTCCTCATCGGTAGCCAGGGCGGTGGGCCACTCGGCCACGATTATGCTCTGCTGCCGCTTGTCCAGCGACTCGTCGCGGGAGGGCCAGCCGTGCAGGTTCTGCCATAGCTCCTCGGTCACGAAAGGCATGTACGGGTGCAAGAGGCGCAGGATGCCGTCCAGCACCGTGCGAGCCACCGCCAGCGTGGTGCCGCGCGTCTCGGCGTCCTCGCTGCGCAACGCACCCTTGGCCGCCTCGATGTACCAGTCGCAGTACTCGCTCCACACGAACTCCTGCAACACCTTGCCCGCCTCCCCAAGCTGGTAGTCCTCCAGCATCTGCGTCACCTGCGACACGGTGCGGCTGTACCGGCTCAGGATCCAGCGGTCGGCTAGGGATTTTGGACCCTTCGCTTCGCTCAAGGGCAAGCTTTGGATTTTGGATTTTGGATTTGACCCGTCCATCGTCCATTGTCCGTTGTCTGCCGTCTGCGACAGCACGAACCTCGTCGCGTTCCAGAGCTTGTTGGCGAAGTGGCCGGCCTGCTCGGTGCGCTGGTCGCTGAACTTCTGGTCGTTGCCGGGCGA
>DASVQO010000062.1:0-3273 GCA_036389075.1 Chloroflexia bacterium | reverse complement strand
GCGCTTCGGCAACGCAGCGCGGTCTGAAAGGTGTGGCGTGCAGTGCCCTCAGGGTAGCAGCCGTATTTCCTCCACCCAGACCTTGGTGGATTCGCCCCCCGAGGGGTTGTCGCCTTCCACCGGGTCTAGTCGCAGACCCTGGATCGTCGTCATGCTGCCCCATTCCGCGCCGAGCGGCACGACATAGTTGTGAGCGCCGGGCCTTACCTCGAATTCTTCCGAGGCGGCTTCAGCATATGGTTCTTCCGGCCGCTGCCTGAAGAAGAACTGCCCCTGGCCGGCTGTACCCGTAGTCATGGTCACAGACAGGGCGCTATAGCTAGCCGCCCGCACGTGCACCGGCGGGCCGTAGAGGTTCGGGTCTCGCGCCGGGTAAAAGCACCAGCCCTGCTCGCTGAAAGTCTCCCCCGCGACGTTGACCGCACTCCAACCTTCTTGGCTGGTCTTGAAGGACCAGGCATCCACGGGGCTGAAGACCTGGCCGGGTGATAAGCGCGTGAACTGTGCGACGCCCGCCGCTACCTGCTCGCCTTTCGCCCTGGCGCCGTACGGGGAGAGCAGCGCGTCGATTTGTGGGGGCGAGAAGACGTAGTGGTCGCTCGTGCGGACGCCCGGGGCGAGCACGCGGTCCTCTATCCAGACCGAGGAGCCTTTCGCCAGGGCGTGCCAGGTGCGCCGGCGGATGCTGGCGACCGCCCGGTCCTCGCCGCCGGGACCCCAGAGGTACCACAATTCTCGCGTTGACATAATATTGATGCGGCCGTACATGAAAGGCAAGTAGTGTTCGGCGCTGCCCGACTGCAACACAACCAGGTCTTCCGGCGCGGTGAGCTGGGACAGTGCGGCGCTTGTACGACGTCCGGGGTCGGACATCGGGTCGCGCTTCGCCCATATGACCGGTACGTTGGATATGAAGAGCAGCAGCACCAGCATGCTCGAAGCTGCGATGGCCAGGAGGCGGTATCTCGGAGCCAGGGCAGCCCACTGGAAGCTCAGCAGTACGAGCAGCACGGCAGGTGCGAGCACCAGCACCCAGAACTTCAGCACCTCCGGCTGCCACCAGGAAAAGAAAAGGGTGTACGTGCCCACCCAGGCCCAGAGCAGCCAGGCAAGCGGCCCACCCTGGCGTGTGGCCGACCGCCCCCTCAATATCAGCACGATGGCAAGGGCAAGCAGTAGCAGGCGGCCAATCCAGTAGTCCGCGCTGATTGCCGCCGAGGCGCCGCTGATAGCGTTGGCGGGCGTATCCTGCGTGAACGCGCCCCACGTGCCAAGCTGGCCGTAGTTGTTCGCCCAACGCAGGAACTTGTCGGGCGTGTGCTGGCCGGCGACCACCACGCCTCCGACGAAGTAGGCAGGCACCAGGATCAATGCCAGCGCGAGCCCGTAGGCTGCTACCCTCATGACCCTTCCGCTTGTTCTTCCGGGCAGCAGGTAGACGCCGAGCGCGAAGGCAGGCGTTAAGAAGAGGGCCGCCTGGTGATAGAGCGCCCCCAGGCCGTGGGCGGCCCCCACAAGGCAGACCAGGACCATTAGCCGGTCCGTGCGTTCGAGAGCGCGAGTGTACAGCCAGGCGGCCAGCAGCAAGAAGAAGAGTGGTAGGACGTAAACATCTACCTCGACGCTGTAGAACCAGTAGCCGTACGTCAGCCCGAGGGAGAGGGTTGCGGTCAGGGCAACCGCCCTCGATCGGACGCAACGGCGGGCAAGGGAGAAGAACAGCGCGAGGCCGCCCGCGCCCGCCAGGCTGCTCAACATCTCACCGGGTAGGTCGGCGTAGCCCGTGTACCCAAAGGCCCGCCACAGGTTGAACACCAGGAGCATGGTTGGCTCATAGACGAGGTGATGTGGCAGGACCAGGGCGGGTAGGGGCTTACCCATATCGCGGATGTACGAAATGCCGTCGTAGGTGTGGAACCCGGTGGCGGTGAGCGCGAACACTATGAAGGCCACTACGCCAACTATTAAGGGCAGGAACAGGTTGAATGAGGAAGAGGAGCGGAACGCGCCGGTAGTGGAGGCGGATGCGGATTGCGTCTCGTCTGCTACGAGCGGGGCAGGGGAGCTTGTCATGGGCTGGGGCTCGACCTCATTCCCGGCTGTGGAAGTGGAGTTGGTAAGCGACTTGAACCGACAGCCGCATGGGAGAAGGGGCCTTAGTTGAACTGGTCGTCGAGGGGCTGGCGGCCGGCGAAGCCGGTATCGGTCTCATGCCAGTAAGCGATCTCAGGCTCGCCCACTTTCCAGCATAGGTAGACCACCCGGCCCTCGCGGAGCGCGGGGAAATCCACCAGGCCGGTACCAAGGTCCTTGAGCTCGATGCCCCAGTCTTGAAGCTGCTTTATTGCGGCCTGGAGGGCTTCTTCGACCTGCTTGGTCGCCTGGGCCAGCGCCACGTCTTCGCCTGGGTTGTGGTTGCCGTTGCCGCGCGTCTTCTGCGCCACTACCTTCGACCTGCCCTGGAGAAGCTCCAACTGCCCGCGCTGGGCCTGCATAAGCTCGATGAGCTGAGACAACTCGGGTAGCATGTCATTGGCTTCGCTTAGCGTGTAGTAGCGCGGCATCTGCTCTCCGTCCCGCCCTTCATGGGAGGTCCGCTGCAAGGGCGGACTGCTTCAACGTCGCTGCTCGATGCTGGCGCGCACCTTCTCAAGCCGGTCAACCGCGATAGCGACCACCTTGCGCACCCTGTCGTACTGCACCGGCTCCAGGGCGTCAATCCAGGTGGCGATATCCTGGTCCGTAATCTCGGCCCAACGGGATGTCTGGCTCAGGCGCGTGCCGAGTATCTTGACCGGGTCTCGGCGGCGCGCACGTGCCGGGGCCGCGGCTTGCTCGTTCGCCTCCTCGGCCTGGGCTTCCGCCGCGCGGGCCGCGATGCCTAGCTCCGCGACCAGCTTGTCGACGTCCCCAGCGCGAAAGACGCTCTGCTGGCCCTTGCCGCTGAAGGGGCGGATGCGGCCCTCGTCAACCCACGTCAGTAGCTCGGTGCGGGTCACTCCGAGGCGTTCGGCGGCGGTGGGTAAGTCTATGAATTTGAAGCCTGTAGCTGACATATGGGGAATGCGGGTGCGTGACGTGGGTCGCGTTCGGGGGAGCGTTACAACTCAGTCCTCGGTGACGAGCACGAAGTTCTCTTTTGGCGCGCCGCAATCGGGGCACTGCTCGGGTAGCTGCTCGGCCCTGGTAAGCAAGTAGCCGCAATCGGTGCAGCGCCAGACTAGCTGCATCGACTCGGTCCGGCCCGATACGACCTGCCCCGACTGCACTTTG
>DASVQO010000061.1:0-11491 GCA_036389075.1 Chloroflexia bacterium | reverse complement strand
GGCTATAAAAACTCTCCGTACCACCCGAGTTTGGCACGTCCTGGAAGCGTTGTGGCCCTCCCGCCTCCACAATACCCGATGCGTTGCCCACGATCTTTGCTAATTGGGCGCGCGTGATCTTGTTGCCCGGGCGGAATGTGTTGTCGGCATAACCACTCATAACCCCTCGGCAAGCCAGGCAGCGAATGAACGAATAGAAAGGCTCACTTGCGGGCACGTCGCTGAACTCGACAGGGCAGGCGGTACTGCTTGCTACGGGAGTCCGCGTAGGTGTAACTGTATTGCTTGCTACGGGGGTTCGGGTAGATGTGGCTGTACTGCCCGGAGTGGCGGTGCCAGCCACCTCGACGGTACTGGTAGCAGAGGCCGTGTTTGTAGGAGAGGCCGCTATCGTTGGAGTAGCCGTGCCGGTGGGCAGGACCGTGCTTGCCGGCACGGTGGTGTTCACGGCCGTGGCTGTGGTGGCCGGGACAGTGCCCTCGCCAAAGCGCATCAACAGAAAATCAGGTTCGGTGTAGAGCGGGAATTGCAGCCAGCCGCCTGCAACCAGCCTCTGCTCTCCGTCCAGGACCGCAGCGTTCAGGGCCTCGCCCCCTCCAAAGTCCATTCTCACCTTGCCGCCAGGCCCGAATGTAGCGTCCGGTCCCCCGGTCGTGTCGTGCCTGGTCAACGCTATATCAAAGGCAAAGCTGTCGAGGGTGCCATTATAGACCGGCGCCGTCTTCCGGTAGCCCGTATACCCCACGCTGGTGATTTTGCCGTCACCCGTGGCTACCAGGGAAGTAGCGCTCTCGTTTATCTCGCCAAAGTCGGTCACGCGCCAGCCTGCCGTGCCAAAGCTCAGGTCGAGGAGGCCGTCCCGGGTGTAGCGTGCGAGCGCGAAATCAGTGACATTGTCCTGCAATTCCTGGGAATATGCTCCCGTCGAACCCGCCACAAGTATGCGGCCCTGGGCGTCCAGCGTCATTGCGGCTACCGTATTATCTTGCCCCTGGTAATCGCTGACCATCTTGCCGCCGACACCGAACGAGGGGTCCAGCACCCCCGCCATCGTATAACGGGCGAGCGCAAAGTTAACTTTCGTATTCGTCATGCCCACTGTATACGACGATGTGCTCCCGGCGGCAATAATCCAGTCGTTGCCGGCAACGGCCACCGCTTCGGCACCCTCGTAACTCGCCCCAAAGTCGGTTAGCACCACGCCCCCGGAGCCGAAATCGTTATCGGGCGTGCCATCGACCAGATACCGCATCAACAAGAAGTCCGAGTTCTCCGGCCTGCGCAGGGTACCGGCGGCGATTATTTTGCCGCCCGGCTGGAGCGCGAGGCTCGCCAGCGTTGGGGTGCCTTGAGGAAAGCTCCTTGTTGCCGTGCCCCCTACCCCGAACGTCTCATCTACGCTGCCGTCGGGGTCCAGCCGGACGAGCACCAGGTACCGAGTCTGGCCCCCCGACTCGTAATAATACCCGCCCAGTATGATCTTGCCATCAGGCTGGACGACAACGTCGACCGCCTCGTCCCAGCTATTGTCGAGGAAGTCGAGGGTAACCACCCCATTGGCCCCGAAGGTCTTGTCAACGCTGCCGTCGCCGTTATAACGTACCAGCCCCACATCCTTGCGCACGCAGCCCTCGCAATCGTTTTTGTCGAAGGACCCGAGCGCCACGATCTTCCCGTCAGGTTGTAAGGCGATAGCGGCAGCGCTATTGGAGCTGGCGAGGGTGCCACGCAGGGTTGCCAGTCCGCTCGAACCAAACGAGGTGGCGACCGCGCCGCTGCTTGTGAACTTCACTACGCCGGTGTCGTACCGAACCACCCCGCAGGTCACTATACCCCCATCAGGGGTGAAAGCGGCGGACCACACATCGGTGTGGTAGGGCGGGAGGTCGGAGCGAGCCAACCCGTTGCTGCCGAACGAGGTTTCCAGGTTGCCGTTGGCATCGAACCGTACCGCGCCCACGTCGGCCTCGTCCTCACCATAGGCGGCACCTACGAGCACGAGCTTGCCGTCACCATCGACCAGTAGCTTGCTCACGTAGGCCCCCCGGCTGCTCACGAGGACCGTGGCGACCCCATCACCCGAGAAACTTATATCCGGAGCGCCAGTGCTGAGATAGCGCCGGGCCACGAAGGCATAGTCGCCGGGCGACTGCTGGAAAGAACCACCCGTCGCAATCTTGTCCCCGGGCAGCGCCGCCAACCCGCTTACCTTCTCGGTGCCCGTAAGGACCAATTGCCCGTTGACTCCGAACGTCGGATCGGGCGTGCCAATCTGGGTCAGACGTGCCAGTACGCCCGTGCCATCCGCATCACCTCCCGCAACGAGCCTGCCATCCGCTGTCAAAGCTATGGCTTTCAGGTAATTGGCCTGGCCGGGGAAGTCCATGACTACCTCTCCCTGGCTTCCGAACGTGACGTCGGCGCTCCCGTCCGGGTTGTAACGGGCCAGAGCGAAGTGGGACTTTGGAACGCCTGCCGAAGCCGAGGAGCCTGCGGCCACGATCTTACCATCCGGTTGCAGGAGCAGATCGGTGAGGCTGCTGCTATCTTCTATGACTGTTGTTACAAGGCCGTCGTTGCCGAAAGTGTAGTCGGTGCTGCCGTCGGGGTTATAGCGAGCGATGGCGAACGCTGTGGTGTTGTCCGGTGCCGGCAGGTACACGTCCCCGCCCACCACAATCTTACCGTCTGCCTGGATAGCGACCGCGCTAGCCGCCTCACCGCCGATGAAGAAAGTGTCGGCCACCGTGCCGCCCACGCCAAAGCTGGGGTCGAGGGTGCCATCGGGGTTCAGGCGCATGATAGAGAAGTCGGCACGCGAGTAAGGCTTGTGATAAGCGGAACCTACCACCACGAGCTTCCCATCCGGTTGCACTGCCACGTCTATGCCGGTCGAGTTGCTGCCGGGCGTCTGGAAATCGGTGAGTACTTTGCCGCCGTGGCCGAAGCTGGGGTCGAGGGCAACCGCGTTACCGGCGGCACGCGTAGCCTGGCCCGCAAGGACGAAGGCCGCTACCAGCATGGCTGCCAGGCCGGTGAAGATGAAATGACGTACTCTCAACGCGGGTCTCCCTTCGAGAACGCAAACCATAACGGGCCAAACCGGCGTCCTACGCTTGTATTAGCTAAGACTCACCTGACGACAACTCAAGAAGCATTATGCAAGAACCTTACCTCCACAATTATAAGTATCCAGGGAACCGAATTCTACCGCCTGTAAACGTAGCGCTCCCCCGGACGCCGCTTCATGGCAGGCGTGCAACAGCACACCCGTTAACAGAACATAAGTGCTGCAAATAAGTGCAAAACTACTCGCGATGTGGTATAATTACTGGTAGCGGAATTTAGCTTGAGATTGTGGATAACGCGCCCTTTTTGGAGGTAATTTAGAGTTGGTTACACAGAATTATGATGCTCGAAGTATCGAGGTGTTGGAGGGTCTTGAACCCGTTCGCAAGCGCCCCGGTATGTACATCGGTGGTACCGACATACACGGCCTGCACCACCTCGTATACGAAATTGTCGATAACTCGGTTGACGAGCACATGCAGGGCAACGGCAACCGGATCAATGTCACCATAGGCAGCGACGACAGCGTCTCGGTGCGCGACTTCGCCCGTGGCATCCCCGTCGAGCCGCACCCCAAGGTCAAAGTCTCCGCGCTCGAAGTGGTCATGACCACCCTGCACGCCGGCGGCAAGTTCGACAGCGGCGCGTACGTGCAGTCGGGCGGCTTGCACGGTGTGGGCGCTTCCGTGGTGAACGCCCTGTCCGAGTGGTGCCGCGTGGAAGTGCGGCGCGGCGGCAAGGTGCACATGCAGGAGTACGTGCGCGGCAAGGCCAAGGCCCCCGTCAAGGTCATCGGCAAGACCGACGAGACCGGCACGCTCACCGTGTTCAAGGCCGACCCTACCATCTTCGACACAATCGAGTACGACTACGACATCCTGTCGCAGCGCTTCCGCGAGATGTGCTACCTCAACAAGGGCATGATGATCACCTTCCGCGACGAGCGCAACGGCCGCGAGCGGGAGATGACCTTCTACTTCGAGGGCGGCGTGATGAGCTTCGTGCGCCACCTCAACAAGAACCGCAAGACCGTCCACCCGCAGCCCATCTACATCGAGCGCAAGGTCGGCACCTCTTACGCCGAGATCGCCCTACAGTACAACGACAGCTTCTCCGAGTCGGTCTTCTCCTTCGCCAACAACATCCACACCGTCGATGGCGGCGCTCACCTCACCGGCTTCCGTGGCGCCCTCACACGCACGCTGAACGACTACGCCCGCAAGGCCAACGTGCTCAAGGAGTCTGACGCCAACCTCACCGGCGACGACGTGCGCGAGGGCCTGGTGGCTATCGTATCGGTGCGCCTGTCGAACCCGCAGTTCGAGGGGCAGACCAAGGGCAAGCTGAACAACGCCGACATCAAGAACGTGGTGGAGCAGGCGGTGGCCGAGGGGCTGTTGCAGTACCTCGAGGAGAACCCCTCCGACGCCCGCCGCATCATCGAGAAGTCGCTGACCGCCGCCCGCGCCCGCGACGCCGCACGCAAGGCCCGCGACGTGGTGCGCAAGAACGCCGGCGAATCGAGCACCCTGCCCGGCAAGCTGGCCGACTGCTCGGAGCGAGACCCCGCCAAGAGCGAGCTGTACATAGTCGAGGGCGACTCGGCAGGCGGCTCGGCCAAGCAGGGCCGCGACAGGCGAGGGCAGGCCGTATTGCCACTCCGGGGTAAAATCCTCAACGTGGAGAAGGCCCGCCTCGACAAGATGCTGGGCAATGAGGAGATCAAGGCCCTCATCACCGCGCTCGGTGCCGGTATCGCGGACGTGTGGGACACCGCCCGCCTGCGCTACCACCGCATCATCATCATGACCGACGCCGACGTGGACGGCAGCCACATCCGCACCCTGCTGCTGACCTTCTTCTTCCGCCACATGCCGCAGCTCATCAGCGGCGGCTACCTCTACATCGCCCAGCCGCCCCTGTACAGGGTAGCCAACGGCAAGAACGCCATCTGGGCCTACGACGACGACCAGTTGAAGGCCGCGCTGAAGCAGATAGGCAAGGAGAAAGTGGGCATCCAGCGGTACAAGGGTCTAGGCGAGATGAACCCCGAGCAGCTATGGGACACCACGATGAACCCCGAAACGCGCACCCTGCTGCAAGTGACGGTCGAGGACGCGATGGTGGCCGACGAGACGTTCGACATGCTCATGGGCAACCAGGTCGCCCCCAGGAAGAAGTTCATCCAGACCCACGCTAAGAACGTGAGGAATTTGGATATTTAGCCTGAGGTTTCGTAGAAGCGCGAACCAGTGGGTAACTGAAAGGGGCTGCCGTCATTTCGGCTGCTCCTTTCTTTTGTTCTGCTATCCTAACTTCACGGCTATAGCCAAGTAGAAAGTAGTAGACAGGTACGTCTCACCAGGAGTTTAGGTATGGGACCAAAAATTAGGGATCTCATCAATGAGAGTCACGACTTGGAACGTGATTTGCAGCACATACAACAATCTCCAAATGGCACTCCCCCAAAACCGTTCATTGATCAATGTATCCACCGATACCAACGGTGGTATGCACATGCCCTAAGCGCAATAAATGCCGACCATCTGCGAGTAGAATTCATAGACGCTTACCAAGGTGATAAAGATATACCGAAGATTAAGCGATTTCTTGAGGAACCACTAAAGAGAGACGTAGCGGTCTTTGGTACCGTGTCAGCCGTGCGTGCCAGATCATATTATGTATATGGATATGAAAGCTGCTTTGTTGGCCCGTTGCGTACTCAACGTGCAATCTTGGAAGTAGCTGATGCTTTAATCGCGCCTGGCGGTGTTGGTTCAGGTACTAACGCGCTAGAAGTAATTGATCGACTCCTTCGCAGGTTCCCGGTAGTAGCGAATCAACTACTTCATCGCCATGGTGGTAGGGAAACGCTGAAGGTTAACGATGAATATGATGCTCAGGATCTACTTCATGCTCTATTAAGGGTCAATTTCGATGATGTTCGGGAAGAAGAAAGCACTTCAAGCTACGCTGGACACGCGTCTAGAATAGATTTCCTGTTGAAAGTAGAGGGAATAGCAGTCGAGTTGAAGATGCCAGGCTCCGATACTAACATCAGGAACCTGCGGAACGAGCTAATTGTTGATAGTGTTCAATACCGGGAGGCACACCCCGACTGTCACCACTTAGTGATATTTGTTTACGATCCTCTAAAGCGAATTACAAATCCAAATGGGTTTGAGGCTGATTTGAACAAGCAACAGGGTGTTACTACATGTGTGGTTCAGGGCTAGCACACCTTTGCACAGTGGTCTGTAGCTACCCAGTAGTGAGGTTATGTGACGAAAGTTCTTAAGTCTGTAAACTTAGCTTAGTAGCTCGGTAAGCTCTATTTGGAGTGACGCTCGTACTAGCTTGTCTACTTACCTAATTAAGAGGCTATTTCATTCGCTAGTCTCACTTCACGTATCCTCAATCTGAGGAAGGACTCTATCTTGGGATAGTCACGAAGAAGCCTCCAATTGACAAGGCTCTTCAGGGCATTATCATCGAAAAGCAGTATGATCATTCCACCCTTCCGTAAATAGCGGTCGGACCTGTGCTTGAGCATTAGCTCCGTATTCGTTATGGTTCTACAAAATAGGATCCCAAAGTTAGACGTTGTGGTTCCCATTCGATCCACAAGTTGGTTGAATTCGTCATTGCCTAAATCATCCGTATAGTTCTTACACTCAATGGGGACCAATGTAGCATTCAGTTCTGTTCGCAGTTCAGTGAAAAGACCCTCGGTGGCGCGGTTGTCAGCCACAATATCGATGCGACTTCTTCCTTGATCCATCTTGTTTTCTTTTGTGAAGTTTTCCAACGCATAGTCAAACACGAACTCAATAAGGGTGAAAACCGCATCGTGGTATCGGTTAGCATCACTGCCGCCGGGCTTAAGGGAATCTATTTGAGCTAACGCGTCTAGAATCTTCGGATCATCATCTGCAGCTTTACCAGAGAGCATTGCCGGATCAGTAGGTCTGAATCTTATTAACATCTCTTTTCGATATTTCTTTATAGCTTCAGGGTGTTCTACTATAAACTGACTGATGAACTCCTTTGACGGTTGGAAACGCGGATCGTTTTGTATGTCCTTCTTAGTTACACGCCTTTGTCCGTTCTTGAGAGTGTAGACCAAGGAGTCGTCGGAGCTAAGTAACTCTTGCTGAATAATATCTAACACGTATTTGTCGTAGAACTCTCGATGATTCATGAGATGTCGATCTCGCCGGAGAAATCGCTTAGGAACAAGAATAAATGAGTGGCCCTGGTACACGGGCAATCGAAAATAGCCGCCGCTCCACTCTAGCCGCTCCTGATCCCAGAAGCGACTTACTGCGACATCACGTATTGGGATGTTAAGCTCTTGACAAGTATCCTCTGTAAATCTAGCTAAGTGCGAAAGTATGAGATTTGCGACGAGATCCGATATCTTATCAGGTCCAACGCCCTCAATGTGAAGCTCAAGTTCTTGAATGTCTTGTATTGCACCCGCCCTAGCGGCATTGGAGTTTGTTAAAGCTTCAAGAACTTGTTGTTCCTGAACCAGACCCATACCCTTGCCCCGATGAGCTTTCTTTCCGACACCAAGGTGTATTTCACCGGGTTCAGCCCAATGACCTCGCACTAACCTAGCAACTCTAGTGATATTATCGACCCTAATTGCTTCTAGGAGTTCTTCAAAGAAGCTGATGATGGCATTGTGGCATCGGCCAGCAAGGTCTGATGGATCCTTCGTGATTGCGTAGGGATCAATGTAAAGAGGCACATCAGCATCAAGTCGAAAATCGACAAAGGTTAGTTCGTATTGTGGCTTGTTGAGCTTAAAAACCTCGGAGAACCAAATACCGTCAGACTGTCTAGTAGCTCTTACCATATGGTGTATTCTCCTAGTATTGGTTTGTGCATTGTTTATGTTAGATTAATACTATATATATCGTGCCAAGTATTCTAGCGTCCTCCTTGCTACTCATGCGAAGTTATACACAGCTACTGCAACATGGAATGCGATGCTGGCGGGGCTTCAAACTATAAGAGATATGAAGCGTGAACTGGAGAACGCTTACCATCTGCATCAACATCGGCTTCCGACCGCCGGATATTCTTCTCACCGTCCATATCATTCGAACAACTACTTTCATCCTTCACCATCCGCCTCCCCCTCCCCCACCTTCTCCCGCTCCTTAGTCCCCACGCTCTCCTCCCCCGCCAAAAACTCGTCCAGCCCCCGGTAAACAGGCGGTGCCGCCGGGTCCGGCTCTCTCTCCTCGCCCGCCGGGTACACGTTCACCATGCGGCCCTCTTTGTCGTACTCGTAGATGTAACTTCCCATCTCAGCCGATAGCCCTCCCTATTCCTCCACCGTATGCCCGCCCAGCGGTTGGGTGCTGAACGCGCTGGCGCTGTACATCACGCTGCGGTTGCGGCCCTCCTCCTTCGCCCTGTAGAGGGCGCGGTCGGCGGCCACGATGAGGGCCGACTGGTTGTCCGCGTCGCTGGGGAAGCACGCTATGCCCGCGCTGATGGTGGTGCGCACTGGCAGGGTGCGGGTGTTGCGCTGGGGGTTGGAGAAAGCCTGCGCGGCTACGGCCTGCCTGATTCGCTCGGCCACCTTGAACGCCCCGCTCCCCGTCGTCTCCGGCATGATGACCGCCAGTTCCTCGCCTCCGTAGCGGGCCGCGCTGTCCCCCGCCCGTATGTTCTCTTGCACCAGCTTTGCCACCTCGCGCAATACATCGTCGCCCACCTGGTGCCCGTACGTGTCGTTGATCGTCTTGAAGCGGTCCAGGTCCAGGATCATCATAGAGAGGAAATGGTGGTACCGGCGCGACCTGGCAAGCTCCCCCTGCAACAGGAAACCCATCTCGCGCCGGTTGTACAGGCCGGTAAGCTCGTCCCGCGTGGCAAGGTGGCGCAACGTCTCCTCCGCGCGCTTGCGGTCCGTTACGTCCGTGGCTACGGTGACCATGTACTCCTCGCCCCCGATTTCGATCCGGTGCGCCGAAAACAGGGTCACCCGTATCTCCCCCGATTTGTTGACGAAGTTCACCTCCCGGCTGATGGAGCCTTCCTCCAGCACCGTGCGCACCATCTCGGCCCTGTCCTCCGGGTCCGCCCACATGCCCAGGTCCAGCGCGCTCGCGCCTATTACGTCCTCCCTGTCGTACCCGTACTGCCTCAAGAAGGTGTCGTTAGCTTCCAGGAACCTGCCGTCCTCCAGGCTGGTTATAGCCAGGGCTGCCGGGCTTGTGCGGAAAGCTTTGGCGAGGACTGCATCGGAAATGTGTGGAGTGTTACTGGTATCATCGCGAATGTGATTTGCAGGCATAGGCGCCCCTCCCGGTCGTCAGCTAATGCTGGCTCAAACGCTCCCTTCAGACTGCGCACAGGTGCCAGCACGATTCGGACCCCTGTATACTACCGCAAGACCGCGCGACAATCCTGACAGGGGATGTCAGTAAGCCCATGCTATGCTATCCCTCGTGCTGGCATTCGAGCCTCACGCAAGTTATAAAGACTGGGAGGTACATTCTAATGCGGTATGGCTTTGTCATCCCAGGGGGCGACGTCGGTACGCTCGTGGAGGTCGCGCAGGAGATTGAGGCGGCGGGCTGGGACGCGGTGTTCGTGGCCGATGGGGTATATGGCACCGACCCCTGGGTGTCGCTGGGGGCGATAGGCGCTCGTACCGAACGGGTACGCCTGGGCACGCTGCTCACCCCGGTGTCCCGCAGGCGGCCCTGGAAGCTGGCGAGCGAGCTTGCCACCCTCGACAGGCTCACCAACGGCCGCGCCCTCCTCACGGTGGGCCTTGGCGCTATCGACACCGGCTTCGACAGGGTTGGCGAGGTGACCGACCGCAAGGTCCGCGCTCAACTACTGGACGAGGGGCTGGAGCTTATGGCCCGCTTCTGGAGCGGCAAGCCCTTCAAGTACGAGGGACGGCACTACAAGGTCGATTGGGGCAAAGACTGGCTCTACACCCCCGTGCAGCAGCCGCGCGTGCCGGTGTGGGTGGTCGGGGCCTGGCCGAGGCCCGCCTCCATGCGCCGGGCCGCCCGCTGGGATGGCGTCGTCGCCAATACCCTCTCGGCTGACGGCTCTTTCTCCCAACCCACCACCGCCCAGGTGCGTGCGATGAAGCTGTTCGTCGACGAGGAGCGCGCCGGGACCGGCCAGACCACCCCGTTTGACATAATTATTGAGGGCGTGAGCCCCGGCGATAACGCGGACCAGGCAGCCGAGATACTCGTGCCCATGTCCGAGGCGGGGGTCACCTGGTGGATAGAGAGCATGTGGGACTCGCCGGGAGGGATGGAGGCCGTGCTCAAGCGCATCAGGCAGGGGCCGCCCGCCGTGCGCTGAGGCGGCAGCAAGGTCAGGTCCGCCGGCCCGGAGCATTGCCAACACACACTGCACGCCCGCTCGTTAGCCCAGGGCCAACTTACCGGCCGGGCGGACCGGAGCAAGGCGGCGAATCTGCCCATCGAAACTCCTTAACGTGGGCAGGGCCGCCTCCAAACGTCCCCCAAAATAATCCTTAACGTTTGCGGGTTCTTTGCGTCCTTTGCGTCTTTGCGTTTTCGTCTCTTACATCCGCCACCTCCCGCTGACACCCAGGCGGCCAGCATGTATAATGAGGCAGATCGCCGCGCGAGAGGGGACGAGGAGAGTAGAGGCGCAGTCTTTGGACGCCGGTCCAGTTGCCATACGTGAGGCCCGCGTCTCGGACGCCGCGAAGTGCCTTGAGTACCTGCGGACAACAAGCGCCGAGCCTGGCCGCATGCTCCCCGTTGACGCCGACGAGTGGGACATGCCCGTGCAGGACGAAGAGGCGGTCATCCAGTACATGGCCGCCACCCCCAATTGCCTCATGCTCGTCGTTGAGGCAGCGGGCGAGATAGTGGGCCTCCTCACCTGCAACGGCGGCACCCGGCGGTCGGTGCGCCACGCCACAACCCTCGGGGTCAGCTTGCGCAACGACTACCGCTACAGGGGCCTGGGCCACCAATTGATGCAGCGCACCATCGATTGGGCGCGGTCCAGTGGCATCACCCGAATTGAGCTACACGTCTACGTCGAGAACGCGCGGGCCATCCATCTCTACGAGAAGTTCGGCTTCAATATAGAGGGCCGCCGCTCCCACGCCTACTACCACAACAGCAGGTACATAGACGACTTCGTCATGGGCCTTTTGCTCTAGCCAAGTACCAAGTATGGAGCACAGAGACCAAAACGCAAAGAACACGCAAAGAAAAGTAGGCTCTTGCAAACGCGCAACCTGCTCCGCTAACCACTAACCACTAGCCACTAACCACTAACCACTAGCCACTAACCACTAACCACTAACCACTAACCACTAACCACTAACCACTAACCACTAACCACTAACCACTAACCACTAACCACTAACCACTAACCACTAACCACTAAC
>DASVQO010000060.1:0-24610 GCA_036389075.1 Chloroflexia bacterium | reverse complement strand
GAACCACTGAGTGTCGTACACCTTACCGTCATCTACTGAGATCTCAGCACGGCGAGGTGTGATGGGGTAGCCGTTTACATAGACGGAGTTCTGCTCGGAACCGGCGGCGCTCCAAACTTCAAGGAAGCGACCTGCCACCGGTATGTTGTTAGGGCCCAGATTGCGGCTCTGGCCCTGAGCAGCCGCGCTACGAACGCCTGCCGCCGGTAGGCTCGACAGCAACAATGCGCCAACTACACCAGTATAAAGCGCTGCCCTGCCGACGCCACGTTTGACGTTATTCATTCTCTCCTCCTATTTGGCGTGAACCAAATGGTGTCATTGGGAAAGCCCAACAAGGAAAATGTGCATTGCCACTTGGGAGCTATGGCTCATGCGTTGGGGACAGAATCAGCAGTGTGCGGCGCTCAAACTGGCCCTGTTGTGTTTACCACCGACGGTCCTTTCGTCTCTGGCTTCGGCCTAGCTCTGGCCTGGCCGGTGGTCCTTCCCACCCCCCTTCTTAGCGGAGATTTTTCTTTACAGCCATATTCGGTTGTTGGTATTCAATTTTCAGTGCCGGGGTCATACCCCCACTATTTACGGGCGGCCTAACCGGGCACATTATCCCGAATAGTACCATATCCCCGGGTTAATCGCAAGTCTCCGCCCCAACGCCTGCACGTCCAGCCGTTCTTCTCAGGGGAAACTTCACCCATTTCTCGCCCGCAATTGTATACACAACAAAAAGGGCAAAATGGTTCATTTTACGCGCGCGCCACGCGTCAGAAGCGGCCGGAAAGGAGACGAAAACGCAAAGGCGCAAAGCACACAAAGCACGCGCAAAGAAGATTATGGCTTGGGTCGCGAAGCCACGATGCACCGCGTACCGCGCACCGCGCACCGCGCCCACGCGACTAGCCCCCTATCCCCCTGTCGAAGAACCAAGCCCCCCTATGTCATTTCGAACGCAGTGAGAAATCTCGTCCTCTACCGGAATGCCCCGGCCTCTCTCCGTCCTCCGAGGAGCACAACAATCCTACTTTTCAACAAAAGCGAGGCGTGGGTGCTCAGGGACGAGATTTCTCACTGCGTTCGAAATGACATAGGGGGCCTTGGTGCTACCATCGCTAGATGGAATCTAGCATGCAGCCTGTACCAGGCTGCCCGCCAACAGGGAAACAATAATCTTCTTTGCGCGTCCTTTGCGTCCCTTCGGCTTCGCTCAGGGCAGGCTCTTTGCGTCTTTGCGTTTTCGTCTCTCTACGCCTCACTTGAAGTACCATTGCCCCACGTTGAAGAAGGGCGTGACTTTCCCCGACGAGGTCTTCCAGTTCGCCAGCGTCTCCTTGTGCACCTCGATGTGCGGGCGCACGTACAGGGGCACCAGCGCCACCTCCCCCATCAGCTTGACCTGTATGTTGGCCGACAACTCGCCCAGCTTCGCCCTGCCCGCCTCGGTCGCGAACTGCCGGAGCTGCGGGTCCAACTCGGCGCTGCTGTACCGCCTGTACGCCACCAGCCGCCCCTTAGCCACCTCGTCCGCCTCCACGTTAGGCGTGTACCACTCGCTAAAGTCCGCGTAACCACCCAGCACCGACGCATAAGCGCACAGGTCGCACGTCTCGCCATTGCAGTCGGGGCAGGTGCTCGTCACCTTCTTGACCTCCACCCCGATGCCCAGCGCCTCCAGGTCGGTCTCCACCTGCGCGGCGGCGGCCTCTCTCGGCCGGTTCGTGCCCACTATCACGTACTTCAATTGCAACCGCTGCCCGCCCTTCGCCCGCACCCCGTCCGCTCCCTTTACCCAGCCCGCCCCATCCAGCAGCGCGTTGGCCTTCCCAACGTCGTACCCGTACTGCGGCAGCTTCAGCTTGTCGGCCCACTGCTGCGCGAACCCCTGGTTTTGCAGCGATAAAGGCGACGCCGGCGGCAGCGGCGAATTCAGCACCGTGCCCTTGCCCCTCAGCGTGTCGTTTACGATCTTTTGGCGGTTGATGCCCGTGATAATCGCCTCCCGCACCGCTTTCTCCTGCAACAAGGGAGACCCAAAATCGAAGTCGATGCGCTCCCACCTCAGCCCCGGCACGTAGTCCACCACCTGCACCCCGGCCAGTTGGTCCAACCCCTCCGTCGGCGCTGGGAAGCCGTCCGCCGTGGCCCCATCTAAGTCCCCCGCCCGCAGCAGCCCAAGCAACTGCGTGGGGTCGCTGACAAAGCGGATGATGATCCTCTTGAGGATAGGCTTGTCGGTCAGCGTGTATTGGTCGTTCGGCACCAGGTCGATCTGCTGCCCCGTGGCCCACCGCTCGATCCTGTACGGCCCCGTGCCAATGTGCCCCGCCTGCGCGTAGCTCGTGTAGCCTATCGTGTCGAATGGCACGTCTTGCAGCACGTGACGCGGGTGTATCGTGCCCACGGCGAAGTAAGTGGGGTGGGTAACGGGCTGCTTGGCCTCGATATAAGGCTGTAAGAAGGCGTACTGGCGCTTGTCGGCGGCCTTTTGCAACACGTCCGCGGCCTGCTTGTAGCTCAGCCAGTTGTAGATGATCGTGAACTTGTCCGGCTGGTCGATCGTGGCGACCTTCTGCCAGATCGTGCGGTCCAGCACCGGCGTGTTCGGGTCGGTCAGCAGCTTGAACGAGAACACCGCGTCGTGCGAGGTAAGCTCCGTGCCGTCTGACCACTTGAGGCCCCGCCTGATCTTGTACTTGGTCACCAGGTGCCGGTCGTCCCCCGTGCCTACGTAGTACGACCCCCCGTTCTCCAGCGTGGGCAGGTAATACGCGTCCTCCGGGTAGTAGTTGCCGTTCTGGTCCTGCCCCACCAGCCCGTCCTCGACCGCGTCAATCACCGCCGAGGCCACGTACGAGTCCTGCGCCCAGCTCACCAGGCTCGCCGGCTCCTGCGAGAAGCCCACGAACGCCACGTCCTTGGTGGTCCCCATGTTCTTGGGAGGAGCCGTCGGCAGTTGCTCCCCCGGCACGGGCGTCAGCTTGTACTGCTGCACCCCCAGCAACCCAAGCTCCACCTCGTACGGCGCGGCCTTCTCAGGGTGCAGCTCGAACCTGTTCCGCTCGAAGTACTGCACCGTATACGTTTTGCCGTCGGTGGCAGACACCTCCTCAAACTGCTCGCTGAGCGGGAACCCGAACTGCGCTATCCCCCCGTACCTGAGCCAGTATTCGAGCACCTTACCCGTAATCGCATGGCGCGTCTCCTGGAACCACACCTTGTTCCTGCCGTCCGCGTCCGCGGGTTTGTCAATCGGCACAAACGGCTGGTCCGCCGGGTTGCGCACCTTGCGCGTCACCGGGTCCGCCGAACCGCGCCCCTCCGCCAGGTTGGTGCCCAGCAGCCCCAGCAGCACGTCGTACGGGGCCTGGTTGCCGGGGTGGGCCTCATAACGCGCCCGCTCGAACCACTGCACCTCGTACACCTTGCCGTCAGACACCGAGATTTCCGCCCGCCGTTGCGTAATCGGCACCCCGTTTACGTATATGCTGGCCTGCTCGCTGCCCTGCTTGTTCCACTCCTGCAAGAACCTGCCGCACACCTCGAACTGCCCAATCGTGCGGCAGTCCTGCTGCGCGGCAGCCTCCGCCGTACCCGCAGGAGCAATCGCCCCCGCCAGTTGGCTCAGCAAAGCCACGCAGACCAGTGTCATGCAAAAGGGCAATTTCCGACGAATCATGTGCCTCTTACCTTTCCAACACCATTTGCTATTTGCGATATTGCGCAAATGGCCCATAATTAACAAATTACAACCCGGGTTTTTCGTGCGTGACGGGTCTGAATCCTGTTCTCACTTGATAAATGTGGCGTCTCCGAAGCTGTAGAAGCGGTAGCGCTCCCGTATCGCCTCGTCATAGGCCCGCAGGATAAGCTCTCTCCCCGCGAACGCCGCCACCAGCATCAGCAGCGTGGTCCTCGGCAGGTGGAAGTTGGTTATCATCGCGTCCACCAGCCCGAAACGGTAGCCCGGCCTGATGTACAGCCTCGACCACCCCTCTCCCGCCGCCACTTCCCTCCCTCGGTCCCCCGCCTCTATCCCCTGCGCCTCCGCCTCCGTCTCCAGCACCCGCACGCTGGTAGTGCCCACGGCCACCACCCTGCCGCCTCCCGCCCTCGCCCGCCTGATGGCCTCGGCGGTCTCCCTCGGCAGCGAGTACCATTCGCTGTGCATCGGGTGCTCCTCCACGTTCTCCTCGTGCACCGGCCTGAATGTGTCCAGCCCCACGTGCAGCACCACGGTAGCGAACCCCACGCCCTTCCCCTTAAGCTCCTCAATCAGCCGCTGTGTGAAGTGGAGTCCGGCGGTAGGGGCCGCCGCCGAGCCTTCCGCGCGGGCGTACACGGTCTGGTATCGGCCGGGGTCGCTCAGCTTCTCGTGGATGTAGGGCGGCAGGGGCATCTGTCCCAGCGCATCCAGCAGCGGGCGCGGCGGCCGGTCGAACCGCACTATCCTGCCGCCCAACTCGCCCCGGGCCACCACCGTGCATTCCAGGTGAGGCCCATCCGCGCCACGACTGCCAAAGCCCAGCCGCGTGCCTTCCTGCACCCGCCGCCCGGGGCTGACCAGCGCCTCCCAAGTGGCAGGCTCCCCGCCTTCTTCCCCCGGTTGGGGTACGGGCCGCAACAGCAGCACCTCCACCTTGCCCCCCGTATCCACCTTGTATCCCAGCAGGCGCGCGGGCAGCACCTTGCTCTCGTTGGCAACCAGCAGGTCTCCGGGCTTGAGGTACTCTGCTAACTCATAGAAACGCCTGTGCTCGATGCCGCCCGTGTCGCGGTCGATCACGAGCAGCCTGGCGTGGTCGCGAGGCTCAACCGGCGTCTGAGCGATCAGTTCCGGCGGCAGCGAGTAATCGAACTCCTCGATACGCATACTGCCATTATAGCCCCAAAACGCTATCACACGCCCCGCCCCCACACGAGCTTTTCCACAGAAGAGACGAAACCGCCAAGACGCCAAGGACGCCAAGGGCGCGCCAAGATTAAGGATGGGGTTCCAAGCAAAGAGGAGCAGGGTACGTGATATCGTACCCTGCTCCTCTTTGCACCAACCAAACCTTCCTAATCTCTGCGTAACCTCTGCGCCCTCTGCGTCTCTGCGGTGAACCGTTCTTATTCCTCTTGGCGCGCCCTTGGCGTCCTTGGCGTCTTGGCGGTTCCGTCTCTTACCGTCTCCTACCGTCTACATGGTTCGGTTCTTGCTTAAACAAGCAAGTTGGCAGCCGCACTGCCTTTATTACGCGACATTGCATATCTCGCGGGGGAGCTATCTATCCGGTAAATGGGTAAGCCTTATAACACACCTCAAGAATTCACAAGCCCCGACGCAGGCGGTGGAGGCAGCAGCGCCGGGCAGCCGCAGGAACGGGTGCGGGGCGACAGCGCGGGGCGCGCCAGGCTGCTGGCACGCCTGTCCGACCTCCTAAATCATTCAGCGAGCCTCGAAGCCCTCTGCGAAGCGGCTGTCGAGGAGACCGGCGCTTTGTTCGATGCCGATTGCGCCTCCGTCTTCCTCGTCACCGACTCGCGCTACCTCAAACACGTCGCCGGCTTCGGCCTCTCGCCCGAGTTCGTCTCCCAGGTCGAGCGCACCGCCAGCGACGAGGCTTCCTCCTATTTCCTCTCCGGCGCGAACGCACCCCTCATAATCTCCGACCTGCGCGGCGAGCAAGTCCGCTCCGCCTACCACCAGTTGTTGCAGAGCGACCACATACTGGCCGTCGTCTCCCTGCCGCTCGTCAACCGGGGCAAGCTGCTCGGCTTCATGACCCTCTACCACGAGGACGCCCACCAGTACTCCGAGGAAGAGCGCGACACGGTTGAAATAGTGGCTAACATGCTGGCCCTCGCCGTCGCCAACACGCAGTTCATCGAGGCCCGCCAGGGGGAAGACCACGCCCGCGACCGCTTCCTCAGCGCCCTCAGCCACGAATTGCGTACCCCCCTCACCTCCATCATGGGCTTCACCCAGGTCATCCGCAAGCGCCTGGCAAACGCCACTCCCGCCGACCCTCGCCTCATGGACCAGCTTGAGGTGCTCTGGACCCAGGCCCAGCGCCTCAATCGCCTCATAGACACCTTCGTGGACCTCTCCCACATCGAGCGCGGAGAGTTCGAGATCAACCTGGGCAAAGTCGAACTACTCGCCCTCCTGCGCGCCGCCGTAACCCAGGCCGTCGGCCAGGCCCGCACCGGCCACACCGTCGAGACCGAGTTCTCAGACCCCTACATCTGGGTGCATGGCGACGGCAGGCGCCTGGAGCAGGTATTTACCCACGTCATCTCCAACGGCATAAAGTACTCCCCGCCCGGCCAGCCCGTGCTCCTCACCGCCCGCCTGGAACCTCGCGAGGGCCGCGTAGTCGTGGACGTGATAGACCGAGGCCCCGGCATCCCCCAGCACCTGCGCAAGGACATCTTCGAACGCAGCAACCCCGGCGACGCCCAACGCTCCGGCGGCCTCGGTGTCGGCCTCTTCCTCACCCGCACCGTGGTAGAAGCCCACGGCGGCCACATCACCCTCCAAAGCTCCCCCACCGAAGGCACCACCGTAACGATCATCCTCCCGGTCTGAAGCCAGCTTGCCCTCCCACCTACCACCCCCGACAAGATAATCGACACAAGGTGCCAGCCGACGCCCCTCGATTTCAATGGAGGGGCGTCGGCTGGCACCTTGTGTCGATTATCTTGTTGACCTTACTGGCTCGTGAGCGCACAAAAGCCAAAGCCCATTAGGAGACTAAGCAACAATAGGGTAGTCTCCGAAGGAGACTTCGCCCCTTGCCAGCCTGCCAATTCATTGGCAGGGCGTCCCCTCAGCGCTACAGCAGGGCCTAACACCCCACGCCCTCACCGGTTGTGGAACAGCAGCCTGAACACCCACAACGACACACTCTGCCACGCCAGCGCCCCCACCACCAGCCCCACCAACACCCCATACACCCGCGACCCACCCCGCCTCCCCAGCAGCGACAGCAGCCACACCCCCGCCAACATCGAAAGCACCGGCATCGCATACCAGAACTGCTTCAGCACTTGGTCCACGTAGAAGTCCGCCAGCGTAATCAGCGGCACCACCACCAGCCACGCCCCCACCCATACCCGCTGCCACGGCATGCCGGGGGCCGCTCCCCCGCCGTACCGCGCCACGAACGCGTACACCTCGCTGGGCCGCCTCACCTTGCTCGTCTGCCTCTGCCCGCGCTCCCGTCCCAGGAACGCGTACAGCGTGCCCACCAGCCCCAGCACCAGCACCAACCACATGTTGTAAGAGTAGAACGGCTCCGCCAGCGCGTTGTTCACGAAGTCCCAGAAGGTCGGGCGCAACGTCGTCAGGCTGCCCTGCGTTTCCGCCGCCCTGCTGAACGTCGGCAACGTGTCGGTCAGTATGCGCTCCACGTACTGCCCGTAATACCCCACCAGCGCCAGCCCAGCCCCCGCCACCCCGGAGAGCAGCAAAGCCGTCCACCGCCTTCGCTCCCCCCATGCGAACACCCACCCCATCACCACCAGCGCCCCCACGAACAGCCCCGTGTACGCCGCCGATACCGTATAAGCCAGCAGCGACAGCCCCAGCAGCGCCGTGGACACCGCCCACACACCGGGCCGCGTAATCCGCTCCCAGAACAGCACCGTGAACGCCACCCACGCCGCCACCAGCCACAGCGCAGTCTGTGTCGGCCAGTTGCCCCACTGCTGTAGCAGGAACATCGCGGGCACTATCGAGTACACGCCCGCCGCCGCCACCCCCACCCTTGCCGCCCGTACGCTCCCCTCGCCCTTACCCGCCCCGCGCCCCAACGCCAGCCCTATCACAAACACCAGCGCCACCTTGAGCGACTCCAGCACGGCCATCGCCACCGGCACCGTGGTCGTCATCGGCAGTGGCAGCCAGGCCAACGGCGTTGCTACCACGTAGAAGAAGGGCGAGTAAGGGATGAATGCCCGCGCCGACCCCCACTCATCCTTCGGCATCACCGACATCGCCAGGCTCTCCCCGAAATACTGCTCGAACGACCTGCCGTAGAAGAACACCTCGTTCATGTACGTGATGTACTTCACGTGGAACGGCGCGTCTATCACAAAAGCGTGCGGGTAAAGCAATCCCCCCACCTTCAGCAGCACCGACATCATCACCAACCCGCGCAGCCACGCCCAGGCCCACTCCGGCACCCGCCGCTCGCCCCGCCACCCCGCCAGCCCCACCAGCGACCTCACCGCCACCTCTGCCACCACCGCCACAACCAACGCGATAAGCAGCGCAATCACGATTCGGTCCGTAAAGATCGTCAGCAGCAGCCTCTGCACCCCGATAACCCCCGCGCAACCCGCCAGGAACAGCCCCGCCAGCAGCCCCGCCCCCCTCGGCGTCAGCCACACCGCCCGCAGCAACAGGTACAATAGCCCCGCCGCCAGCAACAGCCCCAGCAACTGCGTCAGCGAAGGGATGATTATCCCCGCCGGCCGCTCCACGCGCGCGAAGTCCGCCAGGAACCCAAGCTCCCGACGGTCTGTGCCTTGCTTGAAAGTAGGGGAGGTGAAATCGAGGCGCAGGTCGCCCGACAGGTCAACCCACGCCGGGTCCACGCTGATGCTGTAAGCGGTACTCTGCGAGGTCAACCTGAGCGGCGCTACCTCTTGCCCGTTGACCCGCACCGCCACGTCCGCCGGGTCCGGCCCGCCCGTGAGCTGAAGCTGCACCAGCATGGGAGAGAGCGGCTTGCCCACCCCCTGGAACACGATGGAGCTATTGCCCCGGCTCCACCTGTAGCTAGCCTCTTCATTGCGCTCCGGCTCGTGGAACCCCACCATCTGCTGCGTGTCGAACTGGCTGCCGATATCCACCAGCAACGCCCGCGGGCTCTGGTACGCCAGCGCGATCAGCACGAGTCCCACCGCCAGCGCCACCCACAGCGCCCGCTCCCCGGCCACCCTCAACACGAGGCCGCCCCACCTCGCCCACAGCCTCCGCGACCGCTCCTCACTCGCCCCAAGTGCCAATCTCATCAACCGCTAATTACGCTCCTACGTGCCATCTCAACGAAGACCAACAACCTAATCACGCAACAACCCTGCGCAAGCCACTACGTCACGATGCAACCTAACCTCCTGCTACACCCCAGCGCCTGGGACGGAGAAGGACCATCCCCCGCTCCTGTCATCCTGAGCCCTTCGGCTGCGCTCAGGGTAAACTCCGCGAAGGATCAGCCGCCCGTGCTTGCTCGTTGCTCATGTCGTACCAAGCCCCACTTTGTCATTTCGAGCGTAGCGAGAAATCTCGTCCTTCAGCACCCAAAAGACACCTTTCTCCTGAGCATTCTAGCGGTGTTCTGCATGAAAGGGGCAACATCCCGGTAGAGGACGAGATTTCTCACTGCGCTCGAAATGACAAAGTGGGGCTTGGTCCTGAAACTGAGTAGCCAGGGCTGCCCGTCATGCCGAGATGAGAAATAGCAATGCCCACACACTTCGCCCTCTCATGGACCTATCGCCCTTCGTCCTCACGCCCGTCCGCCCCGGCACTGAGCCTTTCCCACGCCACGTCCACCTGCCGGAACGTCTCAAACAGCGTCCCGGAGTTGTCTATCACCACATCCGCCCGTGCTACCTTCTCCTCCTGTGGCGACTGCGCGTCGATGCGCAACTCCGCCTCCTCCCGCGAGTACCCCCTGGTCCTCATCAGCCGCTCCACCTGCTGCTCCCGCCTGCACGTCACCACCCACACCACATCAGACCGCGCCGCCCACCCCGACTCGAACAGCTTGATCGCGTCCACGACCACCACCCGTTCGCTCGCCCCGCGTATCTCCCCCTCGATCATCCCCCGCACAATCGGGTGCTCTATCTCCTCCAGCCGCCTCAATCTCTCCGCGTCCGAGAACACAATCCTCCCCAATGCTCGCCGGTCTATCTCCCCATCCTCCCCCACAATCCCTTCCCCGAACTCCTCCACCACCGGCCCAAACGCCGCCCCCCCGCGCCTCAGTATAACGTGGATAAGCGCATCCGCGTCAATCGTATGCGCCCCCAACTCCCGCAGCCGCCCCACGACGGTGCTCTTCCCACAAGCAATATTCCCGGTCAGCCCAATAATCTTCTTCATTTTAGATTTTAGATTTTGGATTGTAGAAGATTGGATGCAGATTGTACCGGCAAATCCAAAATCCAAAATCCAAAATCAAACAGTGGTTTCTTCCTCCACCCTCTGCCACTCCGCGTACGCCTGTTCCAGCGCCTCCTCAAGCTCGGTGTAGCGCGTGCCCAGCTTCACAATTGCCTCAAGATCGCGCCTCTCGGTGGCCGCCGTCAGGTCGTCCGACACCCGGTTCAGCGTTTCCTCAAGCTCCGAGATGCGCGCCTCGGCTGCCTGCTTGCGCTTGTGCAGCCTGGTCCGCTCCCGCTCCTGCGCTCGGTCCTGTCGCTGTACCGACTTGCTGGCCTCGCGCACTTCCTTGGCCGGGTGCCCGCCATTGGAGCCTGTCGTTTGACGCCCTCCGTTCGCGGGTGCCTGCACAGCCGCCGTCGCAGGCTCCTCCCGCCGCGCCTTCTCCGCGATGTACTCCGAGTAGTTGCCGTCGTAGCTCGCCAGCGTGCCGCCATCCAGCAGCCACACCTGCGTCGCCAGGTCGTCTATAAACGCGCGGTCGTGCGACACGAACAGTATCGTGCCGTCGTACCCACCCAGCACATCCGTGAGCGCCTCTTGCGCGTCCAGGTCGAGGTGGTTGGTAGGCTCGTCCAGTATGAGGAAGTTAGCGTCCGTCAGCATCAGCTTGGTCAGCGCCACCCGGCTGCGCTCCCCACCGCTCAGGTCCGCCACCCGCTTCTCGATGTTGTCCCCCGAAAAGAGCATCAGCGCGAGCACCTCCCGCGCGTGCTGCTCGGTCATATTCCTCACCGAGCGCACTTCCTCCAGCACACTGTTCGCCCCGTTCAGCCCCTCGTGCGTCTGCGAATAGTAGCCGAAGCGCACGTTGTGCCCCAGTTCGAGGTGCCCCCGCAACGGCTGCAACGCCCCCATGATCGTCTTGAGCAGCGTAGTCTTGCCCGCCCCGTTCGGCCCGATCAGCGCCACCCGCTCGCCCCGCTCTATCTCCAGGTCCGGGCAGTGCGCTATCACCACCGGCCCACCCGCGCCATCCCGGGGCGGGTACCCGATCTCCAGGTCCTCCGCCTCGAATACGCTCCTCCCCGACCTCACGTGCGCCCGCAAGCTGAGCCTCAACTGCCCCTTCTCCGTTGGCCGCTCCAGCTTCTCCATGCGGAAGAGCCGCTTCTGCCTGCCCATCGCCTGCCGAGACTTCTGACTGTTCTTGTACCGGCGGATGAACTCCTCCGTCTTCTTCATCGTCTCCTGCTGCGCCTCGTACTGCGCCATCAGCAGCTCGTACCGTTCGGCCTTCAATTCCAAATAGCGGTCGTAAGGTGCCGGGTAGTCCTGCAAGCGGCTGAACGACTCCTTCTCCCACGCCTCCCGCGCCGTGCCGCTCTTGGAGCGGAAGATCCCCTGCTCGTGCTTGGTGAACTCCATGTCGAGAGTGCGGTTGGTCACTTTGTTCAGGAACCGCCGGTCGTGGGCAATCGCCAGCAGCGTGCCCTTCCAATTCAGCAGGAAGTTCTCAAGCCACTCTATCGCCGCGATGTCGAGGTGGTTGGTCGGCTCGTCCAGCAGCAGCACGTCGGGGTTCGACAGCAGGGCGCGCGCCAGGGCCGCTCGGGTCCGTTGCCCCCCGCTCATCGTGTTCAGCGGCTGCGTGTACTGCTCCGGCTTGAAGCCCAGCCCCTGCAACACCTCCTCTATCCGGTGCTCCAGGTCGTACCCGCCCGCCATCTCGAACCTGTGCGTCACCGCCTCGTACTCCGACATGAGCGCGTCCCAGTCCCCGCCCGCCGTGCCCGCCATGCGCCCCTCAAGCTCGCTCAGCTGCTGCTGCAACGCCCGCACCGGCCCGCTCGCGTCCAGCATCGAGTTGTGCAGCGTCTCGTCGGGCGCGAACGACAGGTCCGCCTCCGAAGCGAACGAAGAAGCCGCCTCCTGTGGCAGGTAGACCAGCCTCACCCCCTTCGCCTTCACCACCGCCCCCGTGCTAGGCTTCTCAAGGCCCGCCAGCACCTTCAACAGGGTAGACTTCCCCACCCCGTTCGGCCCCACGAGCGCCACCCTCTCCCCGCCGTTCAGCGTAAAGCTAACGTCCTCAAATATGGGGTAGATGTTATACGATTTTGACAGACCGTAAACGGTCAGAACTGCAACAGCCATGCTGAATAACCCGTCTCTCTATATTCTAAGATGATATTCCCGGCAATTATAGCAGCCGCCCAACACGATGAGCAACCTACCTCAGCCGTATGAGCACTAACCCCACAGCTGAAAGGCGGGACCAAGGTGGCCCCCGTCATTCTGAGCGTAGCGAAGAATCTAAGCTCTTCCTTCTGCCCTCACGCTGAACTCTCACCACCCCCGACCAGTTCAACAGCATTCCATTACCGCCTTCCTTAGATCCTTCAATACGTTCAGGATGACAGTTGCGGCAGGGGTCTGCCTGCCCCCATCCCACAAAAATGTATTACAATACCCCTACTTCCCCTAGCCATACCCAACCACAACCCACCCACACCCCAACATCCAGGAGCCACCCCATGCCCGCAGACCTCACCCCCCACGACAAAGAAGTCCGCCGCCTCATCTTCGACACCCTCATGCGCACCGGCAAAGCCCCCTCCTCTGCCGAAATCGCCGTCGCCCTCGCCGCGCCCCACGACACCGTCCGTGCCTCCTTCCAACGCCTGGCCGACGCCCACATGCTCCTACTCCAGCGCGCCAGCGGCGAAATCCTCATGGCCGGGCCTTTCTCCGCCGTCCCCACCGCCTTCCAGGTGCACTCCGGCGGCATATCCTACTGGGGTAACTGCATCTGGGACGCCCTCGGCATCCCCGCCATGCTCCACCAGGACGCCCAAATCATCACCGCCTGCGGCGACTGCGGCGAAGCCATGCAACTGACTATACACGGCGGCACCCTCGCCCCCGCCGACGGCGTCATCCACTTCGCCATCCCCGCCCGCCGCTGGTGGGACAACCTTGTCTATACCTGAAAGACCATGCTGCTCTTCAGGTCCGAAGAGCACATCGACCGCTGGTGCCAGGACTGGAACCAGCCCCACGGCGCCACCCTCACCCTCCAACAAGGCTGGTCCCTCGCGCAGCTCTGGTACGGCCCCGACCGCCGCGACCCCGCCTGGCGCCGCTTCACCCTCGACGAAGCCCACGCCATCTTCGCCTCCCTCGGCCTAACCTCCCCCTTCTGGGACCTCTCGGGTTAAGAGACGGAACCGCCAAGACGCCAAGAACGCCAAGAGCGCGCCAAGATTAAGATAGTGGTGTTCTAAGTAAGAGGAGCAGGGTACGTGCTGTCGTACCCTGCTCCTCTTTGTACTCTCCAAACCTTCCTAATCTCTGCGTAACCTCTGCGCCCTCTGCGTCTCTGCGGTGAACCGTTCTTAATCTTGGCGCTCCCTTGGCGTCTTGGCGGTTCCGTCTCTTTCCTTTCCGTTCCGCCCCTTTCTTGCCCCTGTACCGGCAATTGTGCTACAATGAGCGGATAGCACCTTTATTGCCTATCCCGAATATTTACACCTATTAGCAGCATCGAACCAGTCATTCCCAGGAGCCTCACCCAAATGCCAAGACCGGTAGTGGCGATTGTCGGACGGCCCAACGTCGGCAAGTCATCCTTCTTCAACAGGCTTATAGGCGAACAGGTCGCCATCGTCGAGGACCAGCCCGGCACCACCCGCGACCGCATCTACGGCGTCACCGAGTGGAACGGCGTGGAGTTCACCGTCATCGACACTGGCGGTATGGTCATGGGCGAAGCCGCCGAGCCGGGCACCGGCCCCCAGGGCGAAGTCACCGAGGAAGATATCCTCACCCGCACCCGCGAGCAAGCCGAGGCCGCCATTGAAGAGGCCGACGTTATCATCTTCATGGTGGACGCCAAGACCGGCCTCACCGCCACCGACAGCGAAATCTCCGAGGTCCTCCGCACCTCCCACAAGCCCGTTATCCTCGCCGCCAACAAGGCCGACTCCGAGGAACGCCGCCTCAACTCCGTCGAGTTCTACGAGCTTGGCCTGGGCGACCCCATCCCCATGTCCTCCAAGCACTCCATCAACACCGGCGACCTGCTGGACAAGGTAGTCGAGGCGTTCCCCTCGCAAGACCAGGCCGAAGCAGAAGACGACGAGATGATACGGGTTGCCATCGTCGGCCGCCCCAACGTCGGCAAGTCCCGCCTCCTCAACGCTATCCTCGGCCACGAGCGCGTGATCGTCTCCGACGTGCCCGGTACCACCCGCGACGCTATCGACACCCTCTTCAAGTACACCGAGGAAGGCGACGACGCCACCACCCACGAGGTCACCCTCATAGACACCGCTGGCATTCGCCGCCGGGGCCGCATCGAGCCGGGCATCGAACGCTACTCCGTCATCCGCACCCTGCGCGCCATCCAGCGGGCCGATGTCACCCTCCTCGTCATAGACGCCACCGAGGGCATCACCGCCCAGGACACCCATATCGCCGGCTACGTGCTCGAAGAAAGCAAGGGCATGATCCTGGTCGTCAACAAGTGGGACCTCGTGGAGAAGGACTCCAACACCATCTACGAGTACACCGCCCACCTGCGCCAGGAACTCAACTTTATGCCCTACGTGCCCTTCGTCTTCATCTCGGCCAAGTTCGGCCAGCGCGTCACCAAAGTGCTGCCGATGGCCCTCAAGGTGTCCACCGAGCGCGCCAAGCGCATCAACACGGGCCAGCTAAACAAGCTCGTCAAAGAGGCCGTGGAGGCCCACCCGCCCCCCTCCAAGCCCGGCAAGTGGGTCAAGTTCTACTACGCCACCCAGGCCGACATTCGCCCGCCTACCTTCGTCTTTTTCACCAACGACGCCGACGCGGTCCACTTCTCCTACAAACGCTACCTCGAAAACCAGCTACGCGGCGCGTTCGGCTTCGAAGGGACCCCCATCAAGCTAATCTTCCGCACCCGCCAGCACACCGAATAGCCCTTCCTTTTCTAAACGCCAAGACGCCAAGACGCCAAGGACGCGCAGAGATTAAACATTTTGGTTTTCAAAGCAAAAGAGGAGCAGGGTACGTATTGTCGTACCCTGCTCCTCTTTGTACACTCCAAACCTTAATCTAACTTGGCGTGGTTCTTGGCGTCTTGGCGTCTTGGCGTTTACGTCTTATAACACGTCCACCTCAAGCCCCCCCGCCGGGCGCACCACGTACGTCTCGGCCTTGAGGGAGGTCTCTTCCGTGTAACGGCGCACTACGTTGCGGTCGAAGGCCCGTATCGCCGTGTTCTGCACCAGATTAACCGTGCAGCCCCCGAAGCCCTGCCCGAACATGCGCGCCCCCACAACGCCCTCAGTCTCCTGCGCCAGCTCCACCAGGCGGTCCATGAACAGGTTGCTCACCTCATAGTCGTTCTTCAGACTCTCGTGCGACTCGTTCATCAGCCGCCCCGCCGTCTGGAAATCGTTCACCGACAGCGCCACCACCGTCTGCAACACCCTCTCGTTCTCCGTGATAACGTGCCTGGCCCGCTTGTACAGCGTGGGGTACAGCTTGCCGCCATAGTTGTGCAGCGTCTCAGGCGTAATATCCCGCAGCGATTGCAGCTCCAGGTTGTAAGTGATAACCTTCAGCGCGCCCATCGCCGCCTCGCACTCGCGCCGCCGCTTGGTCAGCACCGAGTTGCCGTCCTCCCGCGTCAGCCCGCTGTTCACGATCACCAGCGCCAGCCCCGCCGCCGCCGGGTTGAACGGCACCGTCGTAACGCTCATCGAACGGCAGTCCACCAGCAACGCCGACCTCGGCTCGCTGTGCGCGATAGCCATCTCGTCCACCAGCCCGCTGATAGCCCCGATGAACTCGCTCTCGATCTTTTGCCCCGCCCGCGATAGCTCGTCCCTCGGCACGTTCCAGCCCGAAAGCTGCGCCAGAGTTGACATAATACCCATTATCAGCGACGCCGACGAGGCCATCCCTACGCCCACCGGCAGGTCGCCCCAGATGAGCACGTCCGCTCCCACCGAGGTGTAGTCGTGCTCCCGCAGCCACCACACCGCCCCGCGCACGTAGTTGGCCCAGTGGGTGTTATCCCCCAGCAAGCCGATGTGCCCGTCCAGGTCTATCTCGGCCTCCTCCTGGTAGGCTTCGCAGAACACGCGCAGGGTCCTGTCGGTGCGCGGGGCCGCCGCGAACTTCGTGTGCCTGTCGATGGCCGTCGGCAGCACGTAGCCCTGGTTGTAGTCGGTGTGGTCCCCGATCAGGTTCACCCGCCCGGGTGAGCGAGTCAACACCGCCGGGTCGCGCCCGAACCGATCTGCGAACGATAGCTCTCTAGCCACTGTAATGGGCTCCAGTCGTAAAGGATAGGTCGTCACTGATTGTATCCGCTGCCTTCAAACCCCGCGCCATTTTCCACCAACCACCAACTAACAACACGTAATTCGTAATTCGTAATTCGTAATTCGTAATTACCTAAACGTCCTCTTCGTACCCCATCGCATGTCGTTGGTGCCACTTCCACGCCGTGCTGATAATGTCCTCTAACTCGGCATACTTCGGCTTCCACCCCAGCTTCGAGATGATAGCCTCCGAGCTTGCCACCAGCACCGGCGGGTCGCCCGCCCTGCGCGGCCCCACCTGCGCCGGTATCTCGTGCCCCGTCACCCGGCGCGCCGTCTCAACTACCTCTTTCACCGAGAAGCCCGAGCCGTTCCCAAGATTGAAAATCTGGCTCTCGCCCCCCCTCGCCAACCACTCCAACGCCAGTACGTGCGCCTGCGCCAGGTCTATCACGTGTATGTAGTCGCGCACCGCCGTGCCGTCCGGCGTCTCGTAGTCCCCACCATATATCTGCACCTGCGGGCGCTGCCCCAGCGCCACTTGCAAAACGATAGGTATGATGTGCGTCTCCGGGTCGTGCACCTCGCCATACTTCTCCGAGGCCCCCGCCGCGTTGAAGTACCGCAGCGACACAAACCGCACCCCGTGCGCCTCATCGAACCAGCGCAGCATCTTCTCAAACAGCAACTTCGACTCGCCGTACGGGTTGATGGGAGCCGTCGGGTCCGTCTCCCGGATGGGGCTGCTCCGTGGCATGCCGTACGTGGCCGCGCTCGACGAGAACACCAGCATCTTCGTCCCGGCGCGTATCATCGCCTCCACCAGTGTAACGCTTGCCGAAACGTTATTCGTAAAGTACTTGACCGCGTTCTCCATCGACTCGCCCACCAGCGAATGGGCCGCGAAGTGCATCACCGCGTCAACTTGATGCTCTTTCAGCGTCCTTTCGAGGAGCGGCAGGTCCGCGATGTCCCCTTCCACGAAGGTCGCACGCGGGTCGATGGCCCCCTTGTGCCCCTTGATGAGGTTGTCGAACACCACCACCCTGTACCCGGCGTCGGCCAGCATCTCCACGGCCACGCTGCCGATGTACCCGGCCCCGCCCGTAACCAGCACGCTCAACTCGCCATGCTCTCCCGCCCCTCCCACGTTCTCAGCCGCTGTGTTGCTCATTATAGCAGACCTCCCATGCTCAATTGATGTCCCAAACGGGCTATTGTCAGTGTTATTTTTCGGCTAACACTTTAGGGCTAAACTGCCCCATTTGCTACCCTCAACATACCCCGGTGTGGGTACCCCACGCCTGAGTAGTAGCAACTAACTAGTACCCCGGCGCTTGCCCCGCATGACGCCCTGCCACTAGTGAAGATTAAAAACGTAATAAGGTAATAGCCTGTAGGGGCAGGCTCCCGTGCCTGCCCTTGTTGGAGATTTGCACATGGTACGCCCTCATGAGGGCAACCACCAGGGCAACCACCAGGGCAGGCCCCCGTGCCTGCCCCTACATAGCCGTCTTTCACCCTCTGACGACTACCTCATTAACCAGTTAATCTCCATAAGCCACGGGCTGACAAGGGGCAAAGTCCCTTACGGGGACTCTCTAACATGAACCAGTCTCCGAAGGAGACTTTGCCACTTGCCAGCCCGCCACTTTAGTGGCAGGGTGGGGGAGTCCAGGGCGTTGCCCCATCCCCGTGCATACATTAGCCCCCAACCACCCAAAGTTGTATAATGGCCCCGCAAAGCATCAGGCCATCACCCCATACGCTTGCACAACACCCACGCCCAACTCAAAACTCACAACTCCTTACATCTCGCCAGATGGAGTACCGCCAATGTATACCACGCTTCCCCTGGACCCGCAAGAAATAGGCGCGCCTCGCCCGGTAGACCGCCCCCTGCGCGACACCGACCCCGACCTCTGGCAGGCCATCGAGGACGAAAAGCGCCGCCAGCGCGACAAAATCGAGCTTATCGCCTCCGAAAACTACGTCAGCCGTGCCGTCCTCGAAGCGCAAGGCTCCGTGCTCACCAACAAGTACGCCGAGGGCTACCCCGGTAGGCGCTACTATGGCGGCTGCGAGTACGTGGACGTAGCCGAGACCCTCGCCATCGCCCGCGCCAAAGAGATCTTCGGGGCCGACCACGCTAACGTGCAGCCCCACTCCGGCGCGCAAGCCAACATGGCGACCTATATGGCAGTCCTCAAGCCCGGCGACAAGATCCTGGGTATGGGCCTCGCCTTCGGCGGCCACCTCACCCACGGCTACGCCATCAACTTCTCCGGCGCGCTCTACCAGGCTTCCTCCTACCCCGTAGACCGCGAAACCGAGCGCATCGACTACGACGCCCTCGAACAACAGGCCATAGAGGAACAGCCCCGCATGCTAGTGGTCGGTGCCAGTGCCTACCCCCGCATAATCGATTTCGAGCGATGCCGCCAAATAGCCGATGCCTGCGGCGCGATGCTCATGGTGGACATGGCCCACATAGCTGGCCTCATAGCCGCTGGTATCCACCCCTCCCCCGTGCCCCACGCCGATTTCGTGACCACCACCACGCACAAGACCCTGCGCGGCCCCCGTGGCGGCATGATCCTGTGCAAGGAAGCGCACGCCAAGGCCATAGACAAGAGCGTCTTCCCCGGCATCCAGGGCGGCCCCCTCATGCACGTCATCGCCGCCAAAGCCGTAGCCTTCAAAGAGGCCCTCGAACCCGGCTTCCACGACTACCAGCGCCAGATCGTCGCCAACGCCCAGCGTCTCGCCCAGGGGCTTGAGAGCGCGGGCCTCCGCCTCGTCTCCGGCGGCACGGACAACCACCTCATGCTCGTGGACGTCTCCCCCCTCGGCCTCACCGGCAAAGTAGCCGAAAGCGCCCTCGACGAGGTAGGCATCACAGTCAACAAGAACGCCATCCCCTACGACCCACAGCCCCCAGCCAAAGCCTCGGGCATCCGCGTCGGCACGCCCGCCGTCACCACCCGTGGCTTCCGCGAGCCCGAAATGGACACCATAGCCCGCCTCATAGGCGAAGTCCTCCGCGCCCCCGAAGACCCCGCCACAAAAGAGCGCGTCTCCGCCGAGGTACTGGAGCTTTGCAGCCACTTTCCGGTACCGGGTATTGAAGCCTAATGTTCCCTGACGGACGCCGGACAAGAGTCGCTGGCGACGCCCTGCCAATGAATTGGCGCGCTGATAAGGGTCGAAGTCCCCTTACGGGGACTCTCTTGGAGAGGGTAGTCTCCGAAGGAGACTTTGCCCCTTGTCAGCCCGTGGCTTTAGCCACAGGGCGTCCCCCACAGGGCGTCACCCCGGCCGACCCCCGTCGTCTACCATCCACCAACCAATTGAGCTAACCCATGAACAACATAGTCCAAGTCTCCGAACACCCGCTAATCCAGCATAAGCTCGCCCTCATGCGGAGCGTCAAAACCGAGCCAAAGAAGTTCCGCGAGGTAGTGCGCGAGATCACCAGCCTCCTCCTCTACGAGGCTACCCTCGACCTCGAAACGGTCGAAACCGACGTGCAGACCCCCCTCGCCACGATGAAAGGCTGCAAGCTGGCCGACCGCATCGGCTTCGTGCCCATCCTCCGCGCGGGCATCGGCATGGTGGACGCCGCCCTCGAGCTGATACCTACCGCCCAGGTCTGGCACATCGGCCTCTACCGCGACCACCGCACCCTCCTGCCCGTTGAGTACTACAACAAGCTCCCCATCCAACCCACCGTGGACCTCTGCATAGTGCTCGACCCCATGCTGGCAACAGCAGGCTCGGCCACCGCCACGGTGAAAATCCTGAAGGACTGGGGCGCGCGCAAGATCAAGTTCGTCGGCCTCATCGCCGCCCCCGAAGGCATCGACCGCCTCCACGGCGAGCACCCCGACGTCCCCATCCACGTAGCCGCCATAGACACCCACCTCAACGACGTAGGCTACATAGTCCCCGGCCTCGGCGACGCCGGCGACCGCCAGTTCGGAACCTCGTGATTTTAGATTTTGGATTTTAGATTTTGGATTGAGAAGAACTCCTTCCAATCCAAAATCTAAAATCCAAAATCTAAAATGGAGACTTAATTGGGTCCTTATCTCCCCACAATGATATTGCTGTTCGGCGTCACCCTCGCGCTCTCCCTGGGCCTTACCCCGGTCGTGCGCTGGGCCGCCCTGCGCCTCGGTTGGGTGGATAGGCCCGGTGAGGCCCGGCGCGTGCACAAGGTACCCGTGCCCCGCCTGGGTGGCCTCGCTATCTACGCGGCCTTCGCGGTGGGCCTGCTGCTCACCTTTCTCTTCCCCCTGCGTGGCCCCTACCTCCCCACCGACAACGCCCGCTTCGAGGGCGGCCGCGTGCTCCTCATGCTCGTCGGCGCGGGCCTCATCGCCCTCGTCATGGCCGTAGACGACATCAAGGGCCTCAAGCCCCTCCCCCGCCTCTTCTGGCAGCTTGGCGTCGCCTCCCTCGTGGTCGTGCCCAGCCTCCTCGTACCCGGCGGCGCCAACCCCACCGACCTCGACCCCAACACCCGGCATTACGACCAGGGCGCGGGTATCCTAGCCACCGGCATCCAGAACCCCTTCCGGGGCATGACGGTCCCCTTCCTCGGCCCCGAACCCCTCGGCCAGACTATCGAGCTTTGGCTGCCCCTCGCCGTCATCTTCACCGTCATCTGGATCGCGGGCGTCACTAACACCATCAACTGGATAGACGGCCTCGACGGACTGGCGGCGGGGGTGACCGTCGTAGCCTGCTTCGTCCTGTTCGTACTCACCGTCAGCGTTCAGCAGTACACACTCGCCTACGTGCCCCTGCTCCTCGCCGCCGCCGTGCTTGGCTTCCTGCCATACAACATCCACCCCGCCCGCATTTTCATGGGCGACTCCGGCGCGATGTTCCTCGGCTTCACCCTGGCCGTCATCTCCATCATGGGCGGGGCCAAGCTGGCAGCCGCCCTACTCGTGCTCGGCATACCCCTGCTCGACAGCTTCTATATGATCATCTACCGCCTCCTGCGCGGCCGCTCTCCCATCTCCGCCGACCGTGGGCACCTGCACCACCGCCTGCACGACATGGGCCTCAGCCACGGCCAGGTGGTTATCATCTTTATGGTGCTCTGCGGCGCGTTCGGCCTGGTCGGCATGATCAACAGCAGCAACACCAGCGGCGGCGCGGACAACGGCAACGCTATCTGGTCCATAGTGAAACTGGGCACGATGGTGGTCATGGCCCTCGTGCTCGCGGGCATCGCCGTATACATATCCCGCCGCCGGTTCGACAAGCGCGACACCCCACGCGACCAGGCTAACCCCTCCTCGCGCGGCGTCCAGACCTCCACCCCCGACAGCTGACACTCTCACGCGGAGCGCAACCCCCATATGCACCGCTTCTACGTCCCACATGCCCGGCCCCGCGACGGCAAGCTGCAACTCACCGGCCCTGTCTACGAGCAGGTACGCCGCGTCCTCCGTATGCGCCCCGGCGACGACATAGCCATATTTGACGGCACGGGCCGCGAATATCACCTCCGTCTCCTCGAGTTTGGCAAAGGCGAGGTCTACGGCCAAATCATCGATCAATACCCCGTAGCCACCGAGCCGCGCTGCCAGGTGGAGATTTACCTCTCCCTGCTCAACAAGTCCGACAAGTTCGAGTGGGCCTTGCAAAAATGCACCGAGCTAGGGGCCACCCACTTCGTGCCCGTGGTCGCCGCCCGTAGCGTCACCGCCTCCGCCCGCCACGAGCGTTGGGAGCGCATCATCCAGGAAGCAGTAGAGCAGAGCGGCAGAGGCGTCCTGCCCATCCTCTCCCCTGTCGAACCCTTCCAGCAAGCCATCCGCCAGGCCGTCGAGCAACCCCTGGGCCTCGCCCTCATGCCCGAAGTCACCGGCGACCGCTCTCTCGGTGACGCCCTAGCCAACCGCCCGCCCAACCTCGAACGCGTAGCCCTCTTCATCGGCCCCGAAGGCGGCTTCTCCCCCGAAGAGCAAGCCTTCGCAATCGAGCAAGGCGTCAGCGTGGTAAAACTAGGCCCCCGCATACTAAGGGCCGAAACAGCAGCTGTAGCGGCCCTTACCGTCACAATGGAGCGACTAGGCGAGCTAGCCTGAGAGGGTGCATGGGACTACCCCCGCCAGGGTAGCGGCGTCCCCCAAGCTTCCCATGCCGAAGGGGTGCAGGGTGCTCCCTGCCGGGGTCTGGGGTGTCCCCAGTGCTCCCTTTATTCATCTTCTAATTCTTATCAAGAGAATTGGATGCCAACAGGAGACACGCAATGCCAGAACTGCATTTCAGCGACGTCCACCAGTACGTAGACCTCTTCGCGGCGGGCGACACCGGCATCAACGACGCCGCCAACGAATTCAGCCGCGCCGACCTCTGCGCCTTCCTCCAACAAAACGTAGACGAGATAAGCCGCATGGTCCGCGCCATGACCCCCGCCCAGCTTGCCTACCGCCTCCCCGGCGCACCCGACGGCTGGGACGCCAGCGGCGATGAAGAGCACTTCGACGCCACCCAGATCGTCACCCACCTCTCCAGCGGTATCGCCTTCCACTGGTGGGGCATCGCCCGCGCCCTCGGCCACGACCGCCCCGACTTCCCCCGTCCCCCCGAGGGCACCCCCACCACCGGCAAGACCCGCAACCGCCTCGGCGGAGGCGGCTGGACCGGCATTCCCATCGAAGAAGCCCTCTCCCTCCTCGACGCCACCACCCAGCGCTTCCTCGCCTACGTCAACACCCTCCCCGACGACCAGGCCCACCAGGCCACCGCCAGCCTCGGCATCTTCAAAGACCTCACCGCCCACGGCTGGCTCTTCCTCGACTCCATCCACGTCGCCATGCACATCCAACAGCTAGCCGAAATGCAGTCCCAACCCGACTACCCCGCTTAGCATAGACGGAACCGCCAAGACGCCAAGAACGCCAAGGGCGCGCCAAGATTAAGCATGGTGTTCCAAGCAAAAGAGGACCAGGGTACATAACGTCGTACCCTCGTCCTCTTTGTACTCTCTAAACCTTCCTTAATCTCTGCGTAACCTCTGCGTCCTCTGCGTCTCTGCGGTGAACCGTTCTTAACTTGGCGCGCTCTTGGCGTCCTTGGCGTCCTTGGCGTCTTGGCGGTTCCGTCTCTTCTTACGCCCTAAGGCACGTCCCGTCCAAAGCTGAACAACGTCTGTATCAACTGGAACATGAACGGCAGGCTCATAGTCAGCAGTAATATCGCGTAGAACCACCGCACCCACTTGTTCGGCGCATAAGGGTCCGCGTTCCTGTACGAAGTGTAGTCCTCGTACTCGTACTCCTCCTCATACGCGCCCGCGTCCTTCCGCCGGAACCCCGGCCCCGCGTCCGCGCGCTCGTACATCCCCTGCCACTGCGGGCTAGCCGCCACGTCTTCCCTGCCCCTGCGGTCCGCCCAGTACCAGCCCTCGCGCGGCTGTCCCATACTACGCCTCAACATCTGCCGGGCGCGTATATCGACCTCCGTCGGCAGCACGCTCCAACCCTCCGGCAGCCCACCCCCCAAAGGCCCCTCGCCCCGGTTCTCCTCCCCGGTCTCATCAGGCTCCTCAACCTCCGCGTGCATCTCCTCCCACTCCCGCTCCACCAGGTTCCCACCCGGCGGCGAGTCGACGAAGCGCCGCGCCTCGCCCACTTTGTTGAACGGCACCCGTATGTCGTGAGGCACGTAGTCGTTATGGCTGAACTGCCCGATATCCGCGCTGGAGGAGCGCATCAAAAGCACCGGAATGCCCGCGTCCTGCAACTGGTTCTTGATGAGGTTCCCAATAATAGCGTTCGGCACGTTCGTAACCACCGTCCACCTGGGGTCCTCATCATCCCCCAACTCCCCGCCCCCAACCGCCACCTTCCCAGGCTGCAACTGAAGCGCCATACCACAATCCGGGCAGACCTCCACCCAGTCCTCGTACTCATACCCACAAGAAGGACAAGCCCACTTCGCCTCAGTACTCATACACCCATTATACGCCATCCCCAAACGCGAAACGAAAGCCGCCTTACCCCAGCCCCCTACGCCAACGTAACCCGGTGGCTCTCCCAGCACCCAAACCCCCGACCTTTGTCATTCTGAGCGCAGCGAAGAATCCCGTCCTCCAGCACCCAAATACCACCTTTCCATCCTCGCCGTCACCCCTACGCCCCGCCCCCACCCGCCACTAAACCCACGTTCCCAC